>NZ_QBUE01000011.1:0-142561 GCF_003058045.1 Novosphingobium sp. GV079 | reverse complement strand
TCCCGCGTTCAACCCGATCGCTTCGCTTACGATGCGATGATGGAGCGAAAAATCCGTGCCCACATAGGAAAAGACGTGTCGATGATGACCGACCGGCGTGGTGGCGAAAAGAAACCCATGACGCTTGATGCCTTCGCCCAGCGACTTCGCGCCCAGCCTGAGGAGCGCTACGAATATCAGCCCGGCGATAGCGGCTGCGCCTGCTTTGCGGGTGTCGCATGAGCATCCCAGCGCCTTTCGAGGTGCATCAGCACCATGATGGCTGGCGGTGGCATCTGATCGCCGCGTGTGGCCGGCCGCTGGCCTATTCGACCGATGCATTCCCCAGCGACTTTGCCGCTGCCGAGGCGGCCAGGGCCACGCGCGCTGACATGGCGCTGCGGGCGGCCTTGGTTGATGCGGATGGGGAAATGCCGTGGACGTGAAAGACCGCAGCCAATTCCACCGCGATAGCCTCCGCAGGGCCGCTGCTCAGGTCATCTGCCCGACATGCGGCGCCCTGAGGGGCTTTCCATGCATTCGCGCGCGTGGCGGCCCCCGCAAGGCCATCCACGCCGATCGCTATGCCCAAGTCCGGGGAGAGCGGCCCCTGTGAGCGGCTTCGTCACCCTCCACCGTGAAGCGCTCGATCATCACCTGTTCCGGGGCGATTCCGCGCGGCTGGGCGCATGGTTCTGGCTGATCGGCAAGGCATGCTGGAAACCGACAACGCATGACGCGCGCGGGCGCACGATCACTGTCGAACGCGGGCAGCTTTGTGCTGGCCGCGAGTATCTGGCGAAGGAGTGGGGCTGGTCACCCAGCGCGGTCGAGCGGTTTTTGGTCCGTCTCGAAACCGAACATATGATCGAACGGCAAACCGGACAGGGAAAGTCAGTCATAACCATCTGCAATTACGACAAATATCAGGACGTAGCGGCAGAAGGCGGACATATGTCCGGACAGTCAACCGAACAGAAGTCGGACAGAAATCGGACAGCAAAAGAACAAGGGAACAAGGAAACAAGAGAACCTAACGGTTCTCATACCCCCCTTTCCCCCCGTTCTGATTTCGAGGCTTACCCAGAGCCTGCCCCAGCGCCCACCGCGGACAATCGGGGTGAGGTTGAAGCTTCGCCTGCCGCCGCCAAGTTTGGGCCACAGGACGTGCTCGACATGTGGAACCGGGCAGCGGTTCAGATCGGCCTGCCCAAGGCCACGAAGCTGTCCGATGCCCGCCGCAAGCACGCCACCAGGCTGATCCGCGATCACGGCGAGGAAGGCTTCCGCACCGCCATCAGGGCCATCATCCGCTCCCGGTTTCTGCGGGGCGATAACGACACCGGCTGGCGGGCGGACGTGGATTTCCTGCTGCAACCCAAATCCTTCTTGAAGCTCATTGAGGGCGCATATGACCGAAGCAACCGGGCAAGATCTGATTACCGCCACGAGCCCGACGGCGCAGTGGCTTTCCTCCAGCAGCGTCTTGGGATTGACGGAGATCCGGGCCCTCCCGGAGAGGCTGGACGATGGGATGATCGAGAAACTGGAGGCAGTGATCTCGTGCCCCGCCGTTCAGCCTGAGCCTTGCCCGCCGCAGTATCTGGAAAAAGCGCTGATGGCGATGATGGCGGTGCTGCCGCGTCAAGGCAAGGATGCGGCGACAGGCGCGGTGATGGTCAAGCAATACCTGCTCAAGCTGGCCAAGCACCCCAAGGGCGCGATCGAGTATCTCTGGGCCACGTCGATCGATCGGTTGAAGTGGTTTCCCACCGTGGCCGAGTGCAACGAGATCATCGCGGAATGGACCTCGCGCGCGGCGGAGCAGCGGCACGCCAAGGACATCGCCGGCAGCCGGATCAAGCGCGAGAAGCAGGCCCGGTTCGATGATGCGATGCGCGCGCTGAAGAAGGGCCAGTTGAGCCAGGCCGAGATCGATGCGCTGCCCGACAAGTGGAAGCTCCATGCCGTGACGGCGGGCCACCTCTGGCTGCTGAAGAACGGCGAGCATCGCGCCCGGTCGGCATTCCTCTGGATGACCGATGCCCAAGTGGAAGAACAGCGCGCCCTAGTGGCGCAGTGGCAAGAGGAAGGTTTGCTGTGAGCCGTTCAAGCCTGACACGCTTCTCGCATATGATGCAAGATCCTGACCCAAATGGTGCCAGTAAAGCTGCGCGCGAGGCCTGGCTTCAACACGGCATTGTTGTCATTTTTCCGAGCCAATTGAAATCTATGGCGGGTCTGGAACGCCAATTGATTTGCGCTATTGCTGATAAGAACTATGGTAAAAGACAATAATACAATGGGGTCGGACATGGACAAGCGTAAGATTACCGCCGAAGAGGTGAAGGCAAGGGTGCGAGATAATGCCATTGCCGAAGAACAGCGAGAAGCAGCTTTCATTGATCATTTCGAGCGCGTGGCTGTGCAGCGCGTCTGCGATGAGATCGGCAAGCCGTTTGTTGAGGCCGGGTTGGTTGGCGTGGATGAACCCGCGGCAGTGGCGGCTGAGCGTGAGCGCGTCGCGGCGCTGATCGAGCGTGACCGGGCCGATCGCGTCAGCGAGCGTGATCGTAAGGCCGCCGCGTTGCAGGTATCCGAGGGTGTGACGGTAAACATTGCCGATGCCGTGATTGAGCCTACGCCGGAATGGAAGGAGCAGGGCGATTTTCGCACTTTCACGCCGCGGCTGGAGCAAGGGACCGTGCGCACGGTGAAGGCCTATCGCCGCGTCAGTGTGCCGATGGTCCTGCGGCTTTGGAGCAAGGGCAAGATCAACGATGACCAGCTGCGCGCCTGCATCTGGTATCGCGAGGCATGGGAGCAGGCCGGGCTGATTGGCCGGTTCAAGTCCAGCCACATCAGCTTGACCGGAAATACCGGCGGCAGCGGCGGCATAGGCCAAGCCCCGATGGCATTGCAGCAGCGTGAGGCCGAAGCCAGGGATGGGTTCCGCCAGGCCACGGCAGCGATCGCGCCGGTGCTGGTGAAGATGTTTCAGGCGATCGTGCTGCACGACATGCCTCTGGCGCGCGCGCGGCGCTTCATCCGCTGCCGCAATGGTCAGGAGTTCCAGCGCTTCCTCGCCGCCTGCCAGGATCTGGTTGCCCACATCGAGAGCAATTCGATCGAGATCATGGACGAAGATGATGATGAAGGAATTTGACACGGGGAGAAAAACGATTCATCTGTGCCCCCGGAACAGTTATGCCCAGCGAACAGAGCCCCGCCCCGTGCGGGGCTTTTTCGTTGGTGCAAACCGCCAGAAATCAGGGGTTTTCTGATGGCCCGGCCTGGCACAAGCATCAATGCTCGGATCGGAAAACTGATCACAGCCGAGCAGCGCGCAAAAAAATTCAAGCGAGGCGAAGTCCTGGCATCCAAGCCGATGTGCGAGGTGCTGGGGGTGAGCTGGCCGACGTTGCGGGATTGGTGCAACGACATTGCGGAACTGGAAGCATCCGGCGCCGTGGTGCGTGGTGGCAACGGCATCGAGTGGCAGTTCAAGCCGGCTCGCACCGTGGCCATCATACTCAAGTCGCTGTCCAAGCAGCGGGACGGCCAGGCCAAGAAGAGCCGGGAAATCAGCAAGGCGATTGGTGTCAGCCTATCGCCCGATGAATCCGCGCCCAGCCTGGCCGAGACGAAGGACCTGGTGAACCTGACGCTGGCCGTGGTGGCCGCGCAGGAAAAGCAGGGCCGCTACACGCCGACCGAGCAAATGCTCGACTTCATCGAGCGCTATAACCAGCGCGTGGTGGAGGGGATCATGGGGGTGCGCACCCGCATGGACCCGAACGGGAAACTACCGCCCCAGATCCGGGCGGAAATCGACAAACACCTGCGCGCGGTTGCCACTGAAGTTCATGGTGAGGCCAAGCGCTTCATCGGAGAACACTGTGCGGGTTCTATCCAGGCAGGAGCTATCTGAGCAGGCACGATTGCTGGCTGCCGATGGCTTTTGCCAGGCGCCCGCCGCGCTGGCTGCACGCAAGCTCGATAGCCTGCTGCCGCGCGACAGCCTGACCACGCTCGAATATTCGGAAACGCGCCGGGTCATTCGCAAGCCTGACGGCACCAAGACGAACTGGTCCAAGGATCTGACGCCCTACCTGGTGCCGATCATGGATGCCCATGACGAACCAGAGGTGCAGGAGATCATCGTACCTAAGCCGGGGCGCTGCGGCGGCACGGTGGTGGCCGAGAACCATGCGCTGAAGCGGCTGGAGAACGGGCCGGCGGGCGACATCATGTGGTATCTGGCCGGGCCGGGCGAAGTCCGGTCCTACGCCGATCGCGTGCTGACGCCGCTGTTCGAGGATCATACCGGGGTTTCTAGCCGGCTGGGCACCTCGGCCAGCGACAACAAGAAGACCATGAAGCGGGTCGCCGGGGCCACGCTCGAACTGATGGTCATGGGCAAGGCGACGACGACGAACCGCCAGGCGGCATACATCGTCTTCGATGAGCCAGACAGCTACCACAAGGACTTCCGCTCCAACTTCCTGGAGCAAGGCCGGCAGCGCCAGCGCATGCTGGGTAATGACCGGCTGATCTACGCCTGTGCGCACCCCGACATCGGGTGGACCGGTGGCGTGGCCCAGGCCTGGACGCTTTCGACGCAAGGCATCTTCGTGATGCGGTGCCCGGAATGCGGCGATCACGCCTCGCCCTATCCGACCAAGTATTGGCCGGAGGTGCGGCGGTTCCGGCTCAGCTACACCAAGGCGCCCGAGGGCACGCCGCTGGATGAGCGGCTGGCGCTGGCCGAGGCCACGGCCTGCATGGCCTGCCCGCACTGCGGCGCCGGCATCGATGAGGCCCAGCGCGCGAAGATGGTCGATGAGGGGCGCTACATGCACAAGGGGCAGACGCTCGACATTCGCGCCGGCATCGTGGGTGAGCCGAACAAGAGTAAGACCTGGGGCTTCTGGATCCACGTCCTGATGTCGAAGCAGGTCGGGCTGGGCGAACTGGCCAAGGAACTGGAAGGCGCGATCGAGCACAAGGAACGCACCGGCAAGACCGACAAGCTGAAGCAGGTCATGGTGCGCACCTTTGGCGAGGTGTTCGAGGGGGCTGGGGAAGCCGAAGGGCTCGACGCCCAGAACCTGCGGATGCGGACCAAGGATCTGGCCCGGCACAGTGATGATGGCGAGCCGGTGGCCTATCGCATGGGTGAAGTGCCCGATGGTGTGCGGTTCATCACCGTGTCCATCGACGTGGGCGACAACAAGTTCGACATCCTGGCGCGCGGCTGGGATCTGGAGCGGCGGTCATGGCTGATCGATCGCCGCACAATCCGGCAGCGCTGGGATGGCCCGGTGCTGCGCGACATCGCGCCGGCGCACTCGCAAGAGGACTGGCAGGTGCTGGCCGAAGAGATCGACCGGCTTTATCCGCTCCAGTCCGATCCTGGCCTGGCGCTGCGGCCGGCGGTGGTCACCATCGACGCATCGAGCGGCAAGCACACCTGGAAGGCATACGAGTTCGCCCGGCGCATGGACGGCAAGCGCTGGGGCGTCTGGCGCAAGGTCCGGTGCATCAAGGGCTCGACCAACGCCAAGGCGGATCCGCTGCCGGCGACGCCGACCAAGATTTCGAAGGACAGCATCGGGAAACTGGTGCTGCCCGTGATCACGCTTCACTCGCTGGGCGTGCACAAGCTGAAAGAGGACACGCTCACCGATCTTGCGATCGAGGATGGCAGCCCCGGCCAGTGCTACTTCGCGCTGAACACACCGGATGGCGCCTACCAGGAACTGTTCAACGAGGTGCTGATCGACGGGAGTTGGGTTCGCAATGGCCCCAACGAAACGCTCGATCTTTACGGATATGCCGAGGCCGGCCGCCTGATGTTGCAGCCGGATCGCAAAGACATTCGCTGGGATGATCCGGCGAAGTTCCCCCCATGGGCCCGCCCGGTTCCCCTCTATTCGGAAGGAGGTGATCAAGCGGTCGAGGTGAAAGCGGCGGCACAGGACACGGGGACGGACAAGCCGAAGCCGAAAGGCATTTTCGCCAAGCACAAGGCACTTGAAGGAGACGAATGATGGCGCAGTCATCCGCGGAAATTCAGGCGGAACTGACCGACCTGTATGCCGCGCGTGCCGCCTTGGCGAAAGGCCAGATGGTTGAGCAGGCTGGGCGTGGCATGCGCCTGATGCGCTTCGCCAAGATGACGCTCCCCGAACTGGATGCCTATATTCAGCGCCGGGAGCAGGATCTGGAACAGGCCAAGGCTGTCGAGGCTGGCACGCCGCGCCGGCGCGCAATCGGGACGTATTTCTGATGCAGCCGCAGGACTATCAGCGCAAGTTTGGCGCCAGCAAGCAATCCATGGCCATTGCCACCGGCGGCACCGGGCGGTGGGGCGCCTATGACGCGGGCCGCTTCAGCAGCCGAGAAATGGCGTCGTGGCATCCGCCGCATTCCTGGGTCAACACCGACATTCTCGATAACCGGGACAAGGTGCAGGACCGGGCGCGCGACATGGCGCGCAACCACCCGGTCATTTCCGGCGCAATCGATCGTCGTGCCGAAACTGTCGTTGGCCCGGAGATCCGGCTGGAAGCGCAGCCTGCGTTCGAGGTCATGGGCCGGAGCCCGGAATGGGCTGATGACTGGGCCACCAACACCGAAGAGCAATTCCGGGTCTGGGCGCAGAATCATCGGTTCACCGCTGATGTCGAAATGACCACGACGTTCGGAGGTGTTGTCGAGACGGCCTATCGCCACTGGTGGACCGATGGCGATGCAGTGGCGGTGATCAAGCTGCTGGACCGCGGCGCCAATTACCAGACCTGTGTGGAGGTGATTGATCCAGATCGGCTTTCAAACCCGGATGGTGTCGCCGACAACATGACGCTGGAAAACGGCAACCGCGTGATCGGCGGTGTCGAAATCCACCCCGATGGCTACCCGGTGGCGTATCACATCCGCTGCGCCCACCCGGCCGAGTGGGGCCGCACCGATGGCGAGACGATGCGGTGGGAGCGCGTCCCCCGCTATGACCAGACCGGGCGCCCGATCGCAGTGCACGCTTTCAAGCGCAACATCGGTGGCCAGCGTCGGGGCATCAGCCGGTTTGTCGCCGGCATCAAGCGCATGAAGATGTTCGATCGGTATGACGATGCCGAGGTCGAAGCGGCGCTGCTCAATGCCGTCATGGCCGGGTTCATGGAAAGCCCGTTCCCGACTGGCGATGTGCAGGGCGCGATGCAGGCGCCGACCGGCGCCGAGGGCAGTGATGATGCCTGGTCGTTCGACAAGCAGTTGAACTACCGGATGGAAAATTCGGTGAAGGTCGATGGTGTTCGCATCATTCAAGGCCTGCCCGGCGAAAAACTGACTTTTGCGCGCGCGGAACGGCCGAGCGCTAACTACCCCGAGTTCCAGAAGACTGGTCTGCGCAGCTTGGCCGCCAATTTCGGCCTGTCCTATGCGCAGGTGTTCCAGGACTGGAGCGACATCAACTATTCGTCAGCGCGTGCCATGCTCAATGAGATCTGGCGCGGTCTGCTGCATGATCGCTACGAGTTCGTGACACGGTTCTGCACGCCCTGTTATGCCGCATGGCTCCAGGAAGCGGTTGCGATTGGCCGGGTGAAGGTGCCCGGTGGTCCGCTGGCGTTCTTTCGCTGGCGCGACGAACTGACCATGTGCGCATGGAAGGGCCCAGGCCGTGGCACCATCGATCCGCTCAAGGAATCGCAGTCCAACGAGTTCGAACTGAACGCGGGCACCACGAACCTGGGCATGATCGGCGACGACAATGGTGTGGACCATCGCCAGGTGCTGCTGGGCCAGGCGCGCGACAAGCGGCTGCGCGAGCGCCTTGGCCTCGACGCCTATACCCCGCTCAAGGGCGGCAAGGCCGCTGATGGTGCCAGCGCCGACCAGCAACCGGCGGATGCGCCGGCAGGAGCAGAAGCATGAGCAAATTCGCCCACGTTGCCGGCCGGCTGTTCAATGCTCCCCTGATGCTGCGGCCTGAAAAGGCCGAAATGCTCTGCGCCGCGCTGGTCGACCGGCTGGGCATTGCCAAGCTGGATACGATCGATGGCCGTTCGCTGGGCGCTGCGCAGATGCGCCAGATGGCGATGGATGACAGCGACTGGTATTCCAAGCCGAAGACCGCGCGGGATATGTATGAGTTGCGACAGCGCGTGGCCACGGTTTCGATCTCTGGAACAACCGTGCACAAGCTTGGTGGGGTCGAGCCCTATTCGGGAATGATAGGCTACGATCAAATTGAGCGCATCGTGGCCGATGCTCAAGCCAATGAAGAAGTCGGCGCCGTTCTGGCCGAAATCGATAGCGGCGGCGGCGAAGTGGCTGGATGCTTCGATTTCTGCCGCAAACTGCGGACCATGGGCGCCAAGAATGGCGGCAAGCCCATCATCGCATTCGTCAACGAGATGGCGTGCTCCGCTGCCTATGCCATTGCGTCATGCTGTGATGCGGTCATGACAACCGAGACTGGTATCACCGGCTCGATCGGCGTTTGGACCATGCTGGTCGATATGACCAAGGGCCTTCAAAAGGGCGGCATCGAGGCGACCATGATCCGTGCCGGTGAACGCAAGGCGCGCGGCGGACCTTATGAGCATGCCGACAAGGAAACTGTCGATAAGCTTCAAGCCTGGGTCGATGAGACCTGGCACATGTTTGCCGCTCTCGTAGCAGAGGGGCGCCCCATCTCCGAAAAGGCCGTGATTAGCCTTCAAGGTGATTGGTTTACCGGTCACGACGCACTCGGCCTTGGCCTCGTCGATGCGGTCGATTCCTCCGAGGCCATTTTCGACGCGGTCGCGAAACTCGCCCGCTGATCACTCTACAAGGAGAAGACAATGTCCAAAGCCTCGAACGGGCTGCGGCAGGCGCTCGCACGCTCTGCGAGTGGCACCGTGGTCGCGCTGGGCGAGATGGCGGCTACCGACATCCTGGCAAGCCTGAGCGAAGAGCAGAAGGCTGGCCTTCTCGCCCAGCTTGGCGCCGCCCCGCCGCCCGCACCGCCCCCCGGTGCCAATGCCGGCGATCCAGAGCCCGACGGCAATGATCCGAACGAGCCGGGCGAGGACGACAAGTGCTCGAAGTGTTCGGAGCCGATGAAGGATGGCAAGTGCCAGAAGTGCACGCCGGACTCCAACGCCTCTGCTGCCGCCAGCGATCCCGTCGCTCAGGCCCGCGCCGAAGAGCGCGCCCGCTACAGCGCCGTGATGTCGAGCGAGCATTATCAGGGCCGCGAAGCCCTGGCCTCCAAGATGCTGGCCAACGACAAGCTGAGCGCCGACGACATTGTGGGCATGCTTGCCGCCGCCGCGCCGGGTGCCGCCGGCAGCGATGCCGATGCCCAGGCCGGCGCGGCGATGCTCGCCGCCATGAAGTCGTTCGGAAATCCCGACACCAGCCATGCCAGCGGCGGCAAGCCCAAGGCCGAAGCCAATCACGGCTGGGACCACATTCACGCTGAAATCCGCGAACGTCGCGGCCGGTAAGCCCAAGTCCGAAGGAAGGACCTTTCCATGACCACTCTGACCGAAGGCATTTACCCGACCGAATCGCTGATCAGCGAAGCCCCCGGCGAACAGAGCCGCGAGGCGATCGTCGTGAAGTCGGGCCAGAACCTCAAGTCCTGTGCTGTGCTCGCAACTCTCTTGGGCGGTACCGTCGCATCCGCTGCCAAGGCTGGCGGCAACACCGGCAACGGCACCTTCACGCTCGATGCCACCACGCCGCTGCTGCTGGGCGCCAAGCTGGGCGTCTATACCCTGCGCTGCATCGCCGCCGCTGCCAACAATGGCACGTTCCGGCTGGAAGATCCCGATGGCGTCGTGCTGAGCGACATCGTGATGGCCGCCGGTGCCGCCACCGTGGCAGAGCAGATCAAGGGCGCCCTGGCCGATGGTGCCACCGACTTTGTGGTGGGCGACGGCTTCGACATTACCGTCTCGGCCATCGTCGAGAAGGAGGTCGAATACAACCCGGCCGGCGCCGATGGTTCGCAGATCGCCACCGGCATTCTCTACGGCGCCATCAATGCCACTTCGGCTGACACGCGCGGCGTGGCCTACAAGCGCAACTGCGAACACAACGCCGACATCGTGGTCTGGAAGACGGGTATCACCGCCACCCAGAAGGCGAAGGGCACCGCCGACCTGAAGCGCCGCGGCATCATCCTGCGCTGATCTTCTGAACCAATCGCGCGCTCAAGGGCGCCGGGGCACGTCTCCGGCGCCCTTTTTGCGTCGATCCCTCTGAAAGGACCGATTCCCCATGCTTACCATGGACGTTTTCAAGCAGGACGCCTTCTCGGCGATCTCGCTGACCGAAGCGGTGCGCCGCAGCCAGACCATTCCCGGCTTGCTCGGCACACTGGGCCTTTTCACCCCCAAGCCGGTGCGCACCCGCACCGTGGCCGTCGAGGTCAAGGGCAACACGCTCAACATCATCCAGACCAGCGAGCCGGGCGCGCCGCGCACCCGCCGCGCCAACAACAAGGCCGACATCCGCGACCTGCGTGTGCGCCGGATCGAGGAAGCCAGCACGATCACGGCGGAATCGCTCCAGGGTATCCGGGCCTTCGGTTCGGAAACCGAACTGAAGACCCTGCAGAAGGACGTGGCCGAGCGGCAGCAGGACTGCATCGATGATCTGTCGGCCACCAAGGAACGCCTCTACCTGTCCTGCATCGATGGCGTTCTGCGCGATGCCGACGATACGGTCATCTACGATTACTATGACACGTTCGGCTTCGTGAAGCCGGGCGAAATCGACTTCAACTGGTCGGCTCGCACCGGCTGCAAGAAGTTCGTGGCCAACAACGTCAAGCGCCCCATCCTCCGCGCGCTGGGCGGCGTCGCGCCGGCAGGAATGCGCATCATTGCGCTCTGCGGTGACGACTTTTTCGACGATCTCCAGGAGAACGGCGAATATCGCGACACCTTCAAGAATACCGAGCGGGCTTCGAAGCTGCTGGAAGACACCGCGTTCGAATCGGTGGAAGCCTGGGGCGTCACCTGGATCAACTATCGCGGCACCGACGACAATTCGAAGGTCGCGGTCGGCGTGGACAAGGCGAAGTTCATTCCGGTCGGCGTGCGCAACCTGTTCCAGGAAGCGTTTGCCCCGGCGCCGACGTTCGGCTTCGTCAACACGCTGGGCCAGGAATGGTACAGCCGCATCGTGGTCGACAAGGATCGCGAGGAATGGGCCGATGTCGAAATCGAGTCCCACCGCCTCCCGATCTGCACGCGCCCCGAAGCGCTGATCCAGGGTAACAAGTAACATGGCGCGGCCTGTCCCTGACGGGTTCCGCCGGGTCCGGGCGCTCAGCGCCCGCACCCACTTCGTGCCTAGCCACGGCCAGGTTCACTTCGACCCCGACAACAGCAAGTTCGAGACGCGCAATCCGGCCCTGCCGGAAGACCAGATCGAACTGCTGGTCGAGCGCGGCTGGGTTGCCGATGACCTGAGCGAGGCAGATCTTGCCGACGACGATCAGGCGCCGGCGGCCAAGCGCCAGAGCCGCAAGGCCAAGGCTGTGCCCCCCGCCGACGACGATCAGGCGCCGGCGGCATGACTTGGACAGGCCCTCGTCTCGAAGACATGCTGGATGACCTGGCAATCACCAGCGCCGACATTCTTGGCGATGGCCTGTCCTACACCCCCGCCGGCGGCATCGCTACGCCGATGCGCGGCTATGTCGATTTCGGCGACCAGCAGCAGGACATGCAGACTGGCAAGGTCATTGCCCAAGATATCCGCATCGAACTGCCGATCGCCACCTGTCCGATCCGCCCCACCGGCCAGGCTCGGCTGACCATCAACCTGCTGCCCGGCATCGTCTTCAAGCCGATCGATATCGAGCGCAGCGACGACGGCCATCATTGGGTCTTCAATGTGGAGAAGGTCGTTGGCTGATCCTGCAATCTCCAAGGTCGAGGACGCTATTGCCGCCGTCCTGCGCGCTTGGCCCGCTTTGTCCGCGTTCACGGTTCTGACCAACCAGAGCAGCGATGTCGCGCTGGAAGAGGGGACCAACAATACGTTGACGGTCGCTACCGCCGCCTATCGTTTCGAGGTGGCAGACGAGAACTGGATGACTCTCCACACCGCAATGATCGATGTGGAGTCCACCACCCAGGTGCAGGCCGTAGGTACCATCAATCGTGCCAACCAAGCTGCTCTGGCCCATGTGGTTGGCGCGATTGGCGCAGATCGCACCATCGGCGGCATGCTGCAGGACATTCAGGAAGTCGATGTGGCGCCGGCTGCTGCCATGGGCCGCGATGTCGGATCTGCGTCGATCCAGCTGATGGTCCAGTTTTTCACGCCCCGGGACGATCATTTCACGATCGTTGGGCCCGGCGGCGCTCACTTCTGACCCCGACGAAAGGATAGCCATATGGCTGACAGTGTTTGCCCGCCGCTCGGCACGGGCAGCGTGGATATGAACGCGCTCTCCGACGCTGCACGCAAGAACAAGGATCTCGATGCAGCCCTGGCTGCCGCCACCACGCGCGTGGAGGCCCCGGCACAGGCCGATCCCGAATCTGATCCTGCTCCGACCGCCAGCCAGGCTGTTGAGCAGCCCGCTGCCGACGCCAGCCCGGCGGGCTCGGCGCAGTAACCTCGACTGAAGAAAGGCCAGTCCCATGGCATTGAAGTCCAACAACACGGCGGTTGCCGTTGCCATCCAGTCGGTGGTGGATGCGTTCACCGCGCCGACCACGCCGGCCGACCTGATGCCGGTGTCGAACCTGAAGCTCGATATCGCCGGCGTGACGATCGCCAACGACGAATACACCGGCTCGCCCTTCAAGAACGCTGACAGCGTGGCAGGCAAGAAGGTGACGCTCTCCTACACCATTAAGCTGCGCCCGCCCGGCGGTGTGGCCATCCCGGCCGCGAACGCATTCCTGCTTGGTCGTATTCTCCAGGCTGCCAAGTTCACCGAAGTGCGCACGTCCGCTGCTATCCCCGTTGCCCCCGAAGCGGTCAGCGCCGGCACTACCACCGGTGCCACGCTCGGCGCTGGCGCGGCGGCGACTGCCGATCTCTACAAGGGCATGGCCATCTCGCTGGCCGGCATGGGCACCAACTATAAGGAGCGCATGAGCGCCATCCGCTCCTATTCCTCGACGAAGGTGGTTGCCTTCGTGGAAACGTTCGGCAGCGGGGTGGCCGGCAATTACCAGATCCCGGCCCAGATCGGCTACATGCGTGACGTTTCGTCTGTTGATCCGATCCTGCTTTCCCAGCAGGTCTGGTTGGACGGCCACCGCTTCGATCTGGTGAACTGCCGCGTCACGCAGATGACCTCGCCAGTTCCGACCTCGACCAAGGACCAGGCGGCCTATCCGGAAGTGAACGTCACGTTCGATGCCACCATCAGCGCAAACTCGGAACAGGCCACGCCGGCCGTGCCGCCCGCTGGCACCATCCCCCTCTACAAGGACGGCGATGGCTGGTTGGCGGGTGTGCGCGTCGGTCTGAAGTCGTTCACCGTCGATCTCGGCATTCAGACCGAGAACCCGCCGAACCCGAACAAGGTCGACGGCGTCGATGCTGCCGAACTGGTGGGTGGCGTGGCCAAGGTGCAAATGGTGCGCCAGAAGTACCGGCCTTCCACCATCGACACCCTCGCTCTGGCCGATGCCCAGGCCTATCAGCCGTTCTTTGCGCAGTGGGGTAATGCGCCTGGGCAGATGGTGCAGATCGTCGTGCCCGATGGCCGCCTCGATTACCAGAACCCCGACCTCGGCGGGAACATCATCATGGAAAATGGTGACCTGCTGATCGATGCGCTTTCGCGCGGGGTCTGCATCAACTTCCCCTACTGATCCCCCACCACCTGAAAGGACATCCTGACGTGCCCCAGGACATCCCCCTGGAGGCCAGTGAAACGCTGGCCTTCACGCCACAGTCGCTTGCTGGCATCAGCGGCGCCCCCGTCTTCACGCTCCGAACCCCAACCACGCGGGAAAAGCGGTTTCGCCGCCGCCTGATGGCTGAAGAAGGCGTGGCCTTCCATTCCGAAGGCGAATTGCGGCAGGAAATTCTTGACGCGCTGCGCACCCATCTGTGGGGCGAGGAAAAGTTCGTGACCCACAGGGCGCCCCTGCTCGCGTATTGGGATGCGCTGGACGAATACCGTCTTCAGAAGAAGGACGATCCCGACCTCAAATGGTCCTATGATGAAGCCACTGAGCAGGCTGTTCTGAACCTGCTGCGCGATGTCGAGCAGTCCTGGAAGCCGATCGGCCGCATGAAGGCCGACAACATCGATCACAACGAAATCTTCATGGCGGCCACGGTGGCTGTCATCGTGCAGGAATGGAGCGGGCTTCCCACAGCCAGGGATACCGACCGCGGGTATCTCACCATCGATTGCGTCGATGCCATGGCCACCAGCATGACCAAATTTGCCGAGCGCAATGACGTGCTGGGCAAGTTGGCTTGGCTGGAACTGTTCAACGCCTGTGCCAAGCAGATGTCGCTTGATGAGGAAGAGGAAAAAAACTCCGCATCGCCGTCGCCGTCAGGGATGACCCCACCAGCTTCGAAGCCGAGGAAAGCCTCGGCCAAGGCTGGGAAATCCCGGGCCTCGGCGCGTTCCAGCAAAACCCCCGCAGGCGCCTGACCGATGATCATTGGGCGCTGCTTCGGCTCCACCGCCAGTGCGACATGGGCATGGCCGGCATGCGATATCCCGACGGGCGCGCGCCGCTCGATCAGCCATTGCTGCTGCTCGATGCGTTCGCGGTCATATCGTCGGCCCTGGCGGAACTGAAGCGCCGTGAGGATTAGCGCGCGCCTTCACGCCGGTGATTATGACGGGCCATTTGCTGCCTGGCGGCGTTTCGCCGAACAGCGCATGGAGCGGGCGGCCTTGATCGCCACTGATCGCGGCGCACGATCGATGCTGGGCCAGGTACGCAGCCAGATGGCAAGCGCCGGCCTGGGCCGGCTCGGCAATGGGCTTGGCGCGGATTCCGATCTGCGCCAGGGCCGCGGCGTCCACCGCTATGCCAATGGCGGCTTCAGCGCTTCTGGCGTGGTGTTTATCCGTAGCGGTTCCGACCGCACCAGGGGCGCGATCGAGGCCTATACCCAGGGAGCCGAGATCACCCCGGTGCGATCGCGCTGGCTCTGGATACCGACCGACAATATCCCGCGCGTGTCAAAGCGCTTTCGCCTGACGCCGGCACTGTGGGCGCAGAACGGGCTGGATCAGCGCATCGGGCCTCTGGTCTTCATCAAGGGCATCAACGGATATCCGCTGCTGGCGGTCAAGAACGTCGGCGTCGACCTCTCGGGCCGGAAGCGGTCGGCGAAGTCGCTGACCAAGCGCGGCATGCCCCGAGCAGGCCAGGCTGAAAAGCAGCTGCTCATTGCCTTTGTCGGCATCCCTCGCACGGCCCGCGCCGCGCGGGTGGATGTCAACGCCATTGCGCGCGCCGAAGCATCGGCGCTGCCGCTCCACTTCAACGATGCCACCGGAAGGATCTGACGAATGGCTGATGGTCCCGTGTTCCCGGCCTTTCTCAAGCTGGAATACCAGCGCGACAATAGCGCCAAGGACACGTTCCTTGCTGAAATGGCGTCGATCAACACTGATGCGCAGCGCCAGTTCAAGCAGTCGTTCGATGAGATCGGCAACATCGTCAAGCGCAGCCTCTCGGGCTTTCGCAGCGGAGAATTTCGCATCGATCTCGACACGTCGACGCTGCGTCAGGCCGCGAACGATGCCGAGTTTGCAGCGTCACGCCTGGCCTTCACGCGCGATGCGGCGACGAGGCTTGCCGGCGCCACGGGCGATACCTCGCAGGCCACGCAAGCCTATCTCCAGGCACTGCGCGCACAGACGATCGAGGCAGAGCGCAATGCCGGCGCGGCGCGCGAGCAGGTCACCACCTATTCCCGGCTCCAGGCTGAGATCGATCGCACGATCGGCAAGAACCAGCAGTTGGCTGCGTCATATCGGGCAACATTCGAAGAGCAGGCCAAGGCCACCAATTATGCCCATGCCTATCAGCAGGGCATCAACCAGGTATTCGCGCCAGGCCTGATCGGCCCAGCCAAAAGCGCGCGTTCGTCGGCGTCGGTATTCGAAGATCAGTCCTATGCCTCCAGGGCCGACACCCGCAGCGGGTTGGACCGCATGCTGGCCGGCTCTGCCTCGCTCGATCGCGCCGCAGTGTCCGCCACCACGCTTGAGCAGGTGCTGGGGCGCGTCTCGGCAAAGGGTCGCGAGGTGTCTGCGTCGCTGGCCGATGCGGCCCAGCAGGCAGCCCGTGCGGCCGAAGAGGAAGCGGCCCGTGTAGCAACTGCCAAGGCGGCAGAGGAAGCAGCGACGAAGGAAGCGGCAGATGCCATGCGTCGTTACGCCGCGCAGGCAAATGATCTTCGCCAGCGCCTCGATCCGGCACTGGCCGCGCAGCAGCGCTACGATGCCGAACTGGCCCGTGCTGATGAACTGCTGGCCGCCAATGCCATCTCGGCGCAGGAATATGCCCAGGCGCAGAAGCTCGCGACCGCCGGGCTCCAGGATGCTTGGCGCGGCCTCACGCAGGCCGAGAACGAGAACGTGGCGGTCAAGAAGCGTGGCAGCACCGAAACGCAGAATGTGATCAACGGCATTCGGGCACAGCGTTTTGCCTTTATCCAACTCGGCCAGCAGATGCAGGACGTGGTCATTCAGACCCAGATGGGCACATCTGCCACAACAGTCTTTGTGCAGCAGGTTCCACAGATGGCCTATGCGCTGTCTGGTCTGGAGGGCAACGTCAACAAGACCTATGACCGGATCGGCAAGTTCGCAACATTCCTTGCCGGCGGATGGGGCGCCGTGATCTTCGCGGCGGTAGCCGTGCTGGGCCCGTTAGCCACGGAACTGCTGGGCGTTGGCGATGCTGAGGAGGATGCCAAGGGCAAGGCTTACGATTTCTCGAAGGGGCTCAACGTTCTGGAGTTGAGCGCATCGAGCGCTGCCAACGCAATGGCGCAGCTTGCTCAAGAAATGCGGGGGGCTATTGCCGTTCAAGGCGATTTCCTTCGGGCGAAGGCAGATATTGCCGACAAGTCCGTTACAGATCTCGAAGCGGAACTGAAGAGTAGCCAGGATCAACTGGCAGCGGCCAAAAAGCGCTTGTCCGAAGGCGGCATGGCCTATTCGCTCTCTGGCGAAGGTCTGAACGATGCGTGGCGGGCGGACCACTTGCCAGCCATCATTGCCGATCAGCAGAAAGCACTGGCCAGCGCCCGCATGGCCCAAATAAATGCGCAAATTTCGGTGAGCCAGAGGGCCGTCAATGACAGCCTGGATGCCGCGACACGTGCGACTGACACATACAACGAGGCGGTTGGGCGTCTGAATGATCGCCTGCAGAAATCGAAGGATGACCCGGTCAGCGCCCAAAGCTCTGGCATCTTCATCGACCAGAAGGGTTATGAAGCCGAGTTTCTTCGCCTCACGAAAATCAAGAATGCCGCGATCAAAGCCGCGCAGGACGCCAAGAAGTCGGTCCAGGAATACGGTCGGGAGATCGACATGGCTGCTGCCAAGTCGATCGCGCAGGCAGCTGGCTTCCAGGTCAATAGCGGCAACCGGTCCTACGCCGATCAGAAGCGGCTCTATGATCAGTGGGTTGCACAGGGGAAGCCTGCCGATAATCCCGTAGCGGTGCCGGGTACTAGCGCGCATGAGCGCGGCAATGCCCTCGATATCCAGATCGCAGACGGTGTCACCCCGGCTTCGATCAAGAAGGCCTATGAGGATGCCGGTGTTCACCTCACCAAAATCTTCAAGGAGCGTGGCCACTTCCACATCGAGTGGAGCACCAGCGGCGCCGACAAGGTTCAGCGAGAGGAAGATCAGCTTGCCAAGTTTGGCAAGACTGCCGCTGAGTCGATCGCGCGCGTCAATGAACGGTTCAATGAGCAGCCGCGCCTGGTCGACGCCGCCGCCCAGGCTACCCGGCAACTAGACGACATCATTGCCGAACTGGAGAAGCGGCATCCTCCCGGTTTCGAGAAAATGATTGCCCAGGCCAGCGCGGCGAAGGCGGCTATCGATGATGCCTTGGTGCGCCCCTACAGGGAATTGCAGCGGGATAGCGATCGCCGCATCCAGCAGCAGCAGTTGCTTTTGCAGGGACGTGATGCCGAAGCTAATGCACTTCAGGACATCTGGCGGCTGGAAGAGAAACTTGGCCCGCTTACCGCTGAGCGACGCGCCGAAGTGCTGCGCATGGCTCAGGCTGAGCAAAAGCAGGTCGAAGCTCTCCAGCGAGCCCAGGAAATGCAGCAGATCTACCTCGACACCACGCGGTCTATCCGCAGCACAGTCGAGGGCATCCTGGGGGGCTATGGAAAGCTTTCCGACCTGAAGAACATCGGCCAGCAACTGCGCGGCCGGGTTATGGCCGAGAACCTGTTCGGCGACGTGTTTCGCGACATGGACAAGTGGGTGAAGGACAAGACCGGCATCGGGTCGAGCGTTGACCTGATGGCAACGGAAACTGAGCGGGCTGGCGCTGCGGCGGGCACGTTTGCTGATACGCTCATCGCTGCCGCCAACAAAATCGCTCAGGGCGGGAGCGTCGGCACCGGCGCGGGCAGTGCTGGTTCGTCGTGGGCTCTGGGCAACATGAGCATCCCCTCGATGCTGGCTGCCCCGAAATCGACGCCGGCCGCGGCCAACGAAAATCCGCAGATTGTCGTGACCGCGAACCTTCCCCCGAAGGTGGGCAAGACGGTCAACGACCTGACGCCTGATCGGTATTTCGAAGAGCAGAAGAACAAGATGCGCGATGCGCTGACAGCTGCTTTGGAAAAATCCGGTCTTGGCCCCGGCTTGTCGAAAAGCCTGGCCGGCCCGCTTGCCGGTGCATTCGAGGGCTATATCTCGACCGGCACCACGTTCGGTGCCGTTCTCGGCGGCCTGAAAGACATCAAGGGTTTGCCAGATGACCTATCGAAATCTCTCGGCGCGGCATTCAAGGGCGCGCAGACGGGGGCAAGCATTGCTGACCTAAGCGGCATGCTGGGCATCGGCCTGGACAAGAACGGGTCGGTAGCCGGCGGTGCGCTTGGTGGCGCCGTTGGCGATCTGGTCGGCATCCCTTGGCTGGGCGCCGCTGGTTCGGTTGTTGGTGGCATTCTTGGCAAGCTATTCGGCAAGCGCCCGCGCGGCGGTGGCGCAGTCACGCAGGATTCGGTGACGGTCAGCGCCAACGATAATGGGATCACCGGATCGCTCGACAGCTTCGGCAGCACGCTGCAGTCCTCGATCACCAAGATCGCTGATGCCCTGGGCGCTTCAGTCGGCTCGTATGATGTCGGGATCGGGCGCTACAAGGAATACTACCAGGTGTCGGGCGTCGGCAACGACAAGGCGCTGGGCAATTCCTATTTCCAGAACCGCAGCAGCACCGCGCTCTATGATGGCACCGATGCTGAAGCGGCAATGCGCGCGGCCATTCTGGGCGCCATCCAGGACGGCGCAGTCAAGGGCATCCATGACGGTGCACTGCGACTGCTCAAGGCTGGCAAGGACCTTGACACGCAGATCCAGAAGGCAGTCGATTTCGAGAACGTCTTCAAGAAGCTGAAGTCCTACACCGATCCAGTGGGCGCCGCGCTCGACACCCTCGATAGCGAGTTCACCAAGCTGAAGGCGACCTTCACCGAAGCCGGCGCATCGGCCGAAGATTTCGCTGCCCTGGAAAAGCTCTACGGCATCGAGCGCACGAATGCGGTGAAGCAGGCGATGGACCAGATCACTGGATCTCTGCAAAGCCTCTACAACGACCTGACCGTGGGCAATAGTGCGCTCTCGCTGCGCGATCGCAAGGCAGAGGCCCTGGCCACCTATCAGCCGCTCGCCGATCGGGTGAAGGCGGGCGACACCACGGCCTATGACGACTATGCCGCAGCGGCGCGCCAGCTGCTTGAGATCGAGCAGCAGATGAGCGGCTCCCAGAGCGACTATTTCGCGCTGCTCTCAGAAGTGACCTCGCTGACCAAGACGCAGCTGGACTCCACCAAGGCGGTGGCCGACGCATCTGCCAACCGGGATAGCCCGTTCTCGACCAGCACCAGCACGGGCACCAGCACTAGCACGTCGGTGGCGAACGATAACAGCAGCGTGACCAATGCCATCGGCTCCTTGGCACAGACGCTGCTCGACGGCCTGGGCTACAAGCTGGATGCCGTGAACACGAACCTTGGCTCGCTAATCCAGCAGGGGATCAACAACGGAACGATCACCGGCGAGTATGCCGGCATGCTGAAGACGGGAACCTGGTAATGCTCTCCGTCCTGGCGAAGGTATCCCCGCTGCATCTGGCGACGGGGCAGCGGCTCGATGTGCGCGTGGCATCTGCCCAGGATCGCCGCATCACAGGCCTCGGCGGGAAGGTGTGGGAGCCGGCCATGGTCACGCCGCCGTCGATCGGTATCGCACTGTGGAACGGCGACTTCACCGATGCCATTTCGGCCGCGGCGGCCACGCTGCCGGTCAATGTCGGCATCCTGAAGGAGACCTATGCCCAGGCCGATGACACGATGTGGATCGGTGCGCCGGTGGAGATCTATGCCGAGCCGGCCGGCACAGTCTGGCCCTGGCGCACCCTGTTCCGCGGCAAGGTGACCGGCTTCACACGCAAGTCCAACAATCTGTCCCTGACCTGCGAAGTAGACAGCGAGCCGTTCAAGGCCAATGTGCTGGTGAAGACCTATGCCGGCACCACGGGCGCGGAAGGCCCGGTGAGCATCAAGGACAAGGTGAAGCCCCTGGTGCTGGGCTGGGCCATGAACGTCGAGCCGCAGCTGATCGACAGCGACGACTCGGTCTATCAGTTCTCTGGCTATGGCCCGATCGAAGGCGTCACCACGCTTTACGAGCGCGGTTCAGACTTCGGCGCATCGGTGGGCGACTATGCGACCTATGCTGCGCTGGTTGCTGCCACCATTCCGCGCGGGCGGTGGGCAACCTGCCTGGCTGCGGGCATGGTGCGCCTCGGGGCCCCTGCCTATGGCGTAATCACGGGCGACGTGCGCGGCCATGTGGTTGGCGGGTCGACGCCGCGGCTAACCGGGAAGGTGATCCAGGCCCTGGCCCAGATCGCTGGCATCGATCCTGATATGCTGCAGACCAGCACGCTCGATACGCTGGATGCCGAGGTGCCTTTCCCGATCAACCTGGTGCTGACCGACCAGACCAAGTTCATCGATATCGCCCAGCAGCTGGCGCGCTGCTGCAATGCCCAGGCCGGGGTGAGCCTGACGGGCGAGTTTTTCGCCACGCGGGTAGCATTCGACCGCGACCAGGAAATTACCTTCGATGCCCAGGGGAGGGCCTATCCGCAGGTCACGGCGTCAGAGGAATCCTATGTCAGCGTGCCCTACTGGCGCACCACGATCGGCGCGAACCGGTCCTGGCGCGTGCACAGCGCAGACGAGATCGCCTTCGAGGCGCCTATCATCGAGCGCGGCCTCTATTCGCCGACCGAGACCTATCGCGAGGG
The DNA here is from genome assembly GCF_003058045.1 of Novosphingobium sp. GV079. Classification (NCBI taxonomy): domain Bacteria; kingdom Pseudomonadati; phylum Pseudomonadota; class Alphaproteobacteria; order Sphingomonadales; family Sphingomonadaceae; genus Novosphingobium; species Novosphingobium sp. GV079. The sequence goes on along the minus strand of NZ_QBUE01000011.1, from coordinate 121,046 downwards.
GAATTGGGTAAGCCTCGCCGATGGATCGGAATGGCTCTACATCGCCCTGGCGCCAACCTCTGGCAACGCGCCGCCGGCCTGGCCGACAACTGCCAATGCCTATTGGCAGAACAAGCGCCCGCCGACCAAGGCGCAGGATATCACCTTCAACACGGGGCAGACGATCGAGGCCCTGAAGCCGGCCGAGGCAAATGCGACCAATGGCGCTCCGGCCGGCACTCCCGTGGGGGACAAAACCGCCACCGACGTATCGAGCACGGTCAAGGCTGGGGGCGGTGTTGCCACCGACCAGGTGGCAACGGCAGCGATCCAGAATGTGGCTGTCAGCAAGACCAATTACACCACGCTCTCCAACCCGATACCGCTACCCGATGCCGTCGATGTGGACATCTTCTCCCTGACGGTGACCAAGGACGAAGCGTCATCGCTGATGCGCATCGAGGCGAGCGTGATCATCGAATCCGACGACGATATTCGCGGCGACTTCACATTCTACAACTCGGCCGGATCTGCATCCCAGGTCTATTCGATCTTCATGAACGGCGCCCTAAGCACCTTCAGAACGGTGATCTCGATCACTGCCCTGTTCTCCGGCCTCGGCGCCGGAACAACCACCCACAAGCTGAAATTCCGGCGCAACGGCGGCGCAACTGTTGTGACGGCCAACGCCAACAGCCTGTTTTCAGTTCGCGAGGAAAAGAAGTAGCAGCCATGGAATATTGGATCGTTTACCGGGCCGGCGATGGCGTCGAGCTCGCGCGAGGGTGTTCGCCCGATGTCGGCGCGGCGGCGCGCCAGGTGCTCGCACCGAATCAGGCCACAATGGTTGTGCCAGGAGAGGCCACTCAGACCATTCCGACCGATATGGGCATCGTGAAAGCGGCGCTGCAGCAGCGGATCAATGCGGAGGCTGAGCAGCACCGCCAGCAGTTCATCACGCCCGGGGCCGGCCAGATGCTGGTCTATCTCGCCAAGGTGCGCGAGGCAGAGGCGGTTTCGGTCAACGCCAAGGCTAGCACGCCCCTGCTATCGGCTGAGGCCGCGGCGCTGGGTAAGACCGTGCCGGCTCTGGCCGCCGATGTGCTGGCAGCCAATGCGCGATGGACGCGCGCCAGCGCCGCGATCGAGGTCGCGCGCCTCTCCGCCAAGGCTGCAGTTTCCGCCGCATCCGATTTCGCTGCGCTCAACGCCGCTTCCACGGTCGATTGGGCCAACGCCACTGCAACAGGGGAATAGGCATGGCCTTCGAACTGAACATCTTCCACCCGAGCAAGCGCGTCCCGTGGGGCGGGGCATCGGCTAACGCAGATCTGGTGCTGGTCGGCACGGACTGGTCGGCTGCAGCGTTCTCCATGAGCTTTGCCGCTACCCAGGGCGGCACGGCGATTGCGGACATCCAGCTGGCAAACGCGGCAGCCGGATCGCAAGGCATTTCGGCCAGCTATGACGCCAGCTATGTGCACCCCGAAACGGGCGCTGTGGTTGGCGCCACCACGATCCGGCCGCAGATCGATGAGGCATCGCTCGAAGCCTTGGTCTGGGGATCGGACCCCACCGCGAACTTGGTCCTGCACTATGACCTGCTGGTGACGCCTGTGGGCGGCGTTCAGCAGGTGTTCTGCTATGGCACCTTCACCATTCAGCCGGGGATCGGCGACTGATGGCACAGGTAATCGTCGCCCAGAACGGGCCTCTCTCGATTGTGGAACTGGACAGCGGCGGGCAGGCCAAGGTGCTGCTGGGCGAGAACACCGCAGAGGCGAAGGCCAATGCGCTGGTTGCGAGCAGTGCAGCAACTCTGGCAGGGCATTATGCCAACGATGCGACGGATACCGATGTGCCGGGCGGCGCTGCGGGCGAGCGAGGGGCCAAGTACTGGGCGAACCTCGCCTTGGCGCGTGCCACCGCTGCGCTGGTGGCTGTTGGGATCGGGATCAAGGCTGGTTCCGCGCGGTTCACGCTCTACTTTTCGGGTGACAAGTCGATCTGGTTCGACCTGACGCCGACAGCGATCAAGCACGTTGTGATCGATGGTATCTTGGCGGCGGTTGCATCGTTGCAAGCATTGTTCGCAACGATTAGTGCGCCAGCGCAACGACTTGCCAGCAAGCCTGGCCCGGATGGGCTCTACCTGTATGGGGCGGATGGGAAGACCTTCGCCAGCATCACGCGCAACGCATTCAATCATCCTGATTACGCCAGTACGAAGGCGCAGATTAGCAGCCTTGTGGCGAACGGCGTCTCTAGCAGCTACCTTGTCCGCGACAGCAAGTGGGACAGCATCCAGGCGATTGGCGAAATCATCCATTTCGAGGGTGTGGGGCAAAGCCGGGCACAAGGTTACCCGGGCACGCTCTACAGCACCGGCGCCGCCAATTTCGCCAAGATGTTCGTGGGTGGTGTGCGGCCCGATGATCTATCGGTGGACCCGGCCGTCATCTATGCGAGCCTTGCGGACCTGCAGGAACGGTATGTGACCAGCATGGCCGATAGCACCGCGAATTCCAGCGGTTCTGTTGGTGAAACGCCGATGTTTGGTGCCATGCAGATGATCGCCCAGCTGCTGCGCGACAACGACGGTATCGACCCGAGCACCAGCGGCCAAAAGTTCCTTGCGTCGGTCTCGGCGCGCGGTGGGGCGACTGCCGCCCTGCTGACCAAGGCAAATGGCACACGCTATCCGCGCACCTTGCTCAACATGCAGAAGGGCCCCGTGGCGGCCCGGGCGGCAGGATGGAGCTATGCGACGGGCGGGGCCTTTTATACGCAAGGCGAAGGAGATTGCGCCGCGGTGACTGACCCGAGCACATGGAAAACCACCGTGCGCGGCATTCGGTCATCGATGGAGGCGGACTGGCAGACAGCCACGGGCACGGCGCGGCCCTTGCCAATGTTCCTCGATCAAACGCCATCTTCGGCCAATTACTATGCCGGGGCTCAACCTGATATCGCCATCGCGCAACTGCAGTTGGCGCTTGAAGACGACTATATGTGCCATGTCGTGGCGCCGTTCTTCATGGCGTTTCGCAACAACGATATTCATATGGTGCCGCAAGGATACAAGCACCTGGGCGCCTACTATGGTTGGGCCGCGTATCAGTGGCTGTTCAAGGGCTACAAGCCGCAGCCGCTGCGTCCAGTGATCCGCGCCGAAGGCAACAAGATCATCGCGCGCTATCCCGTGCTTCCAGGCCGCAAGCTGGTGATCGACACCACGACGATCGAGCTGATGCCCAATTTTGGGATGCGGGCCTTTTCGGCCGCTGGCACCGAAAAGACCTTGAGCAACCCCAAGTTGGTAGGGCGCGATTGCGTGGTCTGGGATGCGTCGGAGACGCCGGCTGATACCTGGAGCTTTGGCTATGCGTGGTCAAAGCAAACCGCGGCGAACCGCACCGTTTTGAACGGCGGAAATATTCGTGACGATAATCCGCTGATTTTCGACCCGACTGATTTGAACAAGCCCATGTACCGATGGGCGCCGATCGACAAGATCACCCTGACGGCTTGAGGGAGCACCTGTTATGACTATGTTCGGTATCGCGTTCCCCGGTTCGGGTGGGGCCTATGGCACATTCGAGACTTTGCCCTCGTTCGGCGGACTGGGATACGCCGGGCATCTTTTCGGTTCATCGTTGACCTCCACGCCGAGTGCCAACCTGTTTGAGTCCTCAACTGCTGGAAACGCCTTGCTCTACGGCACGGCGGGTGCCGTGGGGATTGCTCTGTCAGGCGCTGCCTTCACCGGTGTCATTGCCGGTGGCGTGCTTACGGTCTCATCCTTTGTCGCCGGCGGGCAGGCCCTGGCCGTTGGCCAGACGGTGTACAACAGCAACGGCGTGCAAGTCGGCGTGATCGCATCGCTTGGCACCGGCACAGGCGGAAACGGCACATACAACCTGGCTGCGGGTTGGGTCGCCACGGCTTCCAGCAGCATGAAGAGTGTGAAAAATGCGGTCGATTTGCCCGGTTATAGTGGCCAGGCCTATAACGGCGCGGCCTTCACTGCCGATATTACTGCTGGTGTTCTCACTGTTTCGGCGTTTCCGAGCGGGGGCACGGGTACGCCGTTGGCGGTCGGTGATGCAATCTACAGCGCTGGCGGCGTGGTGCTTGGCGTGATCGCATCGCTTGGCACCGGCACGGGCGGGACCGGAACTTATAACCTGGCAGCGGGCTCGATCGCCACGGCTTCTACCACGATGTATCGCGGCACCACGGCAGGTATTGGCGGCATGACCAGCATCGCTGTTGCCAAGGGCAATGCCGGCGGACTTGTCAGCGATTATGTCGCCACGGCGGGTGCATCGCTGGCGCTTCAACTTAATGGCGGCGCCACCACGGCCATGGGTGTTGTGCGCGGCAGCACGACGGTAAACAGCCAGGTGGCGCTGCTGGCCAATCCGACCACGCAATGGACGATGTATGTGTGCCAGTTCACGGCCACGATGGTGCAAGCAATGGTGTGGCGCGCGGCCAGCGGCCTGGTATCTGCAGATGCGACTGCACTGCCCACGGCGGGCGCAGTTGGATCAACCACCAATCGCCTGCAGGTGGGCCGTCCTTATGGCATTCCAAACGCCACAGTGGCGGGGGTGGCGGTCTATAGGGGCGCACTCACCCAAGCACAGATTTTGGCAGTCGGGGCTGCGTTCGGCGCAATTCTGGCGGACGTTGGTGAAACGCTCTGATGGGTATGCCCTGGTGGCCTTTCCATGAAGGCCCATCGCCATGAACCAGCCCACAAATCAGGAGATCGCCCGCCGCATGACCGGGCTGGAAACGCAGGTCAAAGACCTGATCAAGGCCGTCGAAGCACTGAACGACTCTGTCGGTGAGGTGAAGGCCGGCGTCGATGAAACACGCGATATCGTGAAGGCCTGGGAGGCCGTGAAGACGGGCGGAAAGTTCGTGAAATGGCTTGGTGCGCTGGCCGGCGCCCTGGTCGCAATTGTCGTGGCCATCAAGGGCGGCATCGCGCTCGCGATCAAATAGCCCGAACCCTCTGGAGAAAATCGATGGTGAATTTGCCGCCGGCATATCGCTGGCTGATGTCGCTCGCCTTGCGTCCGCGCATGGTCGACGAAGCTCTCAAGCTCTACGGCACGGCCGAGGTAGCCGGCGCCGGGAATAATCCTGCGATCATGGGGTGGGCCAAGGAAATGGGCGGCGATGTCGCTCGCCTCTACGGCGCCGACAGCGTGCCGTGGTGCGGCCTCTTTGTCGGGATCGTCGCCAAGCGCGCGGGCAAGCCTCTGCCTGCCACGCCGCTGTGGGCCTTGTCCTGGGCCAGCTGGGGTGCGCAGGTGGCCCGACCCATGCTGGGCGACGTGCTGACCTTCAAGCGCGCCGGTGGCGGCCACGTCGGCCTCTATGTCGGCGAGGATGCCACTGCCTTCCATGTGCTCGGCGGAAACCAAGGTGACCAGGTGTCGATCGTGCGCATCGTGCGGGATCGTCTCTTCGCCGCGCGCCGCCCTTCCTACAACGTCCAGCCCGCAACCGTGCAGCCCTACCAGCTGGCGGCCAACGGCGCTGTTTCCACGAACGAAGCCTGAGCCGGATAGTTCGGCCCTTAAAGGAGAACGAAAATGCCCGATTGCAAGACCAAGATGCGTGCCAAGATGGTGGTCAGTTCGGTGATGCCGACCTTCGACCCGGACAAGAACAAGATCGGCGAGGTGGTCAACTTTCACGCCGTGGCCCGCAGCACCTATTCCGACACGAACGGCGACGACGAAGACAACACCTTCGCCAAGTACAGCCCCAGTGCATCGGTCATGATCCACATCGCCAACCCGGCGCTCCACGACCAGTTCGAGCCGGGTCAGAAATTCTACGTGGATTTTTCGCCGGCCGCCTGATCGGTCGCGAAGTCCAGCCCGGGCCGTCAGTGCGCAAGCTCTGGCGGCCCTTTTCATGGAGGCTATATGGCACCCGATACCCCTGATATCGAAACCACCGGCGATGTGCCGGCGCCGATCGAAGTTGCCGGCAGTCCGGTGCGCGAACAGGTGATGACCACCTTGCGCCAGGCGCTGCCGCCGATCGCCGCGTTCGTGGTCGGCCGCGGCTATGTGGCCAACGACACGGCGGCCTTGCTGGGCGCGCTGGCGGCGATCGCGTGGCCGATCATCGACGGCCAGCGCCGCACGCTCAAGCGCAGCCGCACGCTGGCCCAACTGGCTGCCGTGGCGCCGGATAGCGTGGCGGTGGTGAAATGAGCGGGCTGGGCATCGCCAGCGGCGTCGGCGCGATCCTTTCGCGCTGGCGCCTTGGGCTGATCCTGGGGCTGATCTTGGGCGTAGCGCTGCTGGTGATCGGCATGACCGGCGCAGCGCTACACTATCGCAGCGCCTACCAGGCCGAAGTCCTGGGCCGGGCCAACGACCTGGACGGCTACAAGCAGGCGCAGCAGCTGGCCGAGCAGCGTGCCCGCGACGCGATCGCGCACCAGGAATCAACGTGGCGCATGCGCGCCCAGATCGAGGACACCAAACATGCGACCGACCTTGCTGATGCTCGCGCTGCTGCTGAGCGCCACATTGCTGATAACCGCGTGCAGCCCAAAGCCGCTGTCCGTGCGCCCGGCGGCGCCGCTGCCGACGCCCAAGGTGACGGTGCCGGAATTCGCCAAGACCTGCCCGCCGCTGGTGTCGTGGTATCCGAAGACGACGTGCGCGCCTGCACCGAAGTGACGGCCTATGCGTTGTCCCTGCGCGATTGGGCCCTCGGGCTCAATGATCCGGCGCCAGAGCAATGACCGCGTGGCCAGGCTGGCGCGCTGCCTCCTGGCCACTGCACTGACAAGGACATCGAGACATGGCTGCAACACCCGTTCGCATCGGCTTCATCATGACCGATTTCCGCCGGGCCATTGCGGAATCGCCCACGGCCAAAGCCCGATATGGCGACGATGCCCGCCAGAGCGATGATCCGATCGAGAGCTATTTCGACAGTGTTGCCGATGCTCAGGCAATTGCCGATGAGCGCCAGGCGCTGCTGTCGGTCGAGCGGCGGCGGTTCAAGGTCACTGCCAAGGCGGTGGACGAAATCGCATACCTGGATCTGAGCAATGGCGTGCCTGTTGCCCGGTTCATCGATCGCCAGAGCGCGGCCGATCGTGACGTGCTGATCTCCGAGATCATCATCGATCTGGCCAAGCAATCCACCACCACCACGCTTTGGGGTTGACCGTGGCCACCATCCGCAAACCGTTCTTCGTCCTGCCGCTCGATCTTGGCACCATGGTGGCGAGCGCCGCCGATACCGGATACCCGGTGTTCAACCTCAACCGCCACAAGGCCATTGGCCTGACCTGGCAGGCAAAGGCCACAGGCGGGTGCTGGGCGCGCGGTGCACTGCCGGCGCAGGCCTCGATCGATTTCTGCGCGATCGTCTCGGCCAACGCGCAGCTGGGCACAACCTATCGGCTGAGGCTAGGGGCGTCGCAGGCTGATGTGGATGGCAGTAGCGCGCCCTATGACAGTGGCGTGCTGCCGTTCATCAATCCGGCCATCGTGCGCGATGACGGGCTCTATCACTCGCACCTGGAGTTGCCCGCGGCCCAGGCAGCCACCTATTGGCGCATCGATATCGGCGGCCATGCCGGCTCGTTCCAAGCCGCCAGCCTCGTGCTGGGCAGCAAGATCGAACCGAGCCGCTATTACAATTTCGATTGGGAATACGGCGTCAAGGATTTGGGCGACCTCAATCTGACGGCGTGGGGCGTGGCCGACGAAACGCCTGGTCTGATCTGGCGGAACATCAGCTTCACGCTGGGCTGGCAGACCGAGGCCGAGTTCGAAGCCTCGTTCCGGCCGATGCAGGAGCGCCTGGGGCGTCGCGGTGTCGTGTTCTGCGCCTTCGATCCCGAGCCCACGGCATACCGCCAGGCCAGAACCTACATGGGCTTCTTTGACAAGGCTCCATTCGCGAAGGGCATCCGCAAGCCGCGCACATTCACCCAGGATTTCGTGCTCAACTCGATGATCTGACTTCGCCGGCAGACCTCTCCCTGCCGGCGCAGGGCGGGGTGGCAGAGGGCACGCTGTCACCCCGTTTCCTTACTTGGTAGTTTCAGTCACATCCAGTTCGGGCAATGCATACCTAATGCGGAACCGCTCCGCGATCTGCTTGAAGCGCATCGTCACTTCATTCACGGCGCGATCAAAAGGATCGTAAGCTGCATTAAAGGATGCATCTATTTCGGCGTTGGGGTTCCCTTTGAGAACCTCTCTTACCTCAAACGTCCAAACGTAGAGATCGGCGGTTCTGTCGATCAAATTTTTAAGTTCATTTCCTATTTCCGGAAAATATATAGCGCATATGGCATATAACTGATGGCCGTATTCGTCAGGAAAAGGTTCAGGAAGTAGGCGAATTGCTGCATTTACTTCGTCGTTGATCGATTTTCTATGACGCCACAACAGCAATATCGCTTCTTCCAATCGGGTTCTGTATAAGGCCCGATCATCTTTCTTCTTTTGTAGGTAATGGGTCAGAGGTGGGCCAGCGAGTCCGCCAGAGACACCGATCAGGCCGCCAATGATGACTGGAATTAGATGATCCCACATGAAAATCACTCCACATCCAGGCGCAGCGACCATTTCAGCTTCTTGGTGACCATCGACCTGGCACGCATGTGCCAGTCGAAAGCATCCATCACGGCAAAGCGCATCGCCCGCTCATCGTGCTGGCGCTCGACCACGGTAGCCCTGACCACTTCAAACCCGTCTCCACTGGTAGGGGTGGAGGTGGTGACCGCAATCAGCGCGCCGCCGCGCGTCTGGTGCAAGTCCAGCGTGATCCGCAGCGGCTCGCGCCCACGGATCTCGAAACTGTCGCTGCACAGCAGCCGGGCCCAGGCCTCGATCGTCGGACCCTTGCCCTGGACAATCTCCAGCCGCTCGAAGCCCTCGGGCTCTTCCGCCCGGGCGATCGCGCGCCGCACGTCCTGCTTCGCCCGGGCAATGATCGAGGTGATTTCCTGCTTGGCCTGTGGGTCCAGTTGCTCCAGCGCCTGGCCGGGCAGTTCCACGACGACATCGACGCCGCCGGTATCCTTCACGTTCGATTTCATGCGGCTTTCCTCCAATATTGGGCATTGGCCTGCTTGACCTTGAACCAAGCGGCATTTCGATTTCGCCGGTAGGGGGCCTCTGCATCCTTGAGCATGATCCCCTCTCCACCGGTAGCCCAGACGCGCCGAGCCTCCCCCAGAGCCTCCCCCACATCCTGCACCCACTGATCGGGCAGGATCGGGCACGACGTGCGCCAGGACTCATCGCCCTTGCTGCCCGGCCGATATTCCCACGATAGGGCCGGATCTTCATCCACCGCGCGCGCCAGATCCTGGAGCCGGGATTTGCGGGCATAGAGCGGGGTATCATCGCCGCCCGCGCGCCAGTCGGCCATGGGCAGGCAGTCGAACAGATGCAGCGTGCCAGCCTCGCCGCCGCGGCGCCATCCGCCCTCGCACCATGCCTTGGTTGCCGCCAGCGTGCCCCCGACCTGGAATTCGCCATCGAACACCATCGGCCGCCCGGCCGCGCGCTCCATCAGGCCCAAACGGTAGAGGATATGGCCGGCGCCCTCGATCAAGCGGCCCTGGCGCGTGAACAGGCGGGGCGTGCCATCAATGCCGGTCAGGTAGAGGCAGCGCCAGCCATCGCGCTTTTCCTCGGCCATCATCCCGCCGGCCGGCATCTGGCCCCGCCAGTCTCCCGCCAATTGGCATAGGCTCTCAGCCATGTGCTTTCCTTTCATTGCCCTGCGAATCCACCGGGGCAGGCACTCCCGGCGCCCGGTGCATATCGCTTGGCTCTCATCCACGATAGGGGGTGCTTTCCGCATGGACCGCACCCCGGTTTCCCACGGTAGGGGCTAGGCTGCTATGCCGAGCTTACGCATGGCCGCTTCCGCCCTGGTCACACGCGACACCATCGCTTCGAACTGGCCGGCCAGCTGCGCCAGCGCCGCGCCCTCGCGATCGGCGCGCGCCGTGACAGCGGCAAGAGCGGTGCGGGCCTGGTCGCGCTCGCGCACCAGCCGGGCCAGATCGCTGGCGCGTTCGGGTTGTGACGGATCGGCCATGGCCTGGCGCAGCTGGGTAAGAGCGACATTCGCGGCTGCCAGCGCACGCCGCTCCAGATCAGCCCGGCCGCGCGCTTCAGCAATCATACGCCGCGCGCGCCGCGCCATGGCCCGGCGCCGCTCCAGATGATGCACACCCCGCCGGGCAAAGGCTTCGGCATTGCGCATAGCAGCGGCTTCGCCTTGCTGTGCAAGAGCCGCAGCGTCCGTAGCGCGGGCGTATCGCACCTCTAGCTGCGCGATTTCCACCTCTGCCGCGCGCCGCGCCTTGCGTTCTGCCCACGCCCGCCGAATAGCCCGCTCATGCGCCGGGGTGCGCTTGGCATGCGTCGACGCCGGTGCCGCATCTGCGGTAGGGGTGCCGGTGCGCGCCACGGATAGGGCGGCAATGGTCTGCTCCAATGCGGCCACGCGCGCGGCAATATCGTCCAGATCTATGGATGCCGGCAACTTGTCAGGATTGCTTACAGGTTCGATCACGGCAGTTTCTGGCGCCAGGGCCGGTTCTGGCGCGCAAACCGGCGACGACGTGCCACAGGTAGGGGCAGGGGCCTCTTTCGCGTCCTGGCCGCCCTGGGCTGGCGCCTCATCCCTGGTAGGGGGGCAATCTTGTGACACGGCTTCCAGGGCAGCGGCGCGCTTGCCCCGCTTCGCCTTGACCGGCTCCAGCCCGCACCAGTCCCGCACCTGCTTTGCCGTGGCGGGAATGCCGCCGCGCTTGTCCTGCGGTAGGGCCATGGTGCGCACCACATTGCCGGCATCGTCCAGCACTTCGCACGTTGCCACCTGGGCTTGGCCATAGCCGGGCATGGCCACGATGTAGCGGCATTCGGCGCGGCTCCAGATACCGGCAAGGTGATATTCGGCGCCCGGCGGAACGTGCACGCCGTCGCGCTCTGCAAGCCAATCGAGATAGGCGCGAATCTCTTGGGCATGGGGCTGGCGCGGTCCATCATTGCGACGGGCCTTGCCGCGCGGGCCGATATGCGGTTCGTGGTAGGGCGTGAAGTCGAACAGGTTCATGACTGGCAATCCTTCTGTGCCCTGTGTTGCACCTGGCGCGCGGGCAATGCGCCGGGGAGGCTTGCGCCTATCCGATGCGCCCGTCTCCACCGATAGGGGCAGGCGCACGGGATAGGGGCGGGGCATGGCGGCCCCGCCTGGTTCAAGCTGTTAAGCGAATGATTTTCGTCCTAACCTTGGCCGTTGGAAACGTGAATTCGTCCAGATATTCGAGCATTTCAGCCCCGCCGATTTCGAACGTGACAGGCACCAGCGCCACCAGCGTTGCCCGGTCACGGCCGCCGCGCCCCAATAGTGCACGCGCCGCCGCCACATGCCGGCGCACCTGGCTGAAAGGCGGATTCATGATGATGCGGGGGAATTCCACCTTGCCGCGCACTCGCTCGGCATATTCAAGGAAGCATTCTTGAATGACCGTGCCGAACTGATGCAGCCCGCCGGCTAGGGCGTGGTGGCGCTCCACCTGCACAAGCTCATACCGGCTATGCCCAGCGGCAAGCAATGCGCGGGAAAGGTTGCCGGTGCCCGCGCTAGGCTCAAGCGTCAAATAGTCGCCCTGGCTTCCCAGATACTCGACCATGCGCGCGGCAACCTCTGGCGGGGTGACGTGGCATTCTGTGGCGCGATCAACCGCAACCACGGCCGGGGCTGGTGCGATAGCCGGCGCGGCGAAATCCTCCCGGCGCTTGACCGGGAGAACTTGGGGCCGCTTGGGCATGCGATAGACTTCGCGCTTCATGCTGCGCGTTCCTCGGCAGCAGTCAGGACGCGTTCGGCAACCTGGTGCCAGTGCGCATCGGGATATCCCTCATAGGTGCCCGCATCGGTGCGACGGATGCTATCGCCGAAGCGGTCGATTTTCCGGCCGGCATAGAAAAGCACAACCTCGCCTTGGGTAGTGCTCGGGCGGTAACGCTTGATACGCAATTGCTCGGCATCATAGGGCGCGCCGCCAAGTGTTGCGGGCTGCCCCGCGTTCTCAAGTTCGAATGCTGTTGCGGCTTCAATCGCTGCCAGATCAAGCGGCAAGGCCTTTGCCGGCTTGTCAGAAATGTGCACGACTGCGCGCGGCTTGTGGAACGCTGAACCGCCGGCATAGATGCGAATCCGGGCCACGCCTGGCAGCGGCGGCGGGTTGACGCTGGCGGAATACCCGCGATTGTTCACCCGCCGCCCATCCGCCGAAATTTCGATGGTTTCGAATACCGAATATGAGCCGCCCGAGTTGCTGGAATAGGTAGCTTGCGTCACTTCCTTTATCTCATTCGGCAAGGCGCGTTCGGGATAGCCTTGCGCCTTGCAGGTGGTCCGCTCCTGGTCGTTCCAGATCGTTTGCAGCCGTTCGGCATCCTCCCGAGTCGGATTGATCAGGGGCAGCGGCGCCGGCTTGCTGGATGCGCGGCGCGGCTTGGCTTCTGGCACAGTATAGCCAACAGCCTGCATCAGGTCGCGCCAATCATCCTCCACCATGTCGAGCGTGCAGCCGTTGGCGATATGGGCGGGCAGCGGGTAGGGGCTGGAAAGCTCGAACGCGCCGGGATCGGTAACCGTCGCAACTGGCTTTTCTGCGCCGTTCTCCCGTGCGAAGGCCTGCAAAATGACGGGCGTTAGTTCCCCTTCATAGCGCGCCACCTCGCCAAGCATCGATCGTTCGAAAGCCAGCCGGTTCAAGGTGTGCTCAATCCAGCGCTTGCGGTTCGGGCCCGTTGCTGCCCGCTGCGCGACTGCAATGCAACGCGCCCGCGCGTCCGCGGGGGATAGTTCCCCCTTTTCGACCGCATAATACATTTCGGTGGTCGCGAAGATGCGCTGCGAATCCATGTTGCCGATTGCCCAGCGGATTTTTTCATCCGTGGTCATATTATCCCAGATCGCTAGCGCGGCATGGGCGTTATTGATGCCGCGTTGCAGGTCGCGCAATTCGGCCAAAAGCGTCTTGATGCGATTGGCCCTGGTGCGCGGATCGTTTTTCATATTGGCGAAGTGCTCAACCCCGCTGGCGCGATACAGCCAATAGTTGGCCGTCTGGTGCGCCTTGTTGGCCTGTGCCTGGGCAGCGTCCATACGCTCTTTCGTTTTGCGCGCCTTCCGCTCGCTGTGGTGACCGACAAGGATTGGCTGCCCCATATAGAACGCTTCGGACAGTTCCGACGCGCGGCGGGCGAATGCGTTCGCCTCCCGGTGGCGCTTGCTGGCCAGTTCCTCAAGCCGTTCCGCCTTGGCCTGGGCACGCTCGGCAAGCGTCATTTCTTCCGGCTCGATTTCTCCGGCCAGTTCAATGGCCAAATCTTCGCGCGCCGGCGTCCACGACGGTGCAACAAACAGTTCCTGGCGCGGCGCCCACTTGAAGCCTGCGGCCTTCACGCGTTCATAGGTTTCCGCGTCAAGGCGCGTCGACGCATAGAGGCGAAGCTTGTTGTCTTCCGGGCTATAGGTGGCGGTAATGGTGGTCATGGTTCGGTTCTTTCGCTGGCCATGATTGCAGCGCACCGGGCGGCCAAGCCGGGCGCCGTGTCGATTAGCGGGACAGCGCCGCCTGGCGCCGCTCCCTTTGTTCCTGGGCAAGTTCGCGCTTGAAGCGCTTGACGTTGCGGCGGTTCAGATCAGCAAGGCCGGTGTGCGCCTGCCAATAGGCAAAGTGCGCCGCGCGCCATTGCGGGGTTGCCTTGACGTGATCGGGGGTAAGCCCAAACAGCCCGCTGCCCGTGCCGGGGATAGCGGCCAGCCGGGCCGCCGCGTCGCGCATGCGATTTGTCAGGGCCTCCCGTGCGGCGCGGTATGCCAGAAACTGCGGGCTATAGGTGGGGGCGGTCATGGCTGGCGCTCCCGGTTAGCGCGATCATCGGCCAGCACTTGCAGCCAGTGGGCGCCAAGCCGGCGCGCATCGCGCCAGATGGACCACAGCGCGGCAATGCCGGCCGCATTGATTGCCATGTGGGCAAGAAAGCTCAGCACATTTGCCCCCTGTCGTATTGGCTGTCATAGGCCTTGCCACAGGGCAAGCCGCGCTTAGCGCTGCGATGCTCTTGCACCATCACGGGAACAGTCATGTCGGGGTCAATGCTGGCCGCCATCACGGCGCGGTGATTGCCATTGGCCAACTGTGCTTGGCCGCGCATCCTGTCGATAGACAAGAGCACAGGCTCCCGCACGCCTTCAGCCGCAATCGATGTGCGCAGCGCTGCATTGTATGCCGCGCGGTCTGGGTCAACGTCCAGGCCCGCACCGGCCGCATGCACGGCAAAGCGGGCAATGTCTCCAGCCCGCACCATCATGTGATAGTGGGCCATGGCTCAGCGCTCCACCTGGCAGGCATAGTGCCCGCGTGGCCCGTTGACCGAATAGAGCGCGTTCAAGCAGTCTACGCCGGTCAGCCCGTGGTCCATGACGTATTCGTCCTGGCCAATGGTCTGCACCAGCGCCCACGTATCGGCGCGCGGCGCCGGGGCAGGCTGCAGATTGGTATAGAGCGCGATCGCTCCCGAGATCAGGGCGGCGCCGGTGGCCACGCCAGAGATCAGGCACAGGGCCAAGCCGATACGCTTGTCAGTCTTGGTCGGGGTGATGTGGGCAAAAGCCATGGTGTTGCCGTGCCAGGTATGGGGAGGCCCGATCGCCTCCCCGCCCCTGCCTTTCATTTCGATGCCCTGCGTTCAGTGGGGGGCGGGCTGTCCCCGGTTTGACCTGGTGAAGCATGGCGGCGGTCAATCGCCATGCGCAATACATATGCTTGCGCGATAGTAATGCAATAGGAAAAGCGCAGATAACGCGGGTCCTACCTAGAGAAAATGCAACGACTAAGCGCTTAAGGACCGCTTTTTTGTTGTCAGTGGTCTATGCCGGTATTTGCGCCAGTTTGAAGTTGTAGTTTGGCGGTTGCCTTATTGTCCGTTTCTATAATTTTATGAGCAAGCGCCACCCAATGGCTCCATGGCCCTTCGGCATTCTGGTTATCGTTCCTTGGCGACCATGGAACGAACCATCCATCAAGCCATTCGCTGCGCTGGATGCCGCATCGACGCTCGCCCTGAATAGTCTCCGGCAAATGTGGCAGCAGATCATCATCGTCAGGCCGGGGGGCGTCGTCACTCGCCTTAACCGCGGCCAGCTTGCGCTCCGATGCTCGCAGGGCGGCATAGAGCGGAGTTTCCCGCGCTTCCTCCAATGCTGCAAAGATCTCATCGCGACGGATCGTCAAGAACGGCAAGGCGTGATCAGTCCTGCCATGTGTGTACATCCACGCCACCGGCTGCCCCTGCATCGCAGCGGCCTTTCCAGCCTCATAGGCCTTGATCATGGCGCCCAAGCTGTAATCCATGTCGCCGTTATCGCGACGGATCGCCATGCAGTTGGCGGTAATCCACTCGACCGCTTCGTCGTGGTCGAACAGTTCTGGAATTGGCGGCGGGGGTTCGCGCATCGCGGCAATCGCGGCGCGGGCGCGGCGGTGATAGTGGCTCTTCCAGTCATCACTGCGGTCTTCCCATGTGGCTTCAGGATGGTCACTTTCGTGCAACGCCCGCGCCACGCGCTCAAGCTGGCTGCTCATTTCCCTTTCCTCCTGCAAATCTCGACCACCCGCTTGGCGGTCGCTTCATCCATCATGCCGATGTGGCATTCCTTGGTGCTGATCCCGAGTTGCTGGGCCAGCCACCTGTAGCCGCGGCCCCTGGCTGTCTTGGGCGTGAGGCCGGAAATCTCGGCCCGGCGGCGCCAGAGCGGATCGAATGCCGCGTGTGCATCCTCGCGCGCCCGGCGTGTTGCGGCGCCGGCCGGCGTACCTACGGCTGAGAGGTTAGGGTGGGTGCCGCAATAGGCGCCGCACCGGCACTGCCACAGCCACTTGCCGGCAAGGTCGGGCCGATGCCGATAGATCTCGGCGCCGCTCACCAGCGACACGCTGCCCGGTGCGCAGCCTTCGCCGCACGCGGGTGCGATCTTGGCCAGGGCTTTCGCCGTGAAGTCGCGCGGATCGACAAGGTATTCGGTCATAACGGCCTGCTGATCACGTAGGGGAAGAGGGCAAGCTGATAGCCCTGGCCGGGGAACGCGATGTCGAGCGCCAGGCATTCGGAGCAGCGGCAGCGCAGCGGGTCTTCGGCTAGGCGAATAATCGGCACGGGCGGTGCCGGTGGCTTGCCGCCAAGATCGGGAAGAGCAGTGCTGTGCAGCGCGCGTGCCAGCCATCCTGCGACGCGGCCGGGGTGCTTCACTGGCGGAAATCCTGGGCTTTGGGCTTTGGTGAGACTTTGGTGAAATTGCCCGAAAATCCAGCAATGTTCCTGGCTCGTTCTGCTGCACACCTCGGGCAAAAGCACGCATTTCTGCGGGTTTGCGTGTTATCCCCTTGCTTCGGGAGGCAGGGGCCGGAGGTTCGAATCCTCTCTCCCCGACCACTTATTTCTCCTGCATTGCAGGGGCATGAAAAAGCCGGCCTTTGGGTCGGCTTTTTCGTTTCTGGGCCAGGGCCGGAAGAGGCTTGCCGCTATTTGCGATTTCCGCCGGCACTTCTAAGGCTGTGGGCATGATGAGCCCCACCGAATCCCACAGCCCGCACTTCGAATGGCAATACCTTGACCTGATGCGCCAGATCTGGACGCAGGGTGACGAGCGGATGGACCGCACCGGCGTGGGCACCCGCGCGGTGTTTGGCACGCAATTGCGCTTCGATCTGTCGCAGGGCCGCGTCCCGCTATTGTCGACCAAGCGGGTATTCTGGAAAACCGCGACGCGCGAATTCCTGTGGTTCCTGACCGGCGATACCAATATCCGCGCCCTGTGCGCGCAAGGGGTGGAAATCTGGACCGATTGGCCGCTCGATCGCTATCGCCGCGAAACGGGCGAGGATATCAGCCGCGCCGATTTTTCCGCGCGGATCGTGGCCGATGCGGCCTTTGCCGCGCAGTGGGGCGATCTTGGCCCGGTCTATGGCAAGCAGTGGGTCGATTGGCCGGTCTATGAGCCAGCGGGCCAAGATGGCCTGTTCCGCCGCCGCGCCCAGGGGGTGAACCAGGTGGCTGGCTTGGTCGAAAGCCTGCGCCATAATCCCGGCAGCCGCCGCCACATCGTGGAGGGGTGGAACGTGGCGGAGCTTGACGCCATGGCCCTGCCGCCGTGCCACAAAACCTATCAGTTCCAGGTGGCGGACAATCGTCTGTCTTGCGTGCTCTATCAGCGCAGCTGTGATGTGGTGCTGGGCCTGCCGTTCAACCTGTGGGGCGCGGCGCTGTTCGTGCACATGCTGGCCCAGCAGTGCGATCTTGAGCCGGGTGAACTGGTGTGGATGGGTGGGGACACCCACCTCTATCTCAATCATGCCGATCTGATCGAGGCGCAGTTGCAGCGCGTGCCGTCGGGCGATCCGCGCCTGGCCATCGCACGGCGGCCGGAATCGATCTTTGACTATCGCATCGAGGACTTCGTGGTGGAGGGCTATCATCCGCAAGGGCATCTGGCCGCCCCGGTCGCCGTGTAAGGTGCGCCGCGTTTGCGGGGTGCCGATCAAGTTTTGCACAGCTTGGTGCGAAAATTCTGCATGACCCTTTGTTGACACCTGCGGCCGCCCGGCATAGAGGCGCCTCACCCCAAGGGGAATGCGGGTGTAGCTCAGTCGGTTAGAGTGCCGGCCTGTCACGCCGGAGGTCGCGGGTTCGAGCCCCGTCACTCGCGCCACCCCTTGGGTAAGATGTTGTTGGTCAACGAAAACCTTGCTCGAACAAGGCTTTCACGCCAAGGCTGGAAACAGCAAATTGGCAGTTGACAGCATATCGGCCGCGTCTTAGAGGCGCAATCCCCAAGGGCACGCGGGTGTAGCTCAGTTGGTTAGAGTGCCGGCCTGTCACGCCGGAGGTCGCGGGTTCGAGCCCCGTCACTCGCGCCACTTGGTGGATTTTCAAAAAGGCCTCCTTCGGGAGGCCTTTTTCGTTTCCGGCATAAATGGCTCGGCGTGCTGATGGTCAGCTCTGCCTGTCCACGTGGCCTAGCCCCAGCGGCCGGTTTCCATCCAGATCAGGAAGCGGCGCAGCGGCAAGAGCCAGATCGTGCCCAGCACCAGGTAGATCGGCACTTGCACCAGGACGGGCAGGCGGCCGATCTGTTCGCCCAGGCCCATGACGAACCCGCCATAGATCGCCAGCGCGGCGATCAGTGCCAGGATGCCCACCGGCTTGCGCCAGGTGGGCGGAGGCGGCGGATTGAAGTGGGGTTGGCGCTCGCCCATCAGAACGGACCGTAGAGGCGGGTAGGGGTGACCACCGCGCGCAACGGGCGATCGTGCACCTCGCGCGGCAGGCTGTCGACGCATTGCGCGTCCCACGCCATGCCGATCGGCACAGCATCGGGATGGCCTTCCAGCCAGCGATCGTAATGCCCGCCGCCCTGGCCCAAGCGCTGGCCTTGCGCGGTGAAGCCCACCAGCGGCACGAACAACACATCGGGCGTAAGCAGCGGCGCATCGGCGGCTGGCTGCTTTACGCCCCAGGGATCGGGTTCCAGCACATCGTCGAGCGGCGGCACCAGCCATTGGCGGAATTGCATCGGCGCGCCACGATCGGCAAACCACGGCAGCGCCACGGCGTGCCCAGCCTCGTGGAAGAACGTGGCATAGCTGGCCGCCGGCGCTTCCCACTGGCTGGCATTGTACAGCGCCACGGTGGCGCCGGCCGGGATCAGCGCCATCAGCGGCGCGGGCGGGCGGCGGAACAGCAGCGCGCGGGTGCGCGGATCGAGTGCCTCGACATGGGCGCGGCGCCGCGCCCGCAGGTCCTTGCGCAGGGCCTGCTTGGCGGCAACGGCGTTGTCTTCGTCCGGGAATGGGGGGGGTGACGGGCCCACCATGGGTCGTTCTCCGGGAAAATCCTCTGACGCCTCAACGTCAGGTGGGGACCATGTGCCTGTGCCAGGGCCCAGGTAGGGACAGCCCCCTTGGATTTGCTTATAGCCTCAGGGATGTTTCATGCGGCGCGTGCCGGGCAGAACCCGTCGCCATGCAATTTAGGCGTTCGCGGCATCAGGCTCAAGGGGCAGCGCCAGTTTTTGCGCCAGGTTTTCCACCCGCTCGGCGAGATTGGTCACGCGGGCGATCAATTCGGGCGGCGGCGCAGCCGGAGCGGGTGGCGGAGCGGGCGGTTCGGCCGGCGCAACCGGGGCAGGGCGGCTGTGCACCTCATGCAGTTCATCGGCCAGCATCAGCGCGGCAAACAGCAGCATGCGCGCTTCACCCTGCGTGGCCATGTTGCCCAGGCGGCGCACCCGATCGTCGATCATGCGGCCCAGCATTTCGGCGTGGGCTTCTTCCCCGGCGGCAACCGAAATGGTCAGCGACCGTCCACCGATGGCCAGAGTCACGTTCGTCATCTGCATGCTCGTTGTTCCCCTGGCCCCTGATCGGATGAGGCTGATCAGATGCGGCGCTGTTACTGCGGCAGGCTCGACAGCAGCAGGTCAAGCTGCTGCAATTCCTCGCTGACGCGTTCGCGCAGCTTGCGGTGGCGCGATTTCAACTCGCTCAGTTCGGCCTGCGCGCTGTGCGCTGCTGCGCTTTCCGCCTCGGCCTCGCGGCGGGCGACAACCTCTTCCAGCCGGGCCAGCGCCAGTTCGACCCGCTCGATCGCCGAAAAGAGATCGCCGGTGCCATCTGTGCCTGTGCCGTCGGTGGCAGTGCGCGCTGCCGAAGTGCCGTCCATGATTGCCATGTTTCATCCGGTATCACACTGGCCGTGGCCTGCAAGTTCCCCTGTGCATACAAAAGGGCGGGTCATGCCAGCCAGGGCACCGATTGCGCTGTCAAACGGCACGGGCCATCGCCGGGTATGGTCCTGATCACCTGCCATGGCCGACGCCGCGCTTGACGCTGGCAAGCCGGGGAACCAAAGAGACCCCGATTTCCCCGAATCAGACGCCCCGGCCGCGCCGGGCGCGCGAGTAAGGACACCAACCCGAAGATGACAAGCGATCCGACCGCGCTGGCTCCCATGGCCAACGCGATCCGTGCGCTGGCGATGGACGCGGTCCAGGCAGCGGAATCCGGCCACCCTGGCATGCCGATGGGCATGGCCGATGTTGCCACGGTGCTGTGGTCGCGCTTTCTCAAGTTCGATCCTGCCGCGCCCAAGTGGCCCGATCGCGATCGCTTCGTGCTCTCGGCCGGGCACGGCTCGATGCTGCTTTACGCGCTGCTGCATCTGTCGGGTTATCAGCAGCCGACGATGGATGACATCCGTCACTTCCGCCAGCTGAACAGCCCTTGCGCGGGCCACCCGGAAAACTTCCTGCTGCCTGGCGTGGAATGCACCACCGGCCCGCTGGGCCAGGGCTTTGCCATGGCCGTGGGCATGGCCATGGCCGAACGCCACTTGAATGCGCAGTTCGGTGATGACCTGGTCGATCACCGCACCTGGGTGGTGGCTGGCGATGGCTGCCTGATGGAAGGCATCAATCACGAAGCCGTGGGCCTGGCCGGCACGCTGGGCCTGGGCCGCATGATCGTGCTGTGGGACAACAACAAGATCACCATCGACGGCGATACCTCGCTGTCCACCAGCGAAGACGTTCTGGCCCGCTACCGCGCCAGCGGCTGGCACACCGAAGACTGCGATGGCCACGATTTCGCCGATATCGAGCGCGCGATTGCCGCGGCGATGGCTGATGACCGCCCCTCGCTGATCTCGTGCCGCACGGTGATCGGCAAGGGCGCGCCCAACAAGCAGGGCGGCCACAACGTGCATGGTTCGCCGCTGGGCAAGGACGAAATCGCCGCCGCCCGCGAATACCTGGGCTGGACGGCCGCGCCGTTCGAAATCCCCGAGGATATCATGGCCAACTGGCGCGCCACGGGCGATGCCGGCCGCGATCTGCGCACCGAATGGGAAGCGCGCCTGGCGGCCAATCCGCAAGGGGCCGAACTGATGCGCCGCATGGCCGGCGAACTGCCTTCTGGCGAAGAAGCGGGCCGCATCTTTGGCGAATGGCTGGGCAAGACCCAGAACATCGCCTCGCGCAAGGCATCGGAACTGGCGTTGGAAGTGCTCACTCCGCTGGTGCCCGAAATGGTTGGCGGTTCGGCCGATCTTACCGGGTCCAACAACACCAAGACCAAGGCCACCACGCCGTTCGGGCCGGCTGACTATGCCGGGCGCTATGTCTATTATGGCATTCGCGAATTCGGCATGTCTGCGGCAATGAACGGTATGGCGCTGCACGGCGGGATCATTCCCTATGGCGGCACGTTCCTGGTCTTTGCCGATTACTGCCGCAACGCGATCCGCATGTCGGCGCTGCAGCACGCGCGGGTGATCTACGTGCTCACCCACGATTCCATCGGCCTGGGCGAGGATGGCCCCACGCATCAGCCGATCGAAACGGTGATGAGCCTGCGCATGATCCCCAATCTGCAGGTGTTCCGCCCGGCCGATGCGGTGGAAACCGCCGAATGCTGGAACCTGGCGCTGGCGTCGCCGCAGACGCCTTCGGTCCTGGCGCTGACCCGCCAGAACCTGCCGCAGCTGCGCCACGATGGCGCGATGCTGAGCGCCAAGGGTGCCTATCGCCTGGTTGCCGCCAGTGCTGCGCGCAAGGTCGTGCTGCTGGCCACCGGTTCGGAAGTGGCGATCGCGGTTGACGTGGCCAAGGCCCTGGAAGAACAGGGTATTGGCGCCGATGTCGTGTCGATGCCAAGCTGGGAACTGTTCGAGGCACAGGACGCCGCCTACAAGGCTGACGTGATCCCGGCCGACGTGCTCAAGGTCTCGATCGAGGCGGGCACCACGTTCGGCTGGCAGAAGCATGTCGGCGATGGCCTGACGATCGGTATCGACAGCTTTGGCGCCTCGGCGCCGGCCCCCGTGCTGTATGATCACTTCGGCCTGACGGCTGCCAAGATCGTGCCGCAAATTCTCGAACGGCTCGGGTAAGCACCCGGGCCGCTCGGCTCCAAGTCACCCCCATCCATCCGGTGTCTTCAATTCTAAGGAGTAAGACCATGGCGACCAAGGTTGCAATCAACGGTTTCGGGCGCATCGGCCGCAACGTGGCACGTGCCATTCTCGAACGGCCCGACTGCGGCCTGGAACTGGTCGCCATCAACGACCTCGCCAGCGCCAAGGCCAATGCCCTGCTGTTCAAGCGCGACAGCGTGCACGGCGCCTATCCCGGCACCGTGGAAGTGGATGGCAACGACCTGGTGATCGACGGCAAGCGCATCAAGGTGACCGCCGAGCGTGATCCCGCCAAGCTGCCGCACGCCGAACTGGGCATCGATATCGCCCTGGAATGCACCGGCTTCTTCACCGACCGTGAAGGCGGCATGAAGCACATCGAAGCCGGCGCCAAGAAGGTGCTGATCTCGGCTCCGGCCAAGAACGTTGACCTGACGGTCGTGTTCGGCGTGAACCACGACAAGCTGACCGCCGATCACGTGATCGTGTCGAACGCCTCGTGCACCACCAACTGCCTGGCGCCGTTCGCCAAGGTGCTCAACGATGCCATCGGTATCGAGCGTGGCCTGATGACCACGGTGCACAGCTACACCAACGACCAGAAGATTCTGGACCAGATCCACTCCGACCCGCGCCGTTCGCGCGCTGCCGCGATGAGCATGATCCCCACCACCACCGGTGCCGCCCGCGCTGTGGGTGAAGTGCTGCCCGAACTCAAGGGCAAGCTCGATGGTTCGGCGATCCGCGTGCCGACCCCGAACGTTTCGGTGGTGGACCTCACGTTCCAGCCCAAGCGCGACACGACCAAGGAAGAAGTCAACGCGCTGCTCAAGGCAGCGGCCGAAGGCCCGCTCAAGGGCGTGCTGGCCTATAGCGAAGAACCGCTGGTCTCGATCGACTACAACCACGATGCTCACTCGTCGACGGTCGACAGCCTGGAAACGGCCGTGATCGATGGCAAGCTGGTGCGCGTGCTGTCGTGGTACGACAACGAATGGGGCTTCTCCAACCGCATGGTCGATACGGCCGGCGCGATGGGCAAGCTGATCTGATCACCTGAATGCGAAGGCCCGGTGCCCGCGCGTCTGCCCACAAGGCAGAGGCGGGCGCCGGGCCTTTTCCTTATGGAACAGGGGTATAGGCCCATGACTTTCAAGACTCTCGATGATCTGGGCGACGTTACCGGCCAGGCCGTGCTGGTGCGCGAAGATCTCAACGTGCCGATGGCCGATGGCCAGGTGACCGACGACACCCGCCTGCGCGCTGCCGTGCCGACCCTGACCGAACTGGCCGACAAGGGCGCCAAGGTGCTCGTCCTTGCGCACTTCGGCCGCCCCAAGGGCGAACGCAGCGAGGCCAATTCGCTCAGGCAGGTGCTGCCCGCGCTCAGCCACGTGCTGGGCCGTCCGGTCGCCTTCATCGACGATTGCGCCGGGGCCGAGGCGGAAGCTGCGGTGGCCGCGCTCGACAATGGCACGATCGCCGTTCTGGAAAACACCCGCTTTCACAAGGGTGAGGAAAAGAACGATCCCGAACTGGTTGCCGCGATCGCCAAGCTGGGCCAGGCCTATGTGAACGACGCGTTCTCTGCCGCGCACCGCGCCCACGCTTCTACCGAAGGCCTGGCCAAGGTGCTGCCCGCCTATGCCGGTCGCGCCATGCAGGCCGAACTCGAAGCGCTGGAAAAGGCGCTGGGCAAGCCGGTGAAGCCGGTGGCCGCCGTGGTCGGCGGGGCCAAGGTTTCGACCAAGCTCGACGTGCTCAAGCATCTGGTGTCCAAGGTCGATCACCTGATCATCGGCGGTGGCATGGCCAACACGTTCCTGGCCGCGCGCGGCGTGGACGTGGGCAAGTCGCTGTGCGAGCATGACCTGACCGGCACCGCGGAAGAAATTCTCGACAACGCCGACAAGGCCGGCTGCACCGTGCACCTGCCCTACGACGTTGTCCTGTCCAAGGAATTTGCCGCCAATCCGCCCAGCTTGCGCACTGCCAACGTGCACGAAGTGGGCGCTGACGAAATGATCCTCGACGTGGGCCCGGCAGCGGTCGAAGCGCTGGGTGACGTGCTCAAGACCTGCCGCACCCTGGTGTGGAACGGGCCGATGGGTGCGTTCGAAATGGCACCCTTCGATGCCGCCACGGTGGCGCTGGCCAAGACGGCCGCCGCGCTGACCAAGGAAGGCTCGCTGGTTTCGGTGGCCGGGGGCGGGGACACGGTCGCCGCGCTCAACCATGCTGGCGTGGCGGGTGATTTTTCTTACATTTCAACCGCTGGCGGCGCTTTCCTCGAATGGATGGAAGGCAAGGAACTGCCCGGCGTGGCGGCTCTCGAAGCCTGATCGCAACTTTTTTACAGGCGCGTGTTGCAGTGCAGCGCGCGCCTGTTTATTGCGTGGGTGTGCATAGGTATGCGCAGCCAGATTCGCTCACCTGATTGCGGCGCCCGCGCGCTGCTGCCCCAGATCCACAGGACCGATCATGAACCACGCTGAAATGACCGAAAAGATGGCCGCCGGACATGGCTTCATCGCCGCGCTGGACCAGAGCGGCGGGTCCACGCCCAAGGCGCTCAAGGGCTATGGCGTTGAGGAAAGCGCATATTCCAACGACGAGGAAATGTTCGGCCTGATCCACGAGATGCGCAGCCGGATCATTCGTTCGGGCGTGTTCAACGGCGAAAAGGTGATTGGCGCCATCCTGTTCGAACGCACCATGGATGGCACCGTGGATGGCAAGCCCGTGCCCACCGCCCTGATCGAAAAGGGTATCGTGCCTTTCATCAAGGTGGACAAGGGCCTGGAAACCGAAGCCAACGGCGTGCAACTGATGAAGCCGATGCCTGAACTCGACGCTCTTGTGGCGCGGTCCAAGGCGCTAGGCGTGTTCGGCACCAAGGAGCGTTCGGTGATCAATTCGGCCAATGCCGAAGGCATCGCCGCCGTCGTCAAGCAGCAGTTCGAAGTGGGCCTGCAGATCCTGGCGGGTGGCCTGATGCCGATCATCGAGCCGGAAGTGAACATCAAGAGCGAGACTCGCGAAGCCTGCGACACGCTGCTGCGTGACGAAATCCTCAAGGCACTCGATGCCTTGCCCCAGGGCACCAAGGTCATGCTCAAGCTGTCGCTGCCCAAGGTGCCCGGCACGTTTGACGCGCTGGTCGATCACCCGGCGGTGCTGCGCGTAGTTGCGCTGTCGGGTGGCTTTGCCCGGCCCGAGGCTTGCGTGGAACTGTCGAAGAACCGCGGCATCATCGCCAGCTTCAGCCGCGCGCTGCTGGAAGACCTGCGCTATCAGATGACCGACGCGGAATTCGATGCCGCGCTGGGCGGCGCCATCGATGAAATCTTTGCCGGCTCTACCCAGAAGCTGGTTACGGCGTAATCACGCTGAAATGAAACCGCCATGCGCCTGGCAGGATTCGCCTGTCGGTGCGCTTGGCGGGTTCGGCGCTATCGAGCGTCACGCCCGAGGCATCGGGCTTGCCCAGTTCCAGGTTGCGCGTTTCACGACCCACCCGCGTGGCAACGATGAGACGACCGGCGGTGATGCACCGGGCGTTTTCGGGGCAGCGGCTGTCTTCCACCACCGATAGCGGGCGCACCGTCTGGCTGCCCACCCGCGTCGCTTCGCCAAGCCGGGCCAGACCATCGCTGCGCGGCGATTGGGGCAGGGTGGCGCAGGCGCCAATGGCAATGAGCGAAAGCAGCGGCAGCAGCGGGGGCAGGATCCTCATGCCCATGCCAATGCTTCGCCCGCCGCGCGGGTTCCCGGGCGATTTCGCGCAAAGATGGACGCGCGAAGGCGAAACCGGTAGGGGCGGCGACCATGACCAAACTTGCCAGCCATCTTTACCTGATCTCGCCCCTCGATGTGGGTGGCGATTTTGCCGATCGCCTTGCCCGTGCGCTCGATGCCGGGCCGGTGGCGGCGTTCCAGTTTCGCGTCAAGGATGTGGACGAGCATGCCGCGGCCAAGCTGGCCGACCCGCTCCAGCGCATCTGCGCCGATCGTGACGTGGCGTTCATCGTCAACGATTCGGTCAGCCTGGCCAAGCGCCTTGGCGCCGATGGCGTGCACCTGGGGCAGGACGATGGCAGCGTGGCCGATGCGCGCCAACGCCTGGGCCGCGATGTGCAGATCGGCGTGACCTGCCATGCCAGCCGCCACCTGGCGATGGAAGCGGGCGAGGGCGGCGCCGATTACGTGGCCTTTGGCGCGTTCTATCCCAGCGGCACCAAGGAAACCAAGCACCGCGCCGCGCCCGAATTGCTGGCCTGGTGGTCTGCCGTGTTCGAACTGCCCTGCGTGGCGATTGGCGGCATCACCCCGGAAAACTGCGCGCCGTTGGTCACTGCCGGCGCTGATTTCCTCGCGGTGAGCGGGGCGGTCTGGGCCAATGGCCAGGGCCTGGATGAAGCAGGGGCGGTTGCAGCCTTCCTGCGCACCATTGCCGAGGCGCCACCGCGCGAAACCGAAGGATTGGGCGATCTTCGCGCCGACGACGCCGACGTCGAACCGGATTGATTGCGCGAACGCGGGAACCATCAGGAAAGATTGCGGTTTTGGCGTGGCAGCGCTGCGCCAATACACGCACGTGGCGGCTGCCCCGTTCACGGAGACCTGATGACCCGCAAAAGCCGGCTTGCCCCCTTCGCCGCACTTTCCCTTGTTGCCCTTGCCCTTTCTACCACGGCCTGCAACCAATCCACGCCCGACGATGCCGCCAGCGGCTCGGCCAGCGCCACCGCCAATCTGCCCGGCGCCGATAGCATGGCCTCGCAGGATGCCGGCCCGGGTGAACCGGCAGCCCATCCCGACGATGTCGCGCGCCCCGAAATGCAGATGCAGGTGCTGCTCGATCGCGCCGGCTTCTCCCCCGGCGTGGTGGATGGCACGCTGAACGCGGCCACGCGCAATGCCTTGCGCGCCTATCAGCAGGCGAACCAGTTGAACGCGACGGGCACGCTGGACGATGCCACCCGCGCCTATTTTTCGCGGCAGAGCAACATTCCCGCCACCCGCGTGGTGACCATCCCGGCCAGCTTTGCCGCCGGCCCGTTTGCGCCTCTGCCCAAGGATCCTTCGGCCCAGGCCAAGCTGCCGGCGCTCGGCTATGCCAGCCTTGACGAAAAGCTGGGCGAGCGGTTCCACACCACGCCCGAAGTGCTTCACGCGCTCAATCCCGGCGCGCCGCCGTTCGCCGCTGGGTCAAAGCTGCGCGTGCCCAACGTGGGCGCAGATGCCATCGATCCGGCGCAGGTCAGCAATGCCGCCTGGCGGCAGACCCTGGCCGATCTGGGAGTGGGCACGCAGCAACCCCATGCCACGCGCATCGTCGTCAGCCGCAAGGCCGGCACACTGTCGGTCTATGACAGCCAGGACGAACTGGTCGCGCTGTTCACTGTCACCACCGGCTCGCAGCACGATCCGCTGCCGCTGGGCAAGTGGAAGATCAACGGCATCGATCGCAATCCCAAGTACCATTACAACCCCGCGCTGTTCTGGGACGTTTCGGATGCCAAGCCCGAAGCGATGCTGCCGCCTGGCCCCAACAGCCCGGTCGGCGTGGTGTGGATCGATCTGTCCAAGCCGCACTACGGCATCCACGGCACGCCCGAGCCGGCCGCGATCGGCAAGAGCGAGAGCCATGGCTGCGTGCGGCTGACCAACTGGGATGCAGCGCGCCTGTCCGAGATGGTCGACCAGCAAACCCAGGTCGAATTCGTCGCCTGATCTTCGTTTGGCGCCATCTTTCCTTTGCTGTCTGCCCGTGCCACACGGCAGGCAGCAAAGAGAATATGGCGGCAAGAAGGATGCAATGGTGGCAAGTGGCAGCAATCCCCGGGAATTGACGTGGCGCGGTGTCGCGCTGGGCGCGGTGTTGACGGTGGTCTTTACCGCAGCCAACGTCTATCTTGGGCTGCGCATCGGGTTGACGTTCGCCACCTCCATCCCGGCGGCGGTGATTTCCATGGCGATCCTGCGCCTCTTGCCGGGATCGACCATCCAGGAAAACAATATCGTCCAGACGATCGCCAGTTCGGCAGGCACGCTCTCGGCCATCGTCTTCGTGCTGCCGGGCCTGGTCATGGTCGGCTGGTGGAGCGGCTTTCCCTATTGGCAATCGGTGGCGGTGATCGCCATCGGCGGCATCTTGGGCGTGATGTATTCCGTGCCGCTGCGCCGCGCCTTGGTGACCGGTTCTGATCTGCCTTATCCCGAAGGCGTTGCTGCGGCCGAAGTGCTCAAGGTTGGCGCGGGTGAGGGCGGCGTCGAGGAAAACCGCCGTGGCCTGGCCGCCGTTGCCACTGGCACCGGGCTTTCGGTCGCCTATCCCCTGCTCGCCAAGCTGGGCCTGGTGGCCGAAGAGGCCAGCGGCGTGTTCCGCTTCGCCGGTGGTGCCACCACGGCCGGCGGTGGCCTGTCGCTGGCGCTGATCGGCGTGGGTCACCTGGTGGGCCTGGCCGTGGGGCTGGCGATCCTGACCGGCGTAATCATCGGCTTTGGCGTCCTGCTGCCGATCTACACCGCCGTCGGCGCGCCCGCCGGCACCGAATTGGCCGATTTCGTTTCCGGCGTGTTCCGCGCCAAGATCCGCTTCATCGGTGCTGGCACCATCGGCGTTGCCGCGATCTGGACCCTGCTGCGCGTGATCGGCCCGATCGTGCGCGGCATTGCCGGCGCGCTAGCCGCCAGCCGCGCCCGCGCTGCCGATGGCTATGCCGGGGTGGCCCTGGCCGAACGCGATCTGCCAATCGGCCTGGTCGGTGGCACGATCGTGGTCTTGATGCTGCCGATCGCCGCGCTGCTGGCCGGCTTTGCCAGCGGCGGCCCGGTGGCTGATCACCTGGTTCCGACGCTGCTCGCGGCTGTCGCCTATGTGCTGGTGGCCGGCGTCGTCATCGCCTCGGTCTGTGGCTACATGGCGGGGCTGATCGGTGCGTCGAACAGCCCGATTTCGGGCGTGGGTATCCTGGCCGCGCTGGGGATTGCGTTGGTCATGCTGGCGCTGTTCGGCCACGTCGCCGATCCGGCCGCCGGCAAGGCGCTGGTGGCCTTTGCCCTGTTCGTCACGGCACTGGTGTTTGGTGTCGCCACCATTTCCAACGACAACCTGCAGGATCTCAAGACCGGCGAACTGGTTGGCGCCACGCCGTGGCGGCAGCAGGTGGCGCTGGTGCTGGGCGTGGTGTTCGGCGCGGTGGTGATCCCGCCCATCCTCACGCTGCTCAACGGCACGTTCGGCTTTGCCGGCGCGCCCGGCGCCGGGCCAGAGGCACTGGCCGCGCCACAGGCGGCGCTGATTTCCGCAATCATCCAGGGCGTGTTGGGGCAGGGCCTCGATTGGAAACTCATCGCGCTGGGCGCGGGCATCGGCGCGGTGGCCATCGCCATCGACGAAGGCCTGCGCGCGACGCGCAAGGGTTCGCTGCCGCCGCTGGCCGTGGGCATGGGCATGTATCTGCCGATGCCGACCACGCTGCCCGTGGTGGTGGGCGCGGTGCTTGGCCATTTCTACAACCGCTGGGCCATGGGCCAGCGCGATCCTGCCCTGGCAGAGCGCATGGGCGTGCTCACTGCCACCGGCCTGATCGTGGGCGACGGGCTGTTCAACATTGCCTTTGCCGCGATCGTGGCCGGCAGTGGCAAGGCCGATATCATGACAGTGGTGGCGCACAATGCCTGGGCCATGCCGCTGGGCCTGGCGCTGTTTGGCGCGCTGATCGCCTTTGCCTATGCCCGCATGGCGCGCGGCGCCCGCATTTGACTTAGGCTCGCCGGCCCCGTGTGTGGGCCGGCGGCAACAGCGTTCAGTTCGCCCCGTTCACGCCGGCTTCGGGCGCATCGGCAAAGCCGCCGCTGGGCGCGCCGGTGCGGGTGCAGCGCACACCGGTGCGCTTGCCGTTGGCATCAAGCTGCAGCACCGTGTTCGGGCCCTGCGCCTGAAACGTCCGGCCGTAATAGGGGCCCGAGGTAAAGCTCATCGCCCGGCCCAGCAGGATATAGGTGCCGCCCCCCTTGCCATCGGGCGTGCGATAGCTGGAATCGGGCGTAATGCGAAATTCCTGGTCGGGCACATGGCGCGGCAGAATCGCGGCATCGCCGCCCTGTTCGCAGGTCCAGCGGCCATTGTGCAGCGTGCCCAGATCACCGCCCGGCACGGCATGGGCCGGCAGCGAGGCGGTGGATGCGGCCAGCATCAGGGCAAGGGCCGCCAGCGAGGCATTGCGTGCGCGCATGGTCATGCCGCACCGGCTAGCATGCATCAGCGGCTTGAAGCAATCGGCCACCTCGGCTAAGGCGCGGCCTTTCCTACTTTGGTCAGGGCTCTTTCCATCATGAAGATCAGCGGCGTGGACATCCGTCCGGGCAACATCCTGGAATACGAAAAAGGCATCTGGAAGGTTGCCAAGACCCAGCACACCCAGCCCGGCAAGGGCGGCGCGTTCATGCAGGTCGAAATGAAGAACCTGATCGATGGCCGGAAGACCAACGTGCGCTTTCGCAGCGCCGATACGGTCGAGCGCGTGCGCCTCGATACCAAGGACTTCCAGTTCCTCTATGCCGAGGGCGATGACCTGGTGTTCATGGACGTGGAAACCTACGACCAAATCACGCTGCCCAGCGATCTTCTCGGCGATGCCGCCGCGTTCCTGCAGGATGGCATGACCGTGCTGCTCGAAATGTATGACGAGCGCCCGATCTCGGTCGAACTGCCCGAAACCGTCGAAGCCACCATCGTCGAAGCCGATGCCGTGGTGAAGGGCCAGACCGCCTCTTCGTCGTACAAGCCGGCCGTGCTCGACAATGGCGTGCGCATCCTGGTGCCGCCGCACATCGAAAGCGGCACGCGCATCGTGGTGGACGTGTACGAGCGTTCCTACGTCGGCAAGGCGGGCTGATCTCATGGCGATTTCCGGTCTCGTCCGGGTGATGGAGCGTGCCGCCCGCAAGGCTGGCACGCGCCTGCGCCGCGACTTCGGCGAAGTCGAGCACCTTCAGGTGAGCCGCAAGGGCCCGGCCGATTTCGTGTCCAAGGCTGATCGCGCTGCCGAGCAGACGATCTACGAGGAACTGCGCGCCGCGCGCCCCGACTGGGGCTTCCTGATGGAAGAAGGCGGCGTGGTTGAAGGCGATGCCACCAAGCCGCGCTGGATTATCGATCCGCTCGATGGCACCACCAATTTCCTCCACGGCATCCCGCATTTCGCGATCTCGATCGCGGTGCAGGAACCGGCGCTGGATGGTTCGGGTTGGGGCGATGTCATTGCCGGCCTGGTCTATCAGCCGATGACCGACGAAAGCTTCTGGGCCGAAAAGACCCGTGGCGCCTGGTTGCAGGATCGCCGCCTGCGCGTTTCGGCCCGCCGCAATCTCGAAGATGCGGTCGTTGCCACCGGCATTCCCTTCCTGGGTTATGGCGACATGGGCGAATGGACCCGCATCTATCATGAAATCGGCATGCGCGTGGCGGGCATCCGCCGCTTTGGCGCCGCGTCGCTCGATCTCGCCTGGGTTGCCGCTGGCCGCTATGATGGGTTCTGGGAAAGCAACCTCAAGCCGTGGGACACGGCCGCCGGGTGCCTTCTGGTGCGTGAAGCGGGCGGCTTCGTGTCGGACTATCGCGGCCGTTCGCAGCCGATCTGCGACGCAACCGTGCTGGCCGCCAACGATGCGATGCATTCCAAGCTGCACAAGCTGGTGGCAACTGCCATCAAGGCTTGAAAGTTGGTTGAACCTTTTTGCCGGGGCGGTTAAAGCGCCCCGGCAAGCCGCAGTGCCCCTGTGGTGGAATGGTAGACGCGACCGACTCAAAATCGGTTGTCGAAAGACGTGCCCGTTCGAGTCGGGCCAGGGGCACCATTTTCCGGCCATGCTGTTCCGGCTCTCGATCGCGGGTTGACCGATGCCCCATTCCGGCTCTTCCTCGCCCCGGCGCAGCATTTCCCACACATTGTCCAACACGCTGATCAAGCTGGTCGTGCGCCTGCGCCGTCTGCTGCGCGAGCGGGAAGCCGCCTTCATCGTCCTGGCGGCGATCGCCGGGGCATTGGCCGGCCTTTCGACCAACCTGCTCAGTTTCATCGCCCATGCCATGCAGCAGGTGTTCTATGGCCTGGAGGGCAACCGGCTGAGCGCGCTGGCCGAAATCCGCCATCCCTGGCGACTGCTCGCTCTGCCGCTCGGCGGCCTCGTCCTCGCGCTATGGGCGCGCTGGCTGCGCCGTCGCAATCGCCCGCTGATCGACGTGGTCGAAGCCAATGCCCTGCATGGCGGGCGCATTCCGCCCGCCGACAACCTGATCATTGCCGGGCAGACGGTGATTTCCAACGGCGTCGGCGCTTCGGTCGGGCTCGAGGCGGCCTATGCCCAGATGGGCGGTGGCATGGCATCGGTGCTGGGCCAGGCGATGAAGCTGCGCCGCAACGATCTGCGCACCCTGGTGGGCGCCGGGGCCGGGGCGGCGGTGGGCGCGGCGTTCAATGCGCCGCTCGCCGGCGCGTTCTATGCGTTCGAGATCGTGATTGGTTCGTTCGTGCCCGGCGCGGTGGCGCCGGTGATGGCGGCGGCGCTGGCGGCGGCTGGCATGTCGCGCCTGATGGGCAGCGAACCCTGGCTGATCGCTACCACGGCCGTGGGCCGCAGCCTCACGTTCGAGCATTACCTGGCCTATGGTGTGCTGGGGCTGGCGGCAGCGGTGGTCGGCATCATCGTCATGCGCCTGGTCACGGCGGCCGAACTGACGCTGGCGCGGTTCAAGTGGTTGGCGCGCTGGCGGCCGATCCTGGGTGGCTTCCTGCTGGTGCCGCTCGCCCTGCTGACGCCGCAATCACTGTCGGCCGGACACGGCGCGCTGCATCTCAACCTGGCACTGCGGCCTGGGCTGGATTTCCTCGGCCTGGTGCTCTTGGCCAAGATAGCCGCCTGCGTGGTTGCGCTGTCCAGCGGCTTTCGCGGCGGGCTGTTCTTTGCCTCGCTGTTCCTTGGCTCGGTGGTGGGGCAGGCCTTTTCGATCATCGCGGGGCAGCTGTTTCCCGGCCTCTCGCTCGATCCCACCGACGCGGCGCTGGTCGGCATGGCCGCGCTCAGTGTGTCGATCGTTGGCGGGCCGATGACGCTCGCCATGCTCATGCTGGAAATCACCCACGATTTCGCATTGATGGGCGTGGTCCTTACCGCGTCGCTGGTCTCGGGCACGCTGACCCGTGAAGTGTTCGGCTATTCGTTCTCCACTTGGCGCCTGCATGTGCGCGGCAGCAACATTCGCGGCCCGCGCGACATCGGCTGGATGCTCAACCTCTCGGCGGGGCGGATCATGCGCCGCGACTGGGTATCGATGCCCGAAGACCTGACGATCGAGGAATTCCGCACGCGCATGCCGCTCGGCTCGGCCAGCAAGGCGGTTCTGGTCGACGATGAGGGGCACTATCGCGGGATCATGGCCACGGCAGCGGCCTATCGCCCCGATCTCGCGCCCGACATGCGCCTGCACGCCCTGGCCGGCTTGACCGGCGTGACGCTTGGCCCCGCGTCAGACATCAAGGCGGTCCTGGCCCTGTTCGATGAATATGCCGCCGACGAAATCGCCGTGGTCGATGGCGTGGGCGTGGTGCAGGGGGTGATCACCGAACGCCACGCCCGCCGCCGCTATCTCGAAGAAGTGGAAGCCGCACAGCGCTCGACGTTCAGCGAATAGGCGCGGCTGCTTTTCCCTTCGCCTATGTCGTTGGCAGATTTCCGATCGCCTGGCGCGCGGGCAGGGATATAGCCCACGGCTCATCCTGTCGCGTCCGAAAAATGGAGATGCACGAGTATGTTGCAAAGCGCAGTGGCGATCGCTTCGCATACCCCGGTCTATGTCTGGTTCGTCCTTGGCCTCGTGCTGTTGCGGGCATGGCAGGCTACCCGTCCGCGCACGACCGGCCTGGCCGGGCCATTGGTGTTGCCGGGCTTGATCGTTGTCCTCGGCGTGGTCGGATTGGTTGCGGCGCATGCCACGGCGCTGGAAGTGGCCGTGTGGGTGGCCGCGTTGCTGCTGGGCGGGCTGGTCGGCCGGCCGCTGGGGCATCACCTGCTGTTGCGGGCCGAGCCGGGGCCGCCGGTGCGGCTGCATCTGCGCGGGAGCTGGCTGATCTTTGCGCTGATCCTCGTCATCTTTGCCCTGCGCTATGGCATGGCGGTGTTCGATGCGGTCGATCCCGTCACGGCGCATCAGCCCGCGCTGCGCCTGGTGGAAACGGTCGTGCGGGGCGCGCTGTCCGGGCTTTTGGTTGGTCGCGGGCTGGGCGTGCTGCTCTCAGCCCGGGCGATGCGCGCCGCTCATTGATGCCGCAATGGCGGCATCCGGCGCTTGCGTTCTTGCTCTGTTCGCGTTAGCGCGGGCTCATGGCCAAGCCCAAACGTCGTTATATCTGCCAGGCCTGTGGCAGTGTCTCTCCGCGCTGGCAGGGGCAGTGCCCCGATTGCGCCGAATGGAACACCCTGGTGGAAGAAGCGCCGCAGACGGTGTTTTCCGCCAAGCATGACCTGTCGAGCGGCGGCCGCGCGGTGCAGTTCGTCTCGCTCGATAGCCCGGTTGCCCTGCCGCAGCGGCGCAAGACGGGCCTGGCTGAATTCGATCGCGCCCTGGGCGGCGGGCTGGTGCCGGGCTCGGCCATCCTGATGGGTGGCGATCCCGGGATCGGCAAGTCCACCCTGCTGCTGCAGACGGCGGCCAGCATCGCCAACAGCGGCGGCATGGTCGTCTATATCAGCGGGGAAGAGGCGTCGGACCAGATCCGCCTGCGCGCCGATCGGCTGGGCCTGGGCAAAGCGCCGATCCGTCTCGCCTCCACCACTTCGGTGCGCGATATCCTCACCACACTGGGCAGCATGGACGCGCCGGCGCTGCTGGTGATCGATTCGATCCAGACCATGCATTCCGACCAGATCGAAGGCGCGCCCGGCACGGTCAGCCAGGTGCGCGGCTGCGCGTTCGAGCTGATCCGCTACGCCAAAGAAAACGGCGTGGCGCTGGTTCTGGTGGGGCACGTCACCAAGGATGGTTCGATCGCGGGCCCGCGCGTGCTCGAACACATGGTCGACGTGGTGATGAGCTTCGAAGGGGAGCGCAGCCACCAGTATCGCATCCTGCGCGCGATCAAGAACCGCTTTGGCGCAGTGGACGAAATCGGCGTTTTCGCCATGGCCGGAGCAGGGCTTGAGGAAGTGGGCAACCCCTCGCTCTTGTTCCTGTCGGGCCGGGAAGAGCCGGTGCCGGGCAGCGCCGTGTTTCCGGCGCTGGAGGGCACGCGGCCGGTCTTGGTCGAAATCCAGGCGCTCACCGTGCGCTTGGCCAGCGGCGCCACGCCGCGACGCGCCGTGGTGGGCTGGGATTCAGGCCGGCTGGCGATGCTGCTCGCCGTGCTCGAATCGCGCTGTGGCCTCAGCTTTTCCTCGGCCGAAGTCTATCTCAACGTGGCAGGCGGCTATCGCCTGACCGATCCTGCGGCCGATCTTGCCGTTGCCGCCGCGCTGGTGTCGGCGCTGGCCGATCGGCCCCTGGCGGCTGGCACCGCCTGGTTTGGCGAGGTCTCGCTCGCCGGTGAAGTGCGCCCCGTGGCGCATTCCGGGGTGCGCCTGCGCGAGGCGGCCAAGCTGGGCTTTACCCAGTTGCACGGCCCCGATGGCGCGGCGGAAAAGGTGGAGGGCTTGCGCTATTCCCCGATCCGCCTGCTCCCAAATCTCGTTGACCGGGTGATGGCCGGCGCTTAATCGCCGGGATATGACCGGCTTCGATTATGTTGTCTTCCTGGTCGTCGCGGTCGGCGCGATCGGCGGTTTCTTTCGCGGTTTCGTGGAGGAGGTGCTGTCGCTTGCGGCATGGTGCATCGTCCTGGTGGCAGTGCATTATGGCCTTGAACCGCTGACCGAGGCACTAAAACCCCACCTCAAGACCGAAACCGGCGCGGGCGTTCTTGCTTATGCGCTGCTGATGGTCGTGCCCTGGGGGCTGATGCGCCTGATCGCGCGCAAGATGGGTGCGGCCAGCCGCGATTCGATGCTGGGGCCGATCGATCGGCTGCTCGGCTTCGGGTTTGGCGCGGTCAAAGGCGCCATTCTCATGGTCCTGGGCTTTTCGCTGCTGGTCTTTGCCTATGACGTCGTCTGGGGCGTCAAGGGCCGGCCGGAATGGATCACGGCGGCGCGCACCTATCCCTTCCTCAATGCCGCGAGCGAGGAACTGGTGGCGATGATTGCCGAGCGGCGCGATGCTGCGGCCCAGGCGGCCGACGATCCCAACGCGCCTGATGGCGATGCTACGCCCAAGCCCAGCACCGCCGCGCACAAGAAAGCGACGCATCACCGCAAGCATGCGGTCAGCGCCGACAATTGAGATGAGCGCCACCGTTCTCTACACGCCCGAGGTGCTGGCCGCCGCCATGTCGCTGGCGCAATGGTCGTGGGACGAGAGCCTGCCTTTGGTGGGCGAGGCGCGTTCGCGCGCCTGCGGCAGCACGCTGCAGATCGGCCTGGCCCGTAACGATGCCGGC
Organism: Novosphingobium sp. GV079; assembly: GCF_003058045.1. NCBI lineage: Bacteria > Pseudomonadati > Pseudomonadota > Alphaproteobacteria > Sphingomonadales > Sphingomonadaceae > Novosphingobium > Novosphingobium sp. GV079. The sequence continues at coordinate 84,457 of NZ_QBUE01000011.1, read as the reverse complement.
CAGATCACCCGCATCGGCCTTCGTCCCCATGCCTGCGCCGTGGGGCAGGCCGCCGCCCAGGTCTTTGCCGCCGCCGCCATCGGGCACACGGCCGAAAGCCTGACGCAGGCGCGCGCCGAACTGGGCGCATGGCTGGCGGGCGAGGGGGCAGAGCCGGATTGGCCGGGCATCGGCCTGCTGCGCACCGCGCGCGACTATCCCGGCCGCCACGGCGCGATCGTGCTGGCGTGGGACGCGGCGCTGGCAGCGCTGGCGGAGCCGGCCAAGGCAGGCTAAGGCATTCCCGGATAACAGTGCCCCGGGGGAAATTACGCACCATGAACACCACCCACGCGGAACCGACCGCGGCAGACATTCGGCTGGTGATTGCTGCCAGTTCCGCCGGCACGGTGTTCGAATGGTACGATTTCTTCATCTACGGCACGCTGGGCACGATCCTGTCCAAGGCGTTCTTTCCCACCGGCAATGCCACGCTGGAACTGCTGCTGTTCTGGCTGGTCTTTGCCGTGGGCTTTGGCTTTCGCCCCTTGGGCGCTGTACTGTTCGGGTTCCTGGGTGATCGGCTGGGGCGCAAATACACGTTCCTGGCGACTGTGGCGCTGATGGGTGTGGCCACGGCGGGCGTCGGCCTGGTGCCTTCGGCGGCCAGCATCGGCTATACCGCGCCAGCCTTGGTCATCCTGCTGCGCGTGGCGCAGGGCCTTGCCCTAGGCGGGGAATATGGCGGCGCGGCGGTCTATGTCGCGGAACATTGCGCGCCCGAACGGCGCGGTTTCTTCACCAGCTTCATCCAGGCCGGCGTGGTCGGCGGCTTCATCCTCAGCCTGGTCGTGGTGCTCAGCTGCAAGGCGGCATTCGGCCCGGAACTGTGGGCCGCGTGGGGCTGGCGCGTGCCGTTCATCCTCAGCCTGGCGCTGCTGGCAATCTCGCTGTGGATGCGGCTCAAGCTTTCGGAAAGCCCGGTATTCCAGGCGATGAAGGCGGAAAACGAGCTGGCCGGCAATCCCTTTATCGAATGCATGACCGCACCGGGCAACCGCAAGCGGCTGCTCGTCGCGCTGTTCGGCATTGCCGCCGGGCTGACGGTGATCTGGTACACCGCCATGTTCAGCAGCCTGACGTTCCTGAAAACGGCCATGCGGATGAACGACACGGCGGCCGAGATCATCGTCGGCATCGCCGCGCTGTTCGGCGTCGGCTCGTTCCTGTTCTTTGGCCACGTGTCCGACCGCGTGGGCCGCAAGGCGCCGATCGTGTGGGGCTATGTCGCCACGCTGGTGCTGCTGTTCCCGCTCTATTGGGGTATCGGTGCCTTGGCCAATCCGCATCTCGCGCGCCAGGCGCGTGAGCTGCCCGTGGTCGTGGCCGGCCCCGATTGTCGCTACGAAGCCTTTGCCATCGATCAGGCTAGCCAGTGCGGCAAGCTGCTGTCGGATCTCACCGCCACCGGCGTGCCCTATCGCCTCGAACATGCTGCCGCGCTGTCGCTGCACGCCGGCGCCGCGCGCCTGCCGCTGGAAGCCTATCCCTGGGCCGACAAGAAGGCGCGGGGCAAGGCGCTGGAAGGCCTGCTGGGCAAGGCCGGCTATGATCTGGCGCGTATTACGCCCACGCCAGGCCGGGCGATCCTGGTCGTGCTGGTGCTGTTCGGCCTCATGGCGCTGTCGGGCGCCACCTATGGGCCGGTTGCTGCCACGCTGTGCGAAATGTTCCCGCCGCGCATCCGCTATTCCTCGCTGTCGATCCCCTATCACATCGGCACTGGCTATTTCGGCGGCTTCCTACCGTTTCTTTCCACACTCATCATCGCCAAGACCGGCGATCCCTATGCCGGGCTGTGGTATACCTGGGTTGTCGTCCTGGTGGCCCTGGTGGTGTCGCTGTGGGGTCTCAAGGGCGGCCTGCCGCAGGACGAGCCAGCCTGAAACGCTTTCATCCATCAGGATTTGATCGAACGTTGTCTGTTTTTTCTTCCGTTCCGTTGCCCCCTGCCGCGCTGCGGCTTGCCCTTGATGCCACGGCCCTCGCCGGCAACTGGCGCGCGCTCGATCGCCTGAGCGGCGCGGCCAGCGCTGGCGCTGCGGTCAAGGCCGATGCCTATGGCCTGGGTGCGGCGCGGGTGGTGCCGGTCCTGGCGCAGGCCGGCTGCCGCGACTGGTTCGTGGCGCACTGGTGCGAAGTGCCCGATCTGCTGCCCCATGTTCCGGCCGCGTCGATCCACGTGCTGCATGGCCCGATGAACGCGGCCGACGTCGCCTATGCCCGCGCCACTGGGGTTACCCCGGTGCTCAACTCCCTGGCGCAAGTGCAGCGCTGGCTGGCCGCGGGCGGCGGGCGTTGCGACCTGATGGTCGATACCGGGATCAACCGCCTGGGCCTGCCGATGGCCGATCTGGGCGATCCCGGCTTGGCGGCGCTGGATATCGACTGCTGCATTTCGCATCTTGCCAGCGCGGACGAGGATGTGGCGCAGAATGCGCAGCAACTCGCCCGCTTTCAGGCGGTACGCGCCCAAATCAAGGCCCGGCGCTACAGCCTTGCCAACAGCGCCGGCATCGCGCTGGGTGCCCCGTGGCATGCCGATGTGACGCGGCCGGGCATCGCGCTTTATGGCGGCATTGTGCGCAGCGAACTGGCGGGCATGATCGCCCCAGTGGCGCGGCCGCAGGCGGCCGTGATCCAGCGGCGCCAGCTCCATCCGGGCGATCATGTCGGCTATAATGCCACGTTTACCGCCGATCGCCCTGTTGCAGCCGCGGTGGTCGCGCTGGGATATGCCGACGGCTATCTGCGCACATGGTCTGGCAGGGGCGAATTTTTGTGGCAGGGCAAGACCTTGCCAGTGATTGGCCGGATTTCGATGGATATGACCATAGTGGACGCAACAGATGCGCCCGCGCTGGTTGAAGGGGACTGGCTCGACGTGGCTTATAATCTGCCAGAAGCCGCCAAAATCAGCGGGTTGTCCCAATATGAGCTGCTTACCCTGCTGGGCCGCCGATTTTTGCGCGACAAAGCATGTCTTGCACCTTGATTAACTCATATTGCGCCGCACATACTGCATCTGCTAATCGTGTACGACATTCCCAGCGGGGGTCCGATAAAAATGGCAAATCAGGCTAAGGACGGCGATACCGTCATCATCAAGAAGTACGCCAACCGCCGTCTCTACAACACGCGGACGTCCAGCTACATCACGCTCGATCACCTCGCCCAGATGGTGAAGGAAAATGTCGAGTTCAAAGTGATCGACGCCAAGAGTGGCGCCGACCTGACCCATTCGATCCTCACCCAGATCATCATGGAAGAGGAAGCCACCGGCGAGCAGATGCTGCCGACCAACTTCCTGCGCCAGCTGATCGCGATGTATGGCAATTCGATGCAGGCGCTGCTGCCGGGCTATCTGGAAGCCTCGATGGAACACTTCCGCGAGAACCAGAACAAGCTGCGCAAGGCGATCGAGGATTCGATCGGTTCCAACCCGCTGGCGCAGATTGCCCAGCGCAACATGGAAATGTTCAAGGCTGCCGCTGCTGCGTTTGTCCCCGGCGCCACCCCGCGCGAGGATGACAAGCCCGCCAGCGCTCCTGCCGGTGGCGAGGGCGAACTTTCGGAACTGCGCAAGCAGATGGCCGAAATGCAGAAGAAGCTTGATCAACTGGGCAAGTAAGCCGCCGATTTTTGCCGGTGCGCGTGCATTGGGGCGTTGCCCCGATCCGCCGCACCGGCTAACCGGCAGGGCATGAACCAGCCCAAGATCAAGCACGCGCTGCCGATCAAGCGCGAAGAAGACTTTGCCCAGTGGTACCAGGCGGTCATCGCCGAGGCCGAGCTTGCCGAGGAATCCGGCGTGCGCGGCTGCATGGTGATCAAGCCATGGGGGTACGGCATCTGGGAACGCATCCAGAAGCTGATGGACGCACGCATCAAGGAAGCGGGCGTCGAAAACTGCTATTTCCCTCTGTTCATCCCGCTGTCGTACTTCGCCAAGGAAGCCGACCACGTGGAAGGCTTTGCCAAGGAAATGGCGGTTGTCACGCATCACCGCCTGATCGCCGATCCCAAGGGTGGGCTGATGCCCGATCCCGAAGCCAAGCTGGAAGAGCCGCTGGTCGTGCGCCCCACCTCGGAAACGGTGATCGGCGCGGCCATGGCGCGCTGGGTGCAATCGTGGCGCGATCTGCCGCTCCTGACCAACCAGTGGGCCAATGTCGTGCGCTGGGAAATGCGCACCCGCATGTTCCTGCGCACCAGCGAATTCCTCTGGCAGGAAGGCCATACCGCCCATGCGGACGAGGCCGACGCCATGGAAGAAACCCTGCGCGCGCTCGAAATGTACCGCGGCTTTGCGCAAGACGTCCTGGCGCTGCCGGTCATCGCCGGGCCCAAGCCTGAAAACGAACGCTTCCCCGGTGCCGTCGCGACCTATTCGATCGAGGCGATGATGCAGGATGGCAAGGCGCTGCAGGCCGGCACCTCGCACTATCTCGGCACCACCTTCTCGCAGGCAGCCGGCATCCGCTATCAGGACAAGGAAGGCCAGCAGGCGCTGTGCCACACCACGTCGTGGGGCGTGTCGACCCGCCTGATCGGCGGCGTGATCATGACGCATGGCGATGATGATGGGTTGCAGACGCCGCCACAGGTGGCGCCGCACCAGATCGTGATCCTGCCGATGCTGCGCGATAACGACGGCGATGAAGCGCTGCTCGCCTATTGCGAAGACCTGCGCAAGGCGCTCGCGGCGCTTAGCGTGTTCGATGAAAAGGTGCGTGTCCTGCTCGACAAGCGTCCCGGCAAGGCCACGGCCAAGCGTTGGGCCTGGGTCAAGAAGGGCGTGCCGCTGATCCTCGAAATCGGCGGGCGCGATGCGGAAAACGGCCAGGTTTCGGCCGTACGCCGCGATCGCCTGTGGCGCGAGGATGGCAAGGTCAATTTCGTCGGCCAGGCCAAGGACGATTTCGTCGCCAGCGCCGTGGCCGAACTGGAATCGATCCAGGCTGCGCTGTTCGCCCAGGCAGAGGCGCGTCGCGATGCGCAGATCGAGCGCGGCGTGACCGATCTCGATGGCCTGGCCGCCTACTTTGCCGAAGACCGCAAGTTCCCCGGCTGGGTGGAACTGGGCTGGTCGCGCCCGACCGGCGCCGCGCTCGACAAGGTGGTGGAACAGCTCAAGGCGTTGAAGCTCACCATCCGTAATAGCCCGCTTGACGGTCCCGCGCCCACCGGCACGTGCCCGTTCACGGGAGAGCCGGCGGTGGAAACGATCTATATCGCCCGGGCTTATTGAGCGCTTTGTAAAACATTCCCTCCCCCGACCCCTCCCGCAAGCGGGAGGGGGTTGGGGGAGGGAATGTCCCAAGTTCCCCCTTACGCCCCGCAAAATTTCGTTTACCTTGCGCAACATGACCCGCGCTCTCGTTGCTCTTCCGCTCCTCGCCCTGGCCGTGCCGCTTCATGCGCAAGAGGTTTCGCCACAGCGCCTCAAGGCCGATGTCGAAACCCTGGTCGGCTTCGGCACGCGGCACACCATGTCCTCTCCCACCGATCCCAAGCGGGGTATCGGCGCGGCGCGGGCCTGGGCCAAGGCGCAGTTCGCGGCGAGCAGTGCGGCCTGCGGGCAGTGCCTCACCATCGTCACCCCCGAAACCACGGTGACCGGCGAACGCGTGCCCACGCCCACCAAGATCGTTGATGTCGTGGCCATCCAGCGCGGCACGGAGCGACCCAACGAGGTGGTCATCGTCGCCGGCCATATCGACAGCCGCGTGAGCGACGTGATGAATGTCACCGCCGATGCCCCCGGCGCCAACGATGATGGTTCGGGCACGGCTTTGGTACTGGAAGCCGCGCGCGTGCTCTCCACCCGCAAGTTTCCGACCACCATCGTCTATGCCATGCTCAGCGGCGAAGAGCAGGGGCTCTATGGCGGCAAGCTGCTGGCCGATTACGCCAAGGCCCAGGGTTGGACGGTGAAGGCCATGTTCAACAACGATATCGTCGGCAATTCGCGCGGGTCTGACGGGCTGGTGGATGATGCCCATGTCCGCGTCTTTTCCGAAGGGCCGCGTGGCGATGGCGATGCCGCGCTCGGCCGTGCGCAGCGGGCGATCGGGGGCGAGAACGACAGCCCCTCGCGCAATCTTTCGCGCTGGCTGGCCGGCCTGACCAATCCCGCGAAGACCGGCCTTGCCGTGCGTCAGGTCTGGCGCGCCGATCGCATGGGCCGGGGCGGCGATCATCTGCCGTTCGAGGCGCTGGGCTATCCCGCCGTGCGCTTTTCGGTCGCGGTCGAAAACTATGATCGCCAGCACCAGGATCTGCGCACCGAGCAGGGCCGCCCCTATGGCGACACGGTCGATGCCATGGATTTCGCTTATCTCGCCAAGGTGACCCGCCTCAACGTTGCCGGGCTGGCGGCGCTGGCCCGTGCACCGATGCCGCCGGTCGCCACTGTCAAGGCGGCGGTCCAGACCTTTACCGATATTGCCTGGCAACCGGTGGCCGGCGCGGTGCGCTATGCCGTGTGGCAGCGCGCCACCGATGCACCGGGCTGGCCGGCCAAGCCCGTGCAGACCACCAGCGATACCCATGTCACGCTGCCCGGCGTGCGCGGCGATGACTGGTTCTTTGGCGTCAGCGCGATCGCGGCCGATGGCAGCAGTAGCCCGGTGGCCTCGGCCGTGCCGGGCGGCGGTTTCGGTCCACAGCAGGCCCAGCACTAAACCACACGATTGCGTGGCCACCAGGCCACAGGGGAAATTTCATGCTTCACGCCATCAAGCACGGCTTGCGTAATCTCGTCACGCTTACCGGCCGCGATGGCCGCAAGCAGTTCTGGCTCTATGCGGTGTTCCTGCTGCTGCTGCGGTGGGTTGTCAGCACGGTGGCAACGGTGCCGTTGATGGCTAGCACGATGAACACGGCCTTCACTGCCGCGCGCAACAGCACCGATCCTGCCGCCACGGCCACTGCCGTACAGGCCAACATCACCGCCGCGCTGCCGCAGATCATGATCTTGGGCATCGTGATAAGCCTGATCACCGCAGCCATGCTGCTGTCCAGCCTGGTGCGCCGCCTGCACGATAGCGGGCTGTCCGGTTGGTTCGCGCTGTTGCCGGGCGTGCCCTATCTTATTTCGCTGGCAGCCGCCCCGCGCGAAGTGGCGCACACCATGGCGGTCATGCAGCAACAGGGCCCTGGCCACCCCGGCGCGGCGCTCCATGCCACCAACTGGAGCATTGCCGCGATCGGCTGGCTGGCCCTTGCCTTGCTGGTGGCAGTGGCGGCGCGGCCGTCCACCCCCGGCACCAACCGCTACGGGCCGGAGCCAGTGGATTTGGACGCCTGATCAGGCTGCGACCGCCTCGATCAGCAGGGTGTCGATGGTAAAGCTGCCATCCGCCTCGATCGCAAAGTGATCCTGCACCTCGCGCGGGGCCTGTTGCTGAACCTGGCGGATCATCGCTGCATGGGCGGCGGGCGTGCCCATCCGCGCGGTCCATTCGGCAAAGTCCATGCGCAAGCGCCCCGGCTGGATCGCGGTCACGGCAAAGCCGGCCTGGCCCAGCGCCGCCACCCATTCGGCGGCGCTGTAATCGCGCACGTGTGACGCATCGCGCAGCAGTTCCATCACCTGCAAGTGCGTGTCGCACAGCGCCTGGACCGGCGCCACCACATCGGCAAACAGCGCCAGCCCGCCGGGCCGGCACACCCGCCGCGCCTGTGCCAGCCCGCGGGCCAGGCTGTTCCAGTGGTGCGCGGAAAAGCGGCTGCTGATTGCATCGGCATGGCCATCGGCAAAGGGCAGGGTTTCGGCGGCGCTCACGCAGGTGACGATGTTGGCCATGCCACGGCGCGCGCTTTCGGCCTCGACAGCGTCCAGCATGCGCGGGGAAAGATCGGTGGCGATCACCTCGGCACAATGCGGCGCAGCGGCATAGGCCACGTGGCCGCCGCCGGTGCCGATGTCGATCAACCGGGCGGGGCGGCGTTCGGCCAGCGCCTGCGCCATGCGCGCGAGATCGGCACCCTGGGCGTGAACGGCGCTGGAAACATAGGCGGCGGCGCGGCTGCCGAATTGGGCGTCGGCGTGGCTGTCGTGGTTGGGCTGGGTCATGGTCTGTCCTTTCCCGGCGGGGTGTGGCGCGCGATTTACCCTGTTACAAGATTGGCGTTTATCCTGTTATAAGTGCTGCCATGACCGATACGAGACTGGAACTGGGCCGCTTCCTGCGCGCCATGCGCGAACGCAGCCCGGCCGAGGCCGGCGGCCGCCGCCGCACCCCCGGCCTCCGGCGCGAGGAACTGGCGGTGCGCGCCGGGATCAGCACCACGTGGCTGGCCTGGCTGGAGCAGGGGCGCGAGGCCAATCCATCGCCCCATGCGCTGGCCCGGCTGGCGCGGGCCCTGGCGCTGTCGGTGGCAGAGCGTGCCTATCTGTTCGAACTGGCCGGCCGGCTCGATCCCGAGGCGCCGGTCGCCCTGGCGCTGGAAGAGGCGCCCGATTCGGTGCGGGTGCTGGTCGATTTCGCGCCCGGCCCGGCCTATGGCCTCGATCGCACCTGGCGCGCCACGTGCTGGAACGCGGCGGCGGCGCGGCTGTTTCCCGGCTGGCTCGACGATCTGGGAGAGCGCAACCTGCTGCGCTACATGTTCCTGCGGGCTGAAGCGCGCGCCATGCTGCCCGATTGGCACGAGCGCGCCCGCCGCCTGATTGCGGAATTTCGCGCCGATCATGCCGGGCGGCATGGCGATCCTGTCAGCGAGCGGATCGTGGCCGATTTGCGCGGGGAAAGCGCTGAATTCGCCAGCCTGTGGGATGAGCAGGTGGTGCAGGGCCGCGAAGGTGGCCTGCGCCGGTTCGACCATCCCTGGGACGGGCACCTGGCCTTTCGTCAGTTCACTTGGATTCCCGCCGATCGCCCCGATACCAAGGTGGTGGTGCTGCACCCGGCGTGACGCGCGCGGCAAAGGTTGCGCTTTGCGCGCCAAACGCCCACATGCGCTGGAATGGCCAAGACCAATTTTCCCGCGGGACTCCCTACGCGCCAGCAGGTGCTCGATTTCATCGCCCAGAGTGCAGAGCCAGCCGGCAAGCGCGAGATTGCCAAGGCATTTGGCCTGAGGGGCACGGAAAAGATCGCGCTCAAGGCGCTGCTCAAGGACATGGCCGAAGAGGGCCTGATTGACGGCAACCGCACCGCGTTCCACGCCATGGGCGGCGTGCCCAAGGTGACGGTGCTGCGCGTCGTCGAAATCGATGAAGGCCATGTCCTGGCCATTCCCGACAGCTGGCAGCCCGATGATGCCAGCCCGCCGCCGCGCCTGCGCGTGATCGAGCCCAAGGGCAAGGCGCGTGATCGCCAGGCCGCGCTCAAGCCGGGCGATCGCGTGCTGGCCCGCACCGAGGAAGTTGGCGGGCCGGGCAGTGGCAAGTGGCTGGCCCACCCGATGAAGAAGCTGCCGCAGCAAAGCGAGCAGGTCATGGGCGTGGTCGAACTCGATGGCGTGGGCAAGGGCTGGCTGGCCCCGATCGACAAGCGCGAGCGCCACGCCGCGCCGATTTCCGATCTGGGCGGGGCAGAGGCCGGGCAACTCGTGCTGGCAGAGCCGGCCGGTCGTAGCCCACGCTCTGGCATGCGGGTAACGGCGGTGCTGGGCGATCCGCTGGCGCCGCGCGCGTTCAGCCTGATCGCGATCCACAAGCACGGCATCCCGATGGCCTTCGCGCCCGAAGCGCTGGACGAGGCGCACGTCGCTGCCAAGCTGCCGCTCAGCCACGATCACCGCGAAGACCTGCGCGCCCTGCCGATCGTCGCGATCGATCCCAGCGACGCGCGCGACCACGACGATGCGATCTGGGCCGAGCCCGATGGCGAGGGCGGCTTCCGCGCCCTTGTCGCCATCGCTGACGTCAGCTTTTACGTGCGCCCCGGCGGTCAGCTCGATCGCGATGCGCGCAAGCGCGGCAATTCGGTCTATTTCCCCGATCGCGTCGTGCCGATGCTGCCCGAAGTGCTAAGCGCCGATGTCTGCTCGCTGAAATCCGGCGCCGATCGCGCGGCCATGGCCTGCCATCTGCACATTGCCGCCGATGGCCGGATCAAGGACTTCCGCTTTACCCGCGCGCTGGTGCGCATCCACGAAGTCATCGCCTATGAAGAGGCGCAGGCCCGCATCGATGAAGATCGGGCCGAGCCGCACCTGCAGAACCTGTGGGCAGCCTGGCGCCTGCTGGAAAAGGCCCGGGCCGCGCGCGATCCGCTGGAACTTGAATTGCCCGAACGCCGCGTGATGCTCGACGAGAAGGGCCGCATCGCCCAGATCGCCCTGCGCGAGCGGCTCGATGCGCACCGCGTGGTCGAAGACTTCATGATCGCGGCCAACGTGGCCGCGGCCAAGGCGCTGGAAGCCAAGACCGCGCCGGTGGTCTATCGCATTCACGAGCCGCCAAGCCGGGAAAAGCTGCTGGCGCTCAAGGACTATCTCGCCACATTCGATCGCAAGCTGTCGCTGGGCCAGGTGATCACGCCGGGCCTGTTCAACCGCATGCTCAAAGACGTGACCGACGAGGCGGAAAAGGCGCTGGTGATGGAAGCGGTGCTGCGCAGCCAGACCCAGGCCTATTACGGCCCGCGCAATGCCGGCCACTTTGGTCTGGCGCTGGGCAGCTATGCCCACTTTACCTCGCCGATCCGCCGCTATGCCGACTTGCTGGTGCACCGCGCGCTGGTCGATGCCTATGGCTTGGAGCAGCCGCGTCCGGCCGACCATGCCGTGCCTGCCACCTCGGGCCTGTCCGATCGTGACAGGGGCGATCTCGCGCGGGTGTCCGATGCCATCAGCGCTGCCGAGCGCCGCGCGATGGAAGCCGAGCGCGAGACGATCGACCGCTATGTCGCCGCCTGGCTATCCACCCGCGTGGGCGAGGTGTTCGACACGCGCATCAGCGGCGTGCAGAAATTCGGGCTGTTCGCCACGATCCTGGGCTTGGGCGGCGACGGCCTGGTTCCGGTCTCCACGCTGGGCGCCGAGCGCTTCAATTACGATGAAAAGGCCCAGCGCCTGGTCGGCGAACTGAGCGGCGAGGAATTTGCCATGGGCATGATCCTCAAGCTGCGCCTGGCCGAAGCCAACCCGCTCACCGGCGCGCTCAAGTTCGAGCCGGTGGACGTGGCCGAAGGCGTACAGCGTATCGAACGGCGTGGCAGCAAGCTGGATGGCAAGCCCAAGTTCCGCGGCAAGCACATGGTCGGCCAACGCGGCCGGCCCGGCAACATTCGACACCAGGGCAAGCGCAAGTAACCCCCTCCGACGGCCTGCGGCCGCCACCTCCCCCGGTGGGGGAGGACCTGCTGATCCTCCCCCACCGGGGGGAGGGGAACCGCCGCGAAGCGGTGGTGGAGGGGCGGCGTCAGCTCACCGCGTCGATCGTCTCGTCATCGACGCCACCTGGCACGATCATCAGCACGCAGGGCAGGGTGCCCGCGGCCGCGGCAAAGTGGGTGATAAGCGGGCCAGGATTGTCCTGAGCCGCGCCCAGCACCAGGGCGGACACTTCCGGGTGTTCCTTGAGGTATTCGCGCACCACCTGCGGGCCGTTGCCCTGGCGCACGCTGATCAGCGGCGCCAGGCCAGATTCGCTGGCGAGGCTGCCGGCGGCGGCTGTCGCCAGCACTTCGGCGCGATCGTGCGCTTCCTGCTCGATCGTGGCCTGCACCCCGGCAAAGGCGACGAATTCCTGGCGTGGTACCAGCGCCAGGATATGCACCCCGCCATTGGTACGCACCGCGCGGCGCGCGGCAAAGCGCAAGGCCCGCGCCGCTTCCTCCGTCTCGTCCATGATCACCAGATAGATGCGCTGCTGGTCTGGCATGTGCTTGATCCGCCCCCGTTTCGCGCATGTGGTATCGCGAATGCGGGGTTCTGGCAAATAGGTGAGGTGCACGGGCACAGCAGGATGCGTAAAAATCATCGCCTGCGCGCGTCGCTAAAGGCTTGACCGAAGGTGCAAGGCTGGTGAAATGGAGTGGTGAAACGAAAATTCGATTTAACCCGAATTTTTGAGAAAAAACCAGTTTTGCAAACCGAATTGACACTTTTGTCAGCAAGGACACGGAAAACAGCCCATGCCCATCGCGATCAAGATGCCCGCCCTGTCCCCAACGATGGAAGAGGGCACGCTGGCCCGCTGGCTCGTCAAGGTTGGTGACAAGGTTTCCTCGGGCGACATCATGGCCGAAATCGAAACCGACAAGGCCACCATGGAATTCGAAGCGGTGGACGAAGGCACGATCGTGTCGATCGACGTGGCCGAAGGCAGCGAAGGCGTGAAGGTTGGCACGGTGATCGCCATGATCGCCGGCGAAGACGAAGATGCCAGCGCCCCGGCACCGGCCACACCCGCACCTGCGCCGGCCAAGGCCGCCGAAGCCGCGCCGGCGCCTGCTGCCAGCGCCCCGGCACCCGCTGCGCCTGCTGCTGCCCCGGCCGCCAAGGGCGACCGCGTCATCGCCACGCCGCTGGCCAAGCGCATTGCCGCTGAAAAGGGCATCGACCTGTCGGCCGTCAAGGGCAGTGGCCCGAATGGCCGCGTGACCAAGGCCGATGTGCTGGGGGCCAAGCCCGGTGCTGCTGCAGCGCCCGCCGCCACTGCTGCCCCGGCTGCGCCCGCCGCCGCCACGCCGGCCCCGGCTGCGGCGCCCGCACCGGCTGCAGTGCCCGATTTCGGCATCCCTTACGAAGCGCAGAAGCTCAACAACGTGCGCAAGACCATTGCGCGCCGCCTGACCGAAGCCAAGCAGACCATCCCGCACATCTACCTTACGGTCGACGTGCGCCTCGATGCGCTGCTCAAGCTGCGCAGCCAATTGAACGCCGCGCTCGAAGCGCAGGGCGTCAAGCTTTCGGTCAACGACCTGCTGATCAAGGCGCTGGCCAAGGCCCTGGTCCAGGTGCCCAAGTGCAACGTCAGCTTTGCCGGCGATGAGCTGCGCAGCTTCACCCGTGTCGATGTGTCGGTGGCCGTGGCCGCGCCTTCGGGCCTGATCACGCCGATCATCAAGGATGCCGGAGCCAAGTCGATCTCGGCCATCGCCACCGAGATGAAGCAGCTGGCCGGCAAGGCCCGCGAAGGCAAGCTGCAGCCGCACGAATTCCAGGGCGGCACGGCCTCGCTGTCCAACCTCGGCATGTTCGGCATCAAGCAGTTCGAAGCTGTGATCAATCCGCCGCAGGGCATGATCCTGGCCGTGGGCGCTGGCGAGCAGCGCCCCTACATCGTCGATGGCGCGCTGGGCGTGGCGACGGTGATGAGCGCCACCGGCAGCTTTGACCACCGCGCGATCGACGGGGCCGATGGCGCCGAACTGATGCAGGCGTTCAAGCAGATCGTCGAAAATCCGTTGGCGCTGGTGGCATGAGCGTAAGCAGCCGCGAGCCGGCCATCCGCGTCACCGCCATGCCGGCGGATTGCAACGCCTATGGCGACATTTTCGGCGGATGGCTGATGTGCCTGATGGACAATGCTGCGGGGCTGATCGCCTCGCGGCGTTGTCGCGGGCGCGCGGTCACCATCGCGCTCGACGGCATGCAGTTCCTCAATCCGGTGAAGGTGGGTGACGAGGTGTCGGTCTATGGCGAAATCGAAAAGACCGGGCGCACTTCGATGACCATCGCCATCGAGGCATGGCGCCGCGAACGCCATCGCGAGCAGTCCTCGATGGTCACCCAGGCCAAGTTCACGTTTGTTGCCGTTGACGGCACCGGCCGGCCCCGCCCGGTTGACGAATAAGGAGAATTCCAAGTGGCTGATCAATATGACGTGATCGTCCTCGGTTCGGGTCCTGGCGGCTATGTAGCGGCAATCCGCTGCGCCCAGCTGGGTCTCAAGACCGCCATTGTCGAGCGCGAGCTGCTCGGCGGCATCTGCCTCAACTGGGGCTGCATTCCCACCAAGGCGCTGCTGCGCTCGGCCGAAGTGCTCAACCACATGAAGCACGCGGCGAGCTATGGCCTGGCGGCCGACAACATCCGCGCCGATCTGGACGCGGTGGTCAAGCGTTCGCGCGGCGTGGCCAAGCAGCTTAACCAGGGCGTGACGCACCTGATGAAGAAGAACAAGATCACCGTGCACATGGGCACGGGCGTCTTGAAGAGCCCCACCAGCATCGAAGTGACCGGCGACAAGGGCACCGAAACGATTTCGGCCAAGCACGTGATCGTCGCCACTGGCGCCCGCGCGCGTGACCTGCCGTTTGCCAAGGCCGATGGCAACCGCGTGTGGACCTATCGCCACGCGATGACGCCCAAGGAGCTTCCGAGCAAGCTGCTGGTCATCGGCTCGGGCGCGATCGGTATCGAGTTCGCCAGCTTCTACAACGACATGGGCGCTGACGTGACCGTGGTTGAAATGCTCGATCGCGTCGTGCCGGTGGAAGATGCCGATGTTTCGGCATTCCTCGAAAAGGCGCTAACCAAGCAGGGCATGAAGATCATGACCGGCGCGGGCGTGGAAAGCCTGGCGGTGTCGGCCAATGGCGTGAAGGCCAAGATCAAGGCCAAGGACGGCAAGGTGATCGACGGCGATTACAGCCATGTGATCGTGGCGGTCGGCATCGTGCCCAATACCGAGAACATCGGGCTTGAAGCACAGGGCGTGAAGATGGAGCGCGGCTTCATCCAGATCGACGGCTATGGCCGCACCGGCGCCAAGGGCCTGTGGGCGATCGGCGACGTGACGCCCGGGCCGTGGCTGGCGCACAAGGCGAGCCACGAGGGAGTGATCGCGGCAGAAGCCATTGCGGCCGAACTCGGCAATAAGGACGTGCACCCGCACCCGATGGACCGCGCCAACATCCCCGGCTGCACCTATTGCCACCCGCAGATCGCCAGCGTCGGCCTGACCGAGGCCAAGGCCAAGGAAGCGGGTTACACCGTCAAGGCCGGCACGTTCCCGTTCATCGGCAACGGCAAGGCCATCGCGCTGGGCGAGCCGGAAGGCTTCGTCAAGACGGTGTTCGATGCCAAGACCGGCGAACTCTTGGGCGCGCACATGATCGGCGCCGAAGTGACCGAAATGATCCAGGGCTTTGTCGTGGGCAAGACGCTGGAAACCACCGAGGCTGAACTGATGCACACGGTGTTCCCGCACCCGACCATCAGCGAATCCATGCATGAATCGGTGCTCGCCGCCTACGGCCGCGCCCTGCACATCTAAGCGAACCTGACATGCCCCTCCCGCCTGCGGGAGGGACACCTACCTACCCCCCTCCCGCGTGCGGGAGGGGTTGGGGGAGGGCATGTTGCACCCCAACCGCCCATCCTCTTGCCAAACCTCCACCAATCCCCCACGGCGCCCGGCATGACGCACGATGTGATCATCCTGGGCGCCGGGGCGGCTGGCCTGTTCTGCGCGGCCACGGCGGCTGCGCGCGGGCGCCGCGTGGTGGTGCTCGATCACGCCGAAAAGCCGGGCAAGAAAATCCTGATTTCCGGCGGCGGCCGCTGCAATTTCACCAATCTGCACACCGCGCCCGATCGCTATCTGTCCGAAAATCCGCATTTCGCGCGCTCCGCGCTCAGCCGGTTTACCCCGGGCGATTTCATTGCCCTGGTCGATGCCCACGGCATCGCCTGGCATGAAAAGACGCTGGGGCAGTTGTTCTGCGATGGCTCTGCCCGCCAGATCGTGGATATGCTGATGGACCAGTGCGCCGCCGCTGGCGCGCAGGTGCGCTGCAACAGCCCGATCGGCGCGGTGCGCCACGCCGATGGCCTGTTCCATGTCAGCGCGGGGGAAAGCGCATTTGCCGCCCCGTCGCTCGTCATCGCCACCGGCGGCCCGGCCATTCCCAAGATCGGCGCCACCGGCTTTGCCTATGACCTGGCGCGGCAATTCGGCCTCAAGGTGGTGCAACCGCGCCCCGCGCTGGTCCCGCTCACGCTGCCGGCCGAAGCGGCCTTGTTTCGTGAGCTTTCCGGCATTGCCGCCCCGGTTGAAGCCAGCTGCGGCAAGGCGCGGTTTCCCGAAGCGGCGCTGTTTACCCATCGCGGGCTGTCCGGCCCGGCGATCCTCCAGGTGTCCTCGTACTGGAAGCGCGGCGAGGCCGTGCGGATCGATTTCCTGCCCGGCCGCACGGGCGACTGGCTGCTCGATGCCAAGCGCCAGCGCCCGCGCGCCGGCCTGCGCAGCGTGCTGGGCGAGGCGCTGCCCGAGCGGCTGGCCACCGCCCTGGCCGATCAGCTTGGCCTGGCGGCCGAAATGGGCAACCTGCCTGACAAGGCCTTGCGCGCCGCGCAGGCGCGCCTGCATGCCTGGGATTTCATGCCCGATGGCAGCGAAGGCTTTGCCAAGGCCGAAGTGACCGCCGGCGGCATCAGCACGGCCGAACTGTCTCAGCGCACGATGGAAGCTCGCAAGGTGCCAGGCCTTTTCGCCATCGGCGAGGCGGTGGACGTGACCGGCTGGCTGGGCGGGTATAATTTCCAGTGGGCCTGGGCCAGCGCGCACGCGGCCGGCATGGCCGCCTGATCGGGGGAATACCTAGGGAAACGCGGGTTGAACCGGCAGAAACCTGCCGGATAACGGCAGGATAATGCCAATTGGGTGCAAGCACGTGCCCTTAAACATACGCGCTGTTGATGGTCTATGTGGCCTGTTCGCCATGGAAAGCCCGCCAGCCGGGCATCGTGCGATCAAGGACCACACCCCCATGCCCAACTATACCGATGCGTCGGTCGTTTCGACCTATGCGCTCACCGGCAACAAATACTTTGACGCCTTGCTCTATTCCAAGGCCATGTTCCGCTCCAAGTGGTCGACCATTGCCGATGGCAAGACGGCGATCACCTATAGCTTCCCGTGGCTCGATGGCGTCGCCAGCAAGTTTGCCAATGGCTATGGCAGCGAACCGGGCGCGGCCACCCATGGCGCCATGCCCAGCGCGCAGATCGCCAACATCAAGGCGGCGTTCCAGGCGTGGTCCGATGTGGCCAACATCACCTTTACCCAGGTGAGCGAGACCGACAGCGGCAGCGTCGGCGATATCCGCGTCGCGCAATCGTCCAGCGTGAGCGGACAATACTGGGGCTATTGCAAGCTGGTTTCCAACGGCGCGGCCAATGCCCATGGCGATATCTGGATTTCGCCCAATTATGGCAACGGCTCGTTTGCCGTGGGCACCTATAACTACATGGCGATGATGCACGAGGTCGGCCACGCCCTGGGCCTCGATCACCCGTTTGAAGGCAATAAGATGCCCTCGGGCTTTGACGTGCGCAATTACACGATCATGTCCTACACCGATTCCAAGGGGGTGTGGTGGGTGAACAGCGGCACGGGGCAGACCGAATACCTGATCAAGTCGCCGATGGTCTATGACATCGCCGCGATCCAAGCGATCTATGGCGCCAACACCGGCTTTCACGCGGGTGACGATACCTACAGCTACTCCGCCACGGCACCGTTCTTCGCCGCAATCTGGGATGGCGGCGGCAATGACACGATCGATGTCAGCGCCTTTTCCAAGGGGTGCCGCGTCGATCTGCACGCCGGTGCCTATTCTACCCTGGTGTTCGACAACCTGCAGACGCTGAACAACAATCTGGGCATTGCCTTCAACTGCACGATCGAAAATGCCACGGGCGGCAGCGGGGCCGACAAACTCGTCGGCAACGATATCGCCAATGTGCTGTTCGGCCGCGACGGCGACGATACGCTCACTGGCAATGGCGGTAACGACACGCTCAACGGCGGCGCGGGCAAGGACGTGCTGCTGGGCGGCAACGATGCCGATACCCTGATCGGCGGGGCAGGGCAGGACACGCTGACCGGGGGCGCTGGCGCGGACGCTTTCGTTTTTACCGCCATTTCCGATTTTGCCGGGCAAGACCTAGCCAGTTGCGATGTGATCACCGATTTCAGCAAGACGCAGAAAGACGTGATCAAGCTCAACCAGATCGATGCGATCAGCACCAACGCCAATGCCGATGATCCCTTCACTTTCATCGGCACCGCCAATTTCCACAAGGTGGCGGGCGAATTGCGCTATATGTACAGCGGCGGCGCCACGGTGATCCAGGGTGACGTCAATGGCGATGGCGTGGCTGATTTCTGGCTGAAAGCGGCGGGCAAGATCGCCTTTGCCGCCACTGATTTCGTGCTCTAGCCTGGGCGCCTTGCCAGGGGGAGGCGCGCTCACGCCTCCACTTTGAACCTGTCGTCCGTCCCGTAACGCGGCAGGCTTGCCTACCAAGGCAGGCCTTCAACCGTTCGGGAATGCACGCGTGGCCACGTATACCCAGGCATCGCCGGTCAAGACCTATTCGCTGACCGCCGATGCGCGGTTCAATGCCTTGCTTCAGGCCGATCCCGCCTATCGCCTGGCGTGGTCCACCGTTTCGGCCGGCAAGACGGTGGTCAGCTACAGCTTCATCTGGGGCGGCGGCGTCGCCTCGGCCTTTGCCAGTGGCTATGGTACCGAAATGACCGCAGCCACGGTCGGCGCCTTGCCGTCTGGCGACTATGCCAATGTCGCTCTGGCGTTTGCGCAATGGTCCAACGTGGCCAACCTTTCGTTCAAGCAGGTGGCCGAAACCGTCGGTGGCACGGTGGGAGACATTCGCCTGGGCCTGTCCTCGCGCGTGGGCGATGCCTGGGGCTATACCAAGGCCACGGCGGGCGGCCTGGCCAATAGCCACGGCGATATCTGGATCAACCCGCTCTATGGGCGCGATTCCTATGCGGTGAATACCTACAATTTCACCGCCCTGATGCACGAAATCGGCCACGCCCTGGGCCTGGCGCATCCATCCGAAGGCTTCATCATTCCCACCGGGTATGATTATCGCAACTACACGATCATGTCCTACAACGATCCCTATGGGGTCTATGCCTATAACCCGGCCAAGGAAGACTTCGACTATATCATCCAGACGCCTATGGTTTACGATATCGCCGCGATCCAGGCGATCTATGGCGCGAACATGAGCTATCATGCCGGCGACAACACCTATGCCTATTCGCCCGGCAGCCCGTTCTACGCCACGATCTGGGATGCCGGCGGCAAGGATCTGATCGACCTGCGCACGTTCAAGCTCGATTGCTGGGTCGATCTCCACCCCGGCGCCTATTCCACGCTGGGGTTTACCAATGTCAGCGTGTCCAACAACCTGGGCATCGCCTACAACGTGACGATCGAGGATTGCTACGGCGGCTCCGGCAACGACACGCTGGTGGGCAACGAGGCGAACAACGCGCTCTATGGCAACGCCGGCAACGACCGGCTCTATGGCTATGGCGGGAATGACAAGCTTTCGGGCGGCAAGGGGGACGATATTCTCTCGGGCGGCGATGGCAACGACACGTTCCTGGCGGGCGATGACCTGGGCAACGATCGCTATGTCGGCGGCCCCGGCCTTGATCTTGTCACCTACGCCGGCGCGACGGCGGGCGTCACGGTCAACCTGGCCACGGGGGTGGGCGATGGGACCGCCGCCGGCCTGGGCAAGGACACGATCTCGGGCGTGGAGCGCGTTACTGGTTCAGCCCACAATGATACCCTGCTCGGCGATGCCAACGACAACATCCTGTCGGGCAACGGCGGTAACGATACGATCAACGGCATGGCCGGCGCCGATACCCTGCGCGGCGGATCGGGCCAGGACAGGCTCACCGGCGGCAGCGGCGCCGATCGCTTCGTGTTTGAGCGGGTGATCGAATTTGCCGGAAGCACAGCCGCCACGTGTGACGTGATCACCGATTTCAAGCATGCGGAAGGCGATCTGATCGTGTTGACACCGATTGACGCCAACAGCCTGACCAGCGCCGACGATGCCTTTGCGTTCATCGGCACGGCCGCATTTCATCATGTGGCAGGCGAGTTGCGCTACGCCATCACCGGCGGCAACACCCTGATTCAGGGGGACATCAACGGCGATGGCCTGGCTGATTTCGCGCTGCTGCTGCAAGGCAGTCTGTCGCTGGCAAAGGGCGATTTCCTGCTCTGAACGGGCTACGCACTTTCCGCAGGGGCGCCCAACGGTTTGTTGGCCATGGCGGGTCTAAGCCGGCCAAAATGCCGGAGACGACCATGTTCGGATTGCGCAAAGTCTTTGGGAGCCCTGCCGCGCCCGCGCCACCTCCTGCCTTGACGGCGTGGGATCAAGACGTGCCGCCTGTCGAGAGTTTTGTCCCGCTGGCGCAGCCGTCGATGCGTGTGGTGCGCAGCAACAGTATGCTGCAAGGGCTGGGCCACGAAACCTTCCGCTTTGGCGATGTCGCCGCAGCGCTGGTCATGGCCTATGTGTCACCGCACGTCGATTTCGAAACGGTGGTGCAGCGTTTGCGTCCGTTGTGCGCGCCGACGCGCGTGGTGGCAGTCACCACGGCGGGCGAACTGTGCGGCGATGGCCAGGGGCCACTTTATTGCCCGGCCGATGGCGTGTGGGACAGCGTGGTGGTGCAGGTCTTCGGACCCGACCTGTTTGCCGCTACCAGCATCCACGCCGTTCCCCTGGCGAACGCCGATATTCGCGCCGGCAGGCCCAGCAAGGCGCAGGAGGCCCGCGTCGACGAGATTGCCGGTCACCTCTCGCGCCTGTCGGTGTCATTTCCGGTGCGGCACCATGATACGCTGGCACTCACCCTGATCGACGGGCTTTCCGCCAGCGAGAACTTCTTCATGGAGGCGGTCTATCGCTGCGGCCGCTTCCCATGCGTGTTCATCGGTGGATCGGCTGGCGGCAAGCTGGATTTCCAGGCGACCTGGCTGTTCGATGGCGAACGCTTCTTGCAGGACCATGCGGTGATCGTCTTTGCCAAGATGCGCGACGATGCGCGCTTCGGCATCTTCAAGACGCAGAACTTCGTCGATACCGGGCGCAGCGTGATCATCATGGAAGCTTCGGCCGAAACCCGCTGCGTCACTTCGGTGGTGGAGCCCGGCTCGGTGGAGATCGTGCCGGTGGTCGATGCGCTCAGCGCCATGATGGCGTGCCAGCCGCATGATCTGGAACAGCGCCTGCAAGGGCACACGTTTGCCATCCGCCTGAACGACCAGCTGTTCGTGCGCTCCATCTCCAGCATCGATGTGGCGGCCGGGGCCGTGCATTTCTATTGCGACATCAATCCCGGCGATGAATTGCACCTGGTGGCCGCCACCGATTTTGCCGGCCAGACCAGGGCCGATCTGGAGGCGTTCCTGCGGGGCAAGCCGCATCCGGTGGGCGCCCTGCTCAACGACTGCATCCTGCGCCGCCTGGGTAATGGCGCGCAACTCGGCGCGCTGGACGGGCTGTGGGGCGATGTGCCGGCGGCGGGCTTTTCCACGTTTGGCGAATTGCTGGGCATCAACGTCAACCAGACCTTGACGGCGGTGGTCTTCTTCAAGCCCGCGCCGGGCGAGGTGCTGGCCGAACCGTTCGTGGAGCAGTTCCCCATCCACTATGCGCAGTTCGCGCGCTATTTCGTGGAAACGCGGCTCAACCAGCAGCGCCTGATCAACGGGCTGCGCCAGCAGTTGCTGGGCCGGCTTACCGATTTCGTGATGAAGACCGCGCGCCTCGCGCACGAGCTGGACCAGGTGGCCAGCGGAACCGAGGATGTGCGCCGAAATGTCGATGCCATGCGCACCGAGATCGAGCAGCGGCTGGCGGGCCTGGCCCACAGCGATGGGGAAGGGGTGCTCGATACCGAATTCGGCCATGTCGCCCAGGCCATGGCCCAGCTGCGCGACATCGTCGAAGTGATCGACAAGATCAACATGCAGACCAACCTGCTCTCGCTCAACGCCGGGATCGAGGCGGCACGCGCCGGCGAGGCCGGGCGCGCCTTTGCCATCGTCGCCAACGAAGTGCGCAGCCTGGCCAAGATGACCCGCACCACGCTCGATCAAAGCCGCGAATCGCTGGGCCAGGTCGACAATTCGATGACGCGCCTGGGTGGCCATGTCGCGCAGACAGAGGCCAAGCTGGGCAATGCCCGCAATGGCTTTGATGTCATCACCGCCAGCCTCGGCGCGATGTTCGCCTCGTTCTCGCGCATTGGCGACTTGCTGGGATCGGTGGAGCAGATGGCGCGCCAGCAGACCGGCATGATGAGCCAGGTCGAGCTGGAGATTGAGCGCCTGCGCCGGGTGGAGGGGCAGCAGGCGTAATGCCGCCTAGGCGGTGTGGACAAATTCCACAACGTCACGGTTGCCCTCTAAAAGGCTCTGGGGAGGCGCGAGGACGAAGCAAGAGTGGGCCTCTTGCAAGACCGAGCAACGCTGCCAGGGCCTTTTAGCGGGCAACCCCTGTGGGGCTGGACCAAAAACCGCCATTTCAGCGTCGGCTCGTCGCGCAATATTCCCGATATTGCGCTTCCTCGCCTCCTCGAACTGGCGGTTTTTGCTTCCAGCCGTGGCGCTGTGGAATTTGTCCACGCCGCCTAGATCCGGCGCAGCGCGTCGGCCATCACATGGGCTTCATGCTGGCTGGCGATCAGCAGCGGCTGGGTGTCCTGCTCGGCCCGGCGTTCGCTTTCGGGCACCAGCGCGCGTGCGTCGCCGCTCCACTGTGCGGCAATCGCCCGCACTTCGGGCACGATCACCAGCTTGGCCACCACCAGCGATCCCGTCCACAGCGGGATCGACAGTACGAGCGAGGTGATGACGCACTTCACAGCCTTGCCGGGGTGCAGGAAGTTGATGTTCCAGGTCATGGTCAATTCCCGATTGCGCTTTCCCATCGGTCCCGCGGCAGGGGCTAATGGCTCGGGCCTGACATCGGGATGAATGACCAAATTTTCATGTTGGTTCAAAAGGTAGTCTGGGTACTGCGCCGCCAGTGGCCCTGCGGCCATGGCGGCGCAGCAATGGTTCAGGCCGCCACGTAATGCGCTGTGGTCTTAGCGGCCACTTCCTCGGCCGTCACGCCCGGCGCCAGCTCCACCAGGTGGAACGGGCTGTCGTGATCCGGGCGCTGGAACACGGCGAGGTCGGTGATCACCATGTCGACCACATTCTTGCCGGTCAGCGGCAGGGTGCAATCAGGAATGAACTTGGAGCTGCCGTCCTTGGCGCAGTGCTCCATCACCACGATGATGCGCTTCACCCCCGCGACCAGGTCCATGGCGCCGCCCATGCCCTTGATCATCTTGCCGGGCACCATCCAGTTGGCGATATCGCCGCCCTGCGACACTTCCATCGCGCCCAGCACGGTCAGGTCGATATGCCCGCCCCGGATCATGGCAAAGCTTTGCGCGCTATCGAAATAGGCGGTCTGCGGCAGTTCGCTGATGGTCTGCTTGCCGGCGTTGATCAGGTCGGCATCCACCTCGTCGTCGAACGGGAAGGGGCCGATGCCCAGCATCCCGTTTTCCGATTGCAGCGTCACTTCCATGCCGGCGGGAATGTGGTTGGCCACCAGCGTGGGGATGCCGATGCCCAGGTTCACATAGAACCCATCTTGCAGTTCGCGCGCCGCGCGCGCGGCCATTTCGTCACGAGTCCAGGGCATCAGGCGTTCTCCCGCGCACGGGTGGTGCGGAATTCGATCTTCTTGTCATAGGGCGCGCCCAGCACCAGCCGCTGGACATAGACGCCCGGCAGGTGGATGCCATCGGCATCGAGGCTGCCGGTCGGCACGATCTCTTCCACTTCCACCACGCAGACCTTGCCGCAGGTCGCGGCCGGCACGTTGAAATTGCGCGCCGTCTTGCGGAACACCACGTTGCCGCTCTCGTCCGCCTTCCACGCCTTGACCAGCGACAGGTCGGCAAAGATCCCGCGTTCCAGGATATAGTCCTGCCCGTCGAAATTCTTCACTTCCTTGCCCTCCGCCACCAGCGTGCCCACGCCCGTCTTGGTGTAGAAGCCGGGAATGCCTGCGCCGCCGGCGCGCATGCGCTCGGCCAGGGTGCCCTGCGGGCAGAATTCCACCTCCAGCTCGCCCGACAGATACTGGCGTTCGAATTCCTTGTTCTCGCCCACATAGGACGAGATCATCTTCCTGACCTGGCGCGTGCGCAGCAGCTTGCCGATGCCTTCGTTGTCGATGCCGGCATTGTTGCTGGCAAAGGTCAGCCCGCTCACCCCGGACTCGCGCACCGCATCCAGCAGCCGCTCAGGGATTCCGCAAAGGCCAAAGCCCCCGCAGGCGATCAGCAGGCCATCGTGCAACAGCCCGTCCAGCGCGGCTGTGGCAGAGGGATAGATCTTGTTGGCCATCGGCACCTCTCCATTGATGCCCCGTCTTACGCCAGCCAATCGATCGGAACTAGCGATACATTGTTATCTTTTATGATAAGACCTGGATATGATACCGCAGGCCCATGAAGCGCCTGGCCATCTATCACCTCGAAACCCTGCTGTGGATTGCCCGCCTGGGCACGTTCCGCGCCGCGGCGGAGCGGCTCAATACTACACAGCCCGCCATTTCCGCCCGCGTGAAAGAGATCGAGGAGCAATTGGGCGTCGATCTGTTCCGCCGCGAAGGGCGCAATATGGTGCTCACCGCGCGCGGCCGCGCCCTGGTTGCCGATTTCGAGCCGCTGTGGGCCGGCTTCGAACGCGCGCTGTTCAAGGCGAGCGACTTTGGCGGCGCCACCGGCATCGTGCGCATCGGCACCGGAGAGATCGCCGCCGCCAGTTGCCTGCCCGCCTTCGTCGCGGCGGTGGAGCAAGACCTGCCCGGCGTGACGCTGGAGATCGAGCTGGACCTGACCGCCCGCATGCTCCAGCAACTGCTCGCCGGCACCAGCGACATGGTGTTCCTCGCCGGCCCGGTCGCCAGCCCCGGCGTGCGCACCACGCCACTCGGCAGCGTCGCGCTGGTCTGGGCCGCGAGCAAGGCCACGGCGCAGGCCGGCGGCTTCAAGCAGCCGCTGCCGGTCTGGTCGATCCCGGAACACTCCCCGATCCACGGCATCATGCGCGAATCCCTCGCGCAGCACGGCATCACGCCGCCAGTCATCCGCACCTGCAACAATGTCCGCGCCCTGGTCGAAATCATCCGCCTCGGCACCGGTGCTGCGCTGCTGCCCGAAACCATGGTGCGCGGCGAACTGGCGAGCGGGGAACTGGTGCAAGTCCTGCCATCGCCCAAGCGGCAACTGCGCTTCGAAGCGGCGATTAGAAGCGCGGAGCGGGATCCGCTGATCCTGGAGCTGTTCCGGCGGGTTAGTGGGCTGCGGATTGATTAGCCCAAACATTCCCTCCCCCAGCCCCTCCCGCCAGCGGGAGGGGAGCGAAGAGAGCAGCGCTAAAGTTCCCCTCCCGCCTGCGGGAGGGGTTAGGGGAGGGCTTGTAAGCGCCAAAACCCAATTCTGTCGCATTCCTTCGGCGTGCCATGTTGTATTGTGCATCAATCCAGGCCGGGATGTCAGGAAAACCGAGAATTGCCTTTCAATTTTTCGGCATCGTGTTATTAGGATTTTGCTTACGTCGCATGCGACGGATAAATCGGCAGCTTTATGCCACCCCTTTATCCTTTTCTAGCACTACAGAAGCCGGGATGTGCCGCTGTTGGCGCATGCCCGTCAAACCATGGGATAAAGGGTTATCCATATGACGACCGGAACCGTAAAGTTTTTCAACGTCGACAAGGGCTATGGCTTCATTGCGCCCAATGACGGCGGCACCGATGCCTTCGTGCACATCTCGGCCGTGGAACGCGCCGGCATGCGCACGCTCGAAAAGGACCAGCGCGTTTCCTACGAGTTGGAAACCGATCGCCGTGGCAAGGTTTCGGCAGTCAATCTCCAGGCTGCCTGATGGATGCGGGTCGCGCGGTTGATCCAACCGCGCGACCACACCGCACCTGTCGCTACATGCCAAATTGACATTGCTGGAGGCCGAAAATGTCTGATCCGAAAAATCGTCCGTTCCTGATCAACAAGGATGCGGAAGGCAATTTCCGGCTGACCGTGCGCAGTGTGCGATACAACTCGCAAGGGTATCCGTTGGTCACGGCGGCACTGCAAGACGAACTGTTCAAGACCATGGCTGGCGCCCGCACATTCGCGCGCGACAACTTTGGTGCGCAGCCGGGCGAATACGCTTCAAAGTAAAGAGCGTTGTTCGCACCGTGAAAAGGAATTGGCATGGCCAAGGGACAAAAGAAATCCAACAAGGAAGTGCGCAAGCCCAAGGCGGCCAAGCCGCCCAAGCTTAACGCCTCCAATCCATCGACCAAGCCAGCGCCGGTCGGGATCGTCACGATCAAGCGGTGAGCCCGAGCGGGCAACTGCCCTGCTTTGCCACTCTGGCCGCGCCGATGCCAACGCTCGGCGCGCCGTTGGCATGCCGGAAAATCAGCAAGATTGCCGGCATCGCCAACCGGTGGAGCCAGTTTCATGACGGATAGTCCCAGCCTCATCGACCCCCAGTTGCTCGATGCGCACGAAGCGTCTGATATTTCAGCCATCAACGGCATCGTCAGTCTGGCGAACATCCTGCGCGGCCGCAATATTCTGACCGACGCCGAGGCTTCGGCCTTGCACGAGAGCATGAGTTTGCCGCTTGGCATGGCCAAATACGCAGACAATCCATCGGTCCAGGACATTCAGCTCAATCTCGACCGCCTGTTTGCGATGGTCGTCCGCCCGGGTTGAGCCCTACCGCTCCCTGATCGCCGCCTTCAGCCCCAGATGCGCGGCAAGCGCTTTCAAGTCCCGGCCCACGCTGTCGTTGATCAGCACGGCATGGCGATCTTCCACTTCCATCACCAGCACCTCGCCTTCGCGGCGCAGCGTGCTGCCGTTGAGCGCGGAGGGCGCGCCCACGGTGAACCGCCGGCATAGGCGGGTGGCAAGGCCCCAGGCCTGGGCTTCGCGCAGCGAGGCGGGGGTGGCGAGGAGGTTGAGGTCTTCGGGCAGCGTCAGCTTGCCGGTATTGGCGATCATGGCCGCGGCAAGCATCGCGCGATCGCGCGCGGTGGCGCCGATCCAGCGTTTGCGCAGGCCCCATTCGTGCGCCAGGTCGCCGCGCAGGTTGGGCTCCACCGTGGCCGAGGCCATGCACAGCATCGTCGCGGCCAGGCGCAGGCGTTCGCGCCGGTCGGGCCCGTCGGTCTGCACCACGCCGGCGGTCCAGCCGGCCACCATGCTGGCGGTGTTGGGTGAAATGCCATGTTCCTGGGCAAAGGCAGAGGCGCCGGCGACCAGCGGTTCCTGCCCGCGCACGGCATCGGGCATCGCTTCCCACAGCACGCCTTCGCGCAGGCCCCAAGCCGAAAATACCAGCCGTTCAGGCTTTAGCCGGGCGATCAGCACGGCGAGCAGCGCGGCAGTATCGGGCAGGCTGGCAAGGCGCCCGCCGGAAACCCCGGCAATCGGCGCCACCGCCTCTCCCTTGCGCCGCGCCAGGGCCTTGGCCAGCTTGAGCGCCAGCGCAGGATCGGCGACATAGCCGTGCGGATCATCGATCGGAAAGCGCGTTTCCACCATCATGTGGCGGGCAAAGGCGCGCAACGAACCGCCAACGAGATAGAGCGTCTGCCCCGGCGTGGCTTTCCATTCCGCCTTGGCCAGCGCCTTGGTGATCTTCTGCCCGAACGCGCGCTGCCCTTCGGCGCGCAGCGCGGGCAGGCGCAGCGTGCCCAGCGGCAGGCTGACCCCATGGGTGCAGCGCTGCCCGTCCACATCGACCAGTTCCAGGCTGCCGCCGCCCAGATCGCCGACTACGCCCTTGGCTTTGGGGAAGGCGCCCAGCACGCCGTGCGCGCTGGTGATCGCCTCTTCCTCGCCCGAGAGCAGGCGCGGGGCAAAGCCCAGCTTGGCGATGGCATCCAGAAAGGCCGGACCATTGCGCGCGTCGCGGCTGGCGGCGGTGGCCACCACGTCGAGTTCGGTCACCCCCTGCAGTGCCAGGATCGCCTTGAACCGGGCGAGCGAGGCCAGCGCCAGGGCCATGGCCTTGGGTGAAAGATCGCCGCTTTCGGCCACGCCCTTGCCCAGGCGCGCGGTCACTTTCTCGTTGTGCAGCACCTTGGGCGCGCGCAGCGGCTGGCCATAGATGACCAGGCGCACGGTGTTGGAGCCGATATCGATAATGGCGCGCTTGGGCGCTTCTTTGCCACGGGACAGGCCAAATGCCATCGCGCCGTCAATCGACCGTTGCGCCACCGCGCCGCAGCGCCAGCTTGGGCACCTTGCGCCCCTTGGTAAGGGCCGCGCCGCGGCCCGAAAGCGAAGGATTGGTCATGAAATAGCGGTGCACATTAAACGGTTTCTCGCCCGCGTCGGATCGACACGAAACCCGCTGATAATCGCCATCGGCGTGCAAAGTCCAGCTTTGCTCGGTATCGATGAGGTTGGCCAGCATCACCTGGTCGAGGATCTGGTCGTGCACCGTGCGGTTGCGGATCGGCACCAGCACTTCCACCCGGCGATCCAGGTTGCGGCTCATCCCGTCGGCCGAAGAGATGAACACCCGCGCGCGCCGGTTGGGCAGGGCGCCGCCGTTGCCGAACGCCCAGATGCGGCTGTGCTCCAGAAAGCGGCCGATGATCGATTTCACCGTGATCCGTTCCGAAAGCCCGGGCACGCCGGGCCGCAGGCAGCAGATGCCGCGCACCACCAGCGAAATGTCCACGCCAGCCTGCGCTGCGGCATAGAGCCGCTCGATCAGGCGGCTGTCGGTCAGCGCATTGAGCTTGGCCCAGATCGCGGCGCGCTTGCCCGCGCGGGCAAAGGCGATCTCGCGCTCGATGCAATCATACAGCGTGCGGCGCAGGCCGATTGGCGAGATGGAAAGAAACTCGGTGTTCTTGGGCTCGACATAGCCGGTGATGAAATTGAACAGCTGCCCGGCATCGCGCCCCGCCTTGGGATCGGCGGTGAAGAACGACAGGTCGGTATAGATGCGCGCGGTCACCGGGTGATAGTTGCCGGTGCCAAAGTGGCAGTATGTGCGATAGCCATCGCCCTCGCGCCGCACCACCATCGAAACCTTGGCGTGGGTCTTCCAGTCGACGAAGCCATAGATCACCTGGACCCCGGCGCGCTCCAACTGGCTCGCCCAGTGCAGGTTCTGCTCCTCGTCAAACCGCGCCTTGAGTTCGACCACGGCCGTGACCGACTTGCCCGCCTCGGCCGCCGCGATCAGCGCGGCGATCACTGCCGATTGCTTGCCGGCGCGATAGAGTGTCTGCTTGATCGCCACCACATCGGGATCTTCGGCGGCCTGGCGCAGGAAATCGACCACCACGTCGAAACTTTCGAACGGGTGGTGGATCACCAGATCCTTTTCGCGGATCGCGGCAAAGCAATCGCCATCGTGTTCCAGCACGCGTTCGGGATAGCGCGGGTTATAGGGCTCGAACTTCAGTTCCGGGCGCGGCATGTCGACGATCTGCGACAGGCCGTTCATCGCCAGCAGGCCGCGCGATTTCACCACCAGCGCATAGTCCAGGCGCAGCTTGTCGCGCAGCAATTGCTCGGCCGTGGGATCGAAATCATCCTGCAACTGCAGCATGATCACTTTACCGCGCCGCCGCCGCTGGATCGCCGTGCGGAAATAGCGCACCAGGTCTTCGGCGTCTTCCTCGATCTCCATGTCGCTGTCGCGCAGCACGCGGAACGTGCCCGAACCCTGGATGCGAAAGCCGGGAAACACCGTGGCGGCGTTGCGGCGCACCAGTTCCTCGATGCTGATCCAGCCGCCATCGTCGGGCAGCTTGACAAAGCGCGGCAGCGCCGGCGGCACCAGGATCATCTCGGTGACCGGGTCATTATCGGCCACCCGCACCATCGAGAACAGGATGCCGGTGCCCTGGTTGGCGATGAACGGGAACGGGTGCGCCGGATCGATCGCCTGGGGGGTAAGCACCGGCATGACATGCTCGGTGAAATAGCGCGCCAGCCAATCGGCCTGGTGGCGGGGCAGGGGCTTGTCGCCCACCAGGTGGATGCCGGCGTCGGCCAACAGGTCTGACAGTTCGCCCAGCACCACGCGCTGCGCGCTGACCAGGTCTTCCACGGCGCCGTGAATCTGCTGCAACTGCTGGGCCGGGCTGAACCCGTCGATCGAAACCTCGTCGATCCCGCGCCGCACCTGGCCGGCGATCCCGGCCACGCGCACCATCATGAACTCATCGAGGTTGCTGCCCGAGATCGACAGGAAGCGCAGCCGCTCCAGCAGCGGATAATTGGTGTTCTGCGCCTCGGCCAGAACGCGGCGGTTGAACATCAGCCAGCTCAACTCGCGGTTGAAATAGCGCATCGGCGGTGGACCCTCGGTCAACGCGGATAGGGCCTGCATCGGCAGCACGCCACCCGGCGCTGCGCTGGTTTCTGCCACGATTGCTGTCCTGCTTGGTGTTGTTGCGGTCCCGCGCGCCATCGTTCCGCTTTGCTACTCTTGTATGACAAGCACGATGTTAGAAACGGGCAGCGGCGCCTTGGCAAGTGCAAAGCGGCCCTGTCAGGAAACGTTACAAGCCGTGCGTTAATCTCTACTCGTTTTGTCGAGAATCATGCCCGCTTCGCCGCCCGCCCGCTCGTCAGCGGGCGTCGTTACGCTAGATTGCGAGAATGGCCCCGGTGAGTCGCGTGCCCAGGCGCGCGCCCACGGCCGATCCGCAGCGGGCTGGCCGCGCATGCCCAAGCCCGCTGCGGACTCTGGTTGTTAATGCATATTATCAAATGCTTGGTCCGCGTTGCTGGGCCGGGCCTGCTGGTGTGCGGGTCAGGCGTAGCGCCGTTCATCGTGGCGAAAGTTTCGCTATCCGGCCTCCAACAACTCGTTTAATGTCTATCGTAAAAGTTGAGTATAAGAAGGTGGCAACAGGCACCTCGCCACGGCGGGGCCAAGACCCAAGCCTTTGCAAGAGAGAGCCGATGTCCATCACACCTGCCAATGCAGATCTGGCCGCCCGCGATCCGGAACAGGCCCGCCTGATCGAGCAATCGCTCGACAGCGTGCGCGAGGCCCTGGCCGGGCTGCGCTATGGCCATGTCGGCCTCACCGTTCACGAAGGCCGCGTCGTCCAGATCGACGTGACCGAGAAGCGCCGCTTCAACAATCACTGATCCGCCAGAATTTTCGATCACGCCAAGCAATCCATGGCGGCACCACGGCTCTGGGGAGGGCCGCCGGTCATGGCAAAAACCAACAACAGACCATGCCGCCACCCGCCACGGAACCCCTCCGCGCGCGTGATCCGGCATGTCGAAAGGGATATCAGCATGCTCGTTCGCGCCCATCTTGCCGCGTCGGTGGCTTCCGCCGGCCTGGCTCTCGCGCTCGCCGCCCCGGCCCATGCCGCCGATGCGCCTGCACCGGCCGACGCCGCCAGCAAATCTGTGCCAGCCGCTGCCCAGCCGCCGGTGGATGACAGCATCGTCGTCACCGCCCGCCGCCGCGCCGAAACCGTGCAGACCGTGCCTTTGGCTGTCACCGTGGTGGGCGGCGCGCATATCGATGCCGCCGGCGCGTTCAACGTTGGCCGCCTTACGCAGTTGACGCCCACGCTGCAGTTCTATTCGTCCAACCCGCGCAATACCTCGGTCAATATCCGCGGGCTGGGCGCGCCGCTGGGCCTGACCAACGACGGCATCGAGCAGGGCGTGGGCGTCTATATCGATGACGTATTCTATGCCCGTGCCGCGTCCTCCACGTTCGACTTCCTCGACGTGAGCCGCATCGAAGTGCTGCGCGGGCCGCAGGGCACGCTGTTCGGCAAGAACACCACCGCCGGCGCGCTCAACATCACCACCCGCGCTCCCACGTTCGAGCCCGAGGCCCGGCTGGAAGCGACCGCCGGCAACCTTGGCTTCGTCCAGCTCAAGGGCGCGGTGTCTGGCCCGCTCAGCGATACCCTGGCGGTGCGCCTGGCCGGCTCGTTTACCGAGCGCGATGGCACGATCTACAACGTCAAGCAGCGCCAGTGGATCAATTCGCAAGACAACAAGGGCGCGCGGCTGCAATTCCTGTGGCGCCCGTCGAGCACTGTCGAAGTGACGCTGGCGGGGGATTACAACAAGCAGAACCCCAATTGCTGCGCGCTGGTCTATGTGCGCACCGGCGCCACGCAGCGCCCGCTCAACCGCCAGTACGCCGCGCTCGCTGCCGCGCAGAACTATGCCGTGCCCAGCACCAATCCGTTCGATCGCGTGACCGACGAAGACGTGGCCCTGCGCGCCAAGAACGAGGTGGGCGGCGTGTCGCTGCGCGCCAAGATCCAGACCGGGCTGGGCACGATCACCTCGATCACCGCGTGGCGCTATTGGGATTGGGATCCGTCGAACGACCGCGACTATCTCGGCCTGCCGATCACGACCAAGTCCAACAATCCCTCGCACCAGGACCAATATACCCAGGAACTGCGCCTGACCGGCGAAACTGGCCGCTTCAACTATACCGTCGGCGCATTCGGCTTCTATCAGAAGATCCACACCACCGGCATTCAGCAGCAGGGTCCGGCGGCGAGCAAGTTCCTGATCGCGCCGAGCAATGCGCTGTCCAACGATCCCAGTGTGCTCAACGGCCTGACTTCTGCCAACGACATCACGCTCAAGAACACCAGCGCGGCGATCTATGGCAAGTTCGGCTACAAGCTGACCGACACGCTGTCGATCCAGCCGGGTGTGCGCCTCAACTATGACAAGAAGGACGGCATCTACAATTCCACCGTCACTGATGGAAACGGCGCTCTTGTCACGTTTGCCACCAACAACACCGCGCGGCAAAAGGCCCAGCTGGCCGTCCTCGCACCGCAGTATTTCGTCGCCAATTTCAGCGATTGGAACCTGTCGGGCGACGCGACGCTGGCCTGGGATCCCACCAGCGACGTCCACGTCTATGGCACCTATGCGCGCAGCTTCAAATCGGGCGGCATCAACCTCAACGGCGTGCCGGCCAACACCGATGGCACTCCGCTGCTGCAGTTTGCCACGATCAAGCCGGAACGCGTCAACCACTTTGAACTGGGCATCAAGACGCAGTTCTGGAACCGCAAGGGCACGTTCAACGTCGCCGCGTTCCGTACCGATATCAACGACTATCAGGCGCAGGTGACGAACTACACCGTGGGTGCGCTGCGCGGCTATCTCGCCAATGCCGAAAAGGTGCGTACCCAGGGTGTCGAAGTCGATTTCGCAGTGCGGCCGAGCGAGCGGATCAGCCTCTATTCCAACGCGGCCTACACCGATGCCAAGTATATCCGCTTCAAGAACGCGCCCTGCGCGCCCGAGCTTTCGGGCGGCACGCAGAATGTCGATGCCAATGGCAACCTGATCGGCACGCCGGCCGCGCCGGGCACGCCGGGGATCAGCCCGCTGTCGTGCGACATTTCCGGCCAGGTGCTGCCCGGCGTGTCGAAGTGGTCGTTCTCCTATGGCGGCGAAGTCAACCTGCCGGTCCAGGCGTTCGGCGGGGAAGGGCAGGTCTATCTCGGCGTCGATGGCAACTATCGCTCGCGCTTTTCGTCCAACCCCACCCCTTCGGCCTATACCTGGATCGAAGGCTATGCGCTCACCAACTTCCGCCTGGGCGTGCGCCGCGAGGGCCGCTTCGATATCTATGGTTGGCTGCGCAATGCCTTTGACACGCACTATTTCGAGCAGCTCGCGGTCGGTTCGGGCAACACCGGCCTGATCGTGGGTCAGGTGGGCGATCCGCGCACCTATGGCCTTACCGTGCGCACGCAGTTCTAAGCGGCGCGCGGGGGAGCGGGCTTCGACAAGCTCAGCCCGAACGGAAACCAAGGGAATTTCTCCAAGGTCCGTTCGCCCTGAGCCTGTCGAAGGGCCTATCCCGAAACCCTAGCGATTGCCGTCGATGAAATCACCCAGCGGGCCCAGCACCGAACCTTCGCCGCGGTTGCTGCCCCCGCCGGGTATGGCAGCGGCGACGACGCGGCCGGCCAGGCGGGCAAAGGGCAGGGACTGAATCCACACTTTGCCCGGCCCGGTCAGGCGCGCAAAGAACAGGCCTTCGCCGCCAAACAGCACGCTGCGCACGCCGCCCGCGCGCACCAGGTCGAAATCGATCGACGGGGTATAGGCGGCCAGGCACCCGGTATCGACATGAAGCTGTTCGCCCGGGCCAAGCTCGCGTTCCACCAGGGTGCCGCCCATCTGGACAAACACCCAGCCATCGCCATCCAGCCGCTGCATGACAAAGCCTTCGCCGCCAAACAGGCCGGTCATGATCCGGCGCTGGAACGCGATGCCGATCGATACGCCGCGCGCGGCCGCCAGAAAGCTGTCCTTCTGGCAGATCAGCGTGCCGCCCAGGTCTGACAGCTTGAGCGGCAGGATCGTGCCCGGCACAGGCGCTGCAAACGCAACGCGTGCCTTGCCATGGCCGTGGTGGGTGAACACGGTGGTGAACAGGCTGGCCCCCGTGACCAGGCGCTTGCCCGCCCCCAGCAGCTTGCCCATCAAGCCGCCGCCATCGCCGTCGCTGCCATCGCCAAACACCGTGGTCATCTCGATCGCGGCATCCTTCCAGACAAACGCGCCAGCCTCGGCCACGGCGCTCTCGCCGGGATCGAGTTCGATCTCGACGAACTGCAGGTCATTGCCGCGAATGGCAAAGTCCACGTCGTCGGCGACGCCGGCGCGGCGGCTGTGGCTCCAGGGGCTGCTGCTCATGGGAAATGCGGTCTCCTGATGGCGCGGGGCAGGGCGCCCACGCGCGGTGACGCAGCGAACCATGACATGGCTGCAACGCACGCTCCAGCCTGGTTCGTCGTGATGACGATGGCGGTCGATCGGCGACATGCACCGGTTGGATCGCACCTGATCCGGCATGGATCGGCTGGGCATATCAAAAGCCACAACCGCCTGTTATAGACAGCGCGGGTGGCCAAGAGGATGAGGAGATTTTCGCGGCATGAATGACACGTTTTCGCGGGGGCTGTCGCCAAAGCGCTATGCCCTGAGTGCGATCATCCTCCACTGGTCGATCGCGGCGTTGCTGCTGTTTCAGGTGTCGCTCGGCTGGCGGCTGGAAGACCTGCCCAAGGGCACGGCCAGCTTTGCCGGCTACCAGTTTCACAAGTCAGTCGGCTTCCTGATCCTGGCGCTCAGCCTCGCGCGCCTGGGCGTGCGTCTGGTGGCGCGGCGCCCGGCACCGGCCGAAGGCGCGCCGGCGGTAAAGCTGCTGGTCAAGGTCGTGCACGTCCTGCTCTATGCAGTGATGATCGTGGGCCCGCTGTCGGGCTGGATCATGGTGTCCACTTCCAAGATTCGCATGCAGACCATGGTGTTCGGTAAGCTGCCGATGCCCAATCTGCCGGTGGGCCATGCCTGGCACGAGCCGGCCGAAACCATTCACGGCGCGCTTGGCCTGGTGACGCTGGGCCTGTTCGCGCTGCACGTCGCTGGCGCGCTGCGCCATCACTTCATGGGCGATGATCTGCTGGGCCGGATGATCCCGGCCAATACCCGCCGCGGCCTGACCATCGGCGTGATCGTCGCGCTGATCGGTTCGGCAGGGGCCATGGCGCTTGCCAAGGTCTGGCCGTTTGGTGGCCCGGCGGTGGCGCCGGTTGCAGCCGCGTCGGCTGATCCCGATGGCGATGAGTCAGAAGCGGCCACCGATATGGCCAGCGATGCCGCAGTTCAGGCGCCGGCCAGCGCGGCGGCGCCCGTGGCCGATGCATCCGCCGGCGCTGAGGCTGCTGCCAAGGCGGTTGCCTGGCAACTCGCGCCCGGTGGCAAGCTTGGCTTCCACGCCACCTATTCGGGTGACGCGATCAACGGCAGCTTTGGCCGCTGGGACGCCAAGATCGTGTTCTCGCCCGATGATCTTGCCCATTCCACGCTGCGCGCCACGATCGATCTGGCTTCGGTCGGCACCGGCGATGCGCAGCGCGACGACATGCTCAAGGGCGACAATTTCTTCCGCGCCGCCGCACATCCCCAGGCGATCTATACTGCATCGCGTTTCCGCGCGCAGTCGCCCGGGCACTATGTCGCCGAAGGTACGCTGTCGCTGGCCGGCAAGATCCGCCCGGTGCCACTGGCCTTTGTGCTGACGATCGATGGCGATCGGGCGACCGCGCACGGCACCGCCACGTTGTCACGCACGGCGTTTGGCGTCGGCACCGGTGAATGGGGTGGCACCGATACGCTGCTCGATGGCGTGACGGTCGATTTCGCGCTCAAGGCCAAGCGCCAGTCCTGATCCGCGTTCCCGCCCGCGCCTGGCCGATACCGGGCGAGGGCGGGCGAGGGCGGGATGCGATCGGTCAGCGTGGCGGCGCGCCGGGCGATCCTTGCTGGCGCACCCCGGCAAAGAAGAAGCTGACATAGCGATCGGCCCAGCGCATGTGCTGCGCGCGATCATGCCCGCCTTCGGAACTGGCCATCTTGTAGTGGCCTAACAGGCCTTCGAGCCAGAACCGTGCGGCGTTCTCGCAATCGTCGATGACGATCTCGCCCCGCTGCTGCGCCATTTCGAACAGGCTGCGAATCTTGTCGACCGCGTTGCGATAGACCATCGCGCGATAGCCGCCCTGCGGGCTGCCGGCTTCGGTATCGAGCCAGTCGATCAGCCGTTCCATCAGCTTGCCATCGGGGGAATGGAGCAGTTCCAGCGTTTCCACGGCGCGCAGGCTAAACGTTTCTGCGAGTGAACGGTCGCTTTGCAGCGCGGCGATGGCATCGCGGCGCTTGGCCACGGCGTGATGCACCAGCGCTTCCAGCAGTTCGCGCTTGCCGGCAAAGCGGGAATAGATCGTGGCCTTGCCGATATGGGCATGGCGCGCAACGCGATCGAACGTGAAGGTATCCAGCCCGCTGTCCAGCAAAACCTCCCAACTGGCGTCGAGAATCTTGCCGTAAAGCTGTTCTGCCTCTGCCACCGAGGGGCGCCCCCGCCGCGGCGCGGCGGGCGATGCCATGCCGTCGGTGGCCGGCGCGTCAGTGGCGGGCGGTTGATCCGTGCTGGAATGCGGCGGCAGAGTCATCGGCCGCACTCCCGTTGCCCGAGGCCGTCGCCGCATCGATCTGCGCGACGAAGGTGTACGACGCCGAAAATTCCGCTGCCGTTCCGGGCAAGGCCGATGCACTGTCGCGTGCCGCAATCTGTCCCGGCCGCTTTACGCATTCGCGATGTGCGGGGCAGGTCATTTCCAGCCCTTCCTGATAGGCCAGCCAGACGCGGCGGCCGATATCCGAAAACCAATCCATCCTTCCCAACCCTCTGTCCGAGTGGCTCACGCCTTTGCGGCGTCTTGTGAAGGAAAATTGACACAGATTCGGGCGTTCGCAAAGCGCTATAAACGGAACGGATCTGGCTCATTTCAGCGGTCCTGGGCCGGTGCCTGCCACCCCAGGCCAAGCGCCTTTTCCACGGCGATGAAATCGGTGGTCAGCTCTGCAGCGGCCGCTGCAGTGGCTTGGGCTGCCTGCACCTGCTGGCGTTGCGCGCTCAAGGCGTCGCTGCGGGCCACGGTGCCGGCATCGGCCCGCTGTTGCTGCAGGGCTTGCGCCCGCGCGGCTTGCGCCTGGCTATCCAGCGCCTTGCCATAGACCTGGCGCTGGCTGCCAAAGCGGGTGAGGGAGCCTTCGGCATCCTGCAGCGCGGTCAGCACCGTGTTGCGATAATTGGCTTCCTGCTCGGCATAGGCCTGGCGCTTGCTGGCCACCTGTGCCTTGTTGCGCCCACCGTCGAACAGGCTCCAGCGGATTTGCGGCAGGGCCAGGCCGATGATCTTGGACGGATCGACCACATCGCCGATGCTGGTGCCACCCAGGCCCAGCAGGCCCATGAAGCTGATCTTGGGCAGGCCAGCCGCGATCTGTGCGCCGATGTCGGCATTGGCGGCGGCCAGCTGGCGCTCGGCCATGCGGATATCCGGGCGGTTGCGCAGCAGGCTGGCGGGGTCGCCCACGGCCACGCTGGCCGGCGGCAACGGCAGCGGCGCCGGCGTGGTCAGCGTGGCATCGAGCGCGCCCGGTTCCTGCCCGGTCAGCACGGCCAACTGATCGATCAGCACGGTGATATCGGCCCGCGTCTTGGCGCGGTCACCCTCGGTTTGCGAAGCCTGGCCACGGGCCTGGGCCAGCGGCTGCTCGGGCGCGGTGCCGCCTTGCAGCCGTTGCTGCGCCAAGTTGACCAGCTGGGCATCGATCGCCGCCTGCTGATCGAGCAGGGCCAGCACGGCCTGCTTGGCGCGCAGCGAAACATAGGCGCGGGCGATTTCGGCCGACAGCGTCACGCGGGCATCATCCGCGCCGGCCTCGGCCGCTTCGGCACGGGCGCCGGCAGCGGTGATCTTGCTGCGGGTGCCGCCGAACAGGTCCAGTTCCCAGCTCGAGTCAAAGCCCACGTTGTAGATCGTGGTGTCGGTGCGGCCGGTATCGTTGCCACCCAGGATGTTGGAGGGCACGTTGATATAGGGCACCGCGCCCGAAACATTGAGCGTGGGGATCAGCGCGGTCTTGTTGGCGGCAAGGCCGGCGCGGGCCTGGGCGATGCGGGCATTGGCCGCCGCGATATTGGGCGAATTGGCCAGGCCCTTGTCGATCAGGCTGCCCAGCACCGGGTCATTGAGCGCATCCCACCAACGCGCGGAGGATGCCGTGGCGGTGGTGGTGGCAGCGTCGCCCCGCAGGAACGCGCTGCGAGCCGCGGCGCCCGGCGCAGCATCGGGCGCGCCGGCATACTTTGGGCCAACCGTGGTGCACCCGGCAAGGGCGGCGGACGCGAGCAGGGCGATGGCCAGGGGGCGGAAAGCCATGGGGCGTGAAGAATGTTGCATCAGTGCATCGCCATGTTGTGGTGGCCCTTGGGCAGGGGCCGGAGAAGGAAAACGAGCGGCAGGACGACAGCAATGCCGACCATCAGCGCGATGAACTCATCGGTGTAGGCCATGACCAGCGCCTGCTTGAGCACCATGCCGTCGATCGATTGCAGCGCGGCAGAAAGGCCGTCGGGCCCGCCACCAAACGAGGCAGCCTGGCTCGATACCCAGTCCTGCACGCTGGGGCTGTTGGCCGGCAGGGTTTCGTGGATCGACCAGCGGTGGAATTCCTCGCGCCGTTCCTGCAGGGTGGCGAGCAGGGCCAGCGCGATCGAGCCACCGAGGTTGCGCGCCGCGTTGAACAGGCCCGATGCGTCACCGGCTTCGTCGGGCTTGACGCTGGCAATGGCTGCCTGGTTGAGGAACAGCATCGACAGGGCCTGGCCCAATCCGCGCATCAGCTGCGACACGACAAAGTCGGAGCCATCGGAACTGACTGTCAGCGTGGTATCGAGCCAGCACGAACCGGCCATGATCAGCATCCCGGTCAAGACCACGTAGCGCAGGTCGAACCGCTTCACGAGCAGCGGGAACAGCGGCATCATCATGGCTGCCGGAATGCCTGACAGGAACACGATCTGCCCTGATTGATAGGCATTGTAGCCAGCGATCGCGGCCAGGAACTGCGGGATCACATAGGCCGTGCCATAGAGCACCGAACCGATCAGCAGGCCAAGCACGAAGACCGCGGCAAAAGCACGGTTGCGCAATAGCGCCAACTTGATCACCGGCCGTTTGGCAAAGAGCTGCCCGATCGAGATGAGGATGAACCCAACGATGGTCACCCCGGTCAGTTGCCAGATCAGCGTGGATTGAAACCACTGTTCGCGGTTGCCTTCCTCCAGCACCACGGTCAATCCGCCCAGGCCCAGTGCCAGGCCAAGAATGCCCAGCCAATCGGCGTTCATCAGTTCATCAAGGCGCATCTTGGTGTTGGACAGGCCAACCATGAGGAACACCATCAGGATGATGCAGATCGGAATGTTGATGAAGAAGGCATAGTGCCACGAGAAATTCTCGGTCAGCCAGCCGCCGGCCAGTGGGCCCATCACTGGCCCAAGGATCAGCGTGGAGCCGAACAGCGCGGTACCTACCGGTTGCTGGTGGCGCGGCAGGCGCGTGGCGATGATGGTCATCCCGGTAGGAATCATTGCCCCGCCGGTGAAACCCTGGCCGACGCGGCCCACGATCATCATGGTCAGCGTGGTGGACAGGCCGCACACGATGGAAAAGCCGGTGAACAGCACCGAGGCGATCAGCAGGAACCGCTTGAGCCCGAACACGCGTTCCAGCCAGGCGGTGAGCGGGATGATGATGATCTCGGCCACCAGATAGCTGGTGGCGATCCACGTGCCTTCGGTGGAAGACGCGCCGATTTCGCCCTGGATGGT
Source organism: Novosphingobium sp. GV079 (assembly GCF_003058045.1). Lineage (NCBI taxonomy): Bacteria > Pseudomonadati > Pseudomonadota > Alphaproteobacteria > Sphingomonadales > Sphingomonadaceae > Novosphingobium > Novosphingobium sp. GV079. Next base: position 44,327 of record NZ_QBUE01000011.1, on the reverse strand, counting down.
GGGCAGGGCCGAATTGACGATCGAGATGTCGAGCGTGGCCATCAGCGCGCCGATGGCCCCGGCCACCACGGCCAGCCAGGCGGTCAGATCGGCATTGCCAGAGCTGGAACCAGCCGCTGGCTTTGCCGCGCCACCCCCGTTGCCGGCCTCGGCCGGAAGGGTTGCGGCGGCCATTACTTGGCTCCCTGGTCCTGCTCGGCGCGGATCGCCTTGATGGCGCCCTTGGCGGCGCGGGTATCGACCTTGACCGTCAGCGACAGGCCAGGGACCAGCACCTTGCGCGATTCCTCGCCCGCGTTGATGCGGATGCGCACGGGCACGCGCTGGACGATCTTGGTGAAGTTGCCGGTCGCGTTCTGCGGCGGGATCAGCGAGAAGTTCGCACCCGTGCCCGGCGTGATCGAATCCACTACGCCATGGAAATCGACATCGGGCAGCGCGTCGACATGCATCGTCACCGGCTGGCCGGGGCGCATCAGGCCGATCTGGGTTTCCTTGAAATTGGCTTCCACATAAATCGCCTGCGTCGGCACGATGGTCAGCAGGCGCTGGCCGGGCTGCACGAACTGGCCCAGGCGCACGGCCGAGGAGCCGACCTTGCCGGCGATCGGCGCGACAATGCGCGTGGTGCCGACATCGTTGCGGGCGGCCTGGCGGCTGGCCTCGGCAGAGGCGATCTGCGCGCTGGCCTGCTGCACCTGGGCCTTGGTCGTGGCGATCTTGCTGGCGGCGGCCTCGACCATGGCCTGCTTGGCGCGCACATCGGCCGCGGCCTTGTCGCGCGCGCTGGTCAGCTGGTCGAGCTGGGTGCGCGGTTCGGCACCGCTGGCGGCGAGCGGGGCATAGCGCGCCACTTCGCTGCTGTAATAAGCCAGGTCGCGCTGCGAGGCGGCGAGGGCGGCCTTGGCCTGGTTGAGGCTGGCCTGCGCTTCGGCGATGCCGGCAGAGGTAGCCTGCTCGGCGGCGCGGGCCACGCTGACCTGGGCATCGGCCTGGTTCAGCTTGGCGCTGTAATCGGTTGGGTCGATCTGCACCAGGAAAGTGCCGGCAGGAACCTGCTGGTTATCGGCCACGCCGATCTGCCGCACATAGCCGGCCAGCTTGGAACTGACGGTCACGCCATCGGCCTTCACATAGGCATCGTCGGTCGACTGGATGTACTGGCCGTTGTTGCGATAATCGATGAAGGCATAAATGCCATAGACCAGGCCCACCGCCGCCACGCCCAGCGCGATGCGGCCGATCAGCTTCTTGCGGCCGCGGGTCGCGGGCGCGGTCTCTTCAGCAGGTTCGGTGGACGGGGTTGCGGCAGCGGTGTCGGGGGCGGGCATCGGAGGGCTTCCTGTCAGATCGGCAAAAATGGAACGAGACAGTTTAGTTCAATATTGGCGCAATTGGCGAGCGGTGCCTTGGGCTGCAAGTGAAAGTTTTCGAAGCGAGCTTGCGAAAATTGCAACCTGAAACGTCAACATGTTGGCTTTGAAAGATTTTTAAGGCAAGTCGTGTGCTGCCAGCGCCCAGGTGTGAGTTTTCAGGCGGGCGGGAACCAAGGCTTGCACGCGCTGCAATTCGCAGCTGCGCAATTGGTTCCCTGCGCCGGCGCTGTCCAAAGGGCATGTCGGGGCACGACGCATGGATGCGATGAGCGCTGGGAGCGTCTTATCGAAAGGATCAATCAATCTGGGCGGAATTGATCATTGGCAATCGCCGGCGCCCATGCCTAATTGCTGCCCTGCAACGAGGGGCGCTGATGCGCTGTGGCGTGTCTTGCCCCTCTTGCCAGCATTCATTTCAGCCACGACCAACCACAAGGAAGTCGAACCCATGTCGATCGTCGGAACCAAGCTCAAGCCGTTCCAGGCCACTGCCTATCTCCAGGGCAAGTTCGTCGATGTCAGCGATGCTGACGTCCTGGGCAAGTGGGCCGTGTTCTTCTTCTACCCGGCCGACTTCACCTTCGTGTGCCCGACCGAGCTGGAAGACCTCGCCGACAAGTATGAAGAGCTCAAGAGCCTGGGTGTGGAAGTCTATTCGGTGTCGACCGACACCCACTTCAGCCACAAGGCCTGGCACGACAGCTCGCCGGCCATCGGCAAGATCAACTACTACATGCTGGGCGACCAGAACCACACCATCTCCAACAACTTCGGCATCCTGCGCGAAGGCGTTGGCCTGGCCGACCGCGGCACCTTCGTGGTCGATCCCGATGGCGTGATCCAGCTGGTCGAAATCACCCCCGAAGGCGTGGGCCGCAATGCCACCGAACTGCTGCGCAAGATCAAGGCTGCCAAGTACTGGCGCGAAAACCCCGGCCAGGTCTGCCCGGCCAAGTGGGAAGAAGGCGCCGAAACGCTTGCTCCCTCGATCGATCTCGTCGGCAAGATCTGATTCTTGCTGCCTGAACCGGGGCGGGCCAGCGCGCCCGCCCCGGACCCGGGCACCCCGGCCCCTTGCGCGCGCCCACGCGGCGCCGACGCCTCTATCGGCCGGGAAAGCCCCCAAATGTCTGCCCGCTCCGCCCATCCCAGGCGTGAGGCCGTCCATGGCCCCACGCGGCACGCACCCTCCTGCCTGAGAGAAACACGCCATGCCTATTCTTGACGCCCCCACCACTGCCCAGCTCAAGGGCCTGCTTGGCAACCTGCGCCGCCCGATCGAACTGGTCGCGAGCCTGGACGATAGCGCCAAGTCTGCCGATACCCGCAGCCTGGTCGAGGAAATCGCCGCGCTGAGCGACAAGGTTTCGGTGCGCCTCGACGGGCAGGATGCCCGCCGCCCGAGCTTTGCCATTCGCGCGGATGAAGGGCGCGCGCAGGCGGTGTTTGCCGGCCTGCCGCTGGGCCACGAATTTACCTCGCTGATCCTGGCGCTGCTGCACGTGGGTGGTCACCCGCCCAAGGAAGATGCCGAACTGCTCGACGCGGTGCGCAACCTTGATGGGCCGCTGCATTTCGAGACGTTCTTCTCGCTCTCGTGCCAGAACTGCCCCGACGTGGTGCAGGCGCTCAACATCATGGCCGCGCTCAACCCCGATATCACCCACGTGGCGATCGATGGCGCGCTGTTCCAGGACGAGGTGGAGCGCCGCAAGGTGATGGCCGTGCCGACCGTCTACTTGAACGGCGAACAGTTCGGCCAGGGCCGCATGGATCTGGCGCAGATCGTGGCCAAGCTCGACACCGGATCGGTGGCCCGCGCGGCGGAAAAGATCGCCGCCAAGGATCCGTTCGACGTGCTGGTGGTCGGCGGTGGCCCGGCCGGCGCGGCAGCGGCGATCTACGCCGCGCGCAAGGGCATCCGCACCGGCGTGGTGGCCGAACGCTTTGGTGGCCAGGTGCTCGATACCATGGGCATCGAGAACTTCATTTCGGTGCCGCACACCGAAGGGCCCAAGCTGGTTGCCCAGCTGGAACAGCACGTGAAGGACTATGAAGTCGACGTCATGAACGTGCAGGCGGCGGTCAAGCTCAAGCCGGCCAACGGCGATGGATTGCACCACATCGAACTGGCCAGCGGCGCGAGCGTCAAGGCCAAGACGGTGATCCTGTCGACCGGGGCCCGCTGGCGCCAGATGGGCGTGCCCGGCGAAGAGGAATATCGCAACAAGGGCGTCGCCTATTGCCCGCACTGCGATGGGCCGCTGTTCAAGGGCAAGCGCACCGCCGTGATCGGCGGCGGCAATTCGGGCGTGGAAGCCGCGATCGACCTGGCTGGCCTTGTCCGCCATGTCACCCTGATCGAGTTCGACAGCCAGCTGCGCGCCGATGCCGTATTGCAGACCAAGCTGCGCAGCCTGCCCAACGTGACGATCATCACCTCGGCCATGACCACGCAAGTGCTGGGCGATGGCCACAAGGTGACGGCGCTGGTCTACAAGAACCGTGAGACCGGCGAGGAACACACCGTCGAACTGGAAGGTATCTTCGTGCAGATCGGCCTGGTGCCCAACACCGAATGGCTGGGCGGTAGCATCGCCATGACCAACCGTGGCGAGATCGAGGTGGACGCTCACAATGCCACCAGCCTCGACGGCGTGTTTGCTGCGGGTGACTGCACCACGGTGCCGTTCAAGCAGATCGTCATCGCCATGGGCGAGGGCGCCAAGGCCTCGCTGGCGGCGTTTGATTATCTGATCCGGCACTAAGGCCAGATAACATTCCCTCCCCCCGACCCCCTCCCGCCTGCGGGAGGGGGTGGGTAAAAGCCCCCTCTTCTTCAGAGGAGAGGGTTTGGGGGTGGTGGAAACCTGGCGCTAGGCATCGCACCACCCCCCGCCCCCCCCCTCCTCTGAAGAGGAGGGGGAGAATGTGGCCAAGCCCACCCCGCTTTCGACAACCTTTTCCCCCAATCCCCTTGCCGCCACGGCCCTGCGCGCTAAGAGCGAGGCGTGAGCGCAACCATCGTCATCGGCGCCGACGACCGGTCGGGCGCCTCCGTCCGCATCGATGTTGAGGAACTGCTGGCCACGCGCCTTCTGGTGCAGGGCAACAGTGGCTCGGGCAAGTCGCACCTGCTGCGCCGGATCCTGGAGCAGAGCGCCAGCGTGGTGCAGCAGGTGGTGATCGATCCGGAAGGCGATTTCGTCAGCCTGGCCGAACCGTTTGGCCATGTCGTGGTCGATGGATCGGCCTATGACGGCACCGAGATCGTCAAGCTGGCCGCACGCATCCGCCAGCATCGCGCCTCGGTCATCCTGGCGCTCGACGGGCTGGAGCTGGAAGCGCAGATGCGCTGCGCCGCCGTGTTCATGAACACCCTGTTCGATGCCCCGCGCGACCAGTGGTATCCCGCGCTGGTGGTGGTGGACGAGGCGCAGATGTTTGCGCCTGCCGCCGCCGGTGATGTGGCCGACGATGTGCGCCGCCTCTCGCTGGCGGCGATGACCAACCTGATGTGCCGTGGCCGCAAGCGCGGGCTGGCGGGGATCATCGCCACGCAGCGCCTGGCCAAGCTGGCCAAGAACGTGGCGGCCGAAGCATCCAACTTCCTGATGGGGCGCACTTTCCTCGATATCGACATGGCCCGCGCCGCCGATCTCCTCGGCATGGAGCGGCGCCAGGCCGAACAGATCCGCGACTTGGAGCGCGGCCATTTCCTGGCGCTGGGCCCGGCGATCTGCCGCCGCCCGGTGGGGGTGAAGATCGCCGACGTGGAAACGCGCGCGCGCAACGTGGTGCATGGCCTTATGCCGATGCCCAACGCCGCGGGTGAGGAGATGGAGGCGCTGCTGATGGCAGAGCCGCTGATGTTCGACCCGCTGCCCGCACCGCCAGAGCCGGAAGAGACCGCACCCGAAAGCGGCGAGCTGCTGGAGCAGATCGAAAGCAGCGTGCCCGCCGCCGAGCAGGTGGAACCACCGGTCGAGCCCAGCCTGTTTGCCGCCGAGGAAACCGCTGCCGATATTGCCGCGATCCTGGCGGAAATGGCGGCCGAGCCGGATTGCACGTTCCAGCCTGCGGCGCAGCTCTATCAGGATTTCACCGTGCGCTGCCGGATGCAGCGGCTGGGCCAGGTGGGCATCGACCTGGCCGCGTTCCGCCGCCGCTTTGCCATGGCGGTGGCCGGCATCCCGGACGATCGCGAGCCGCGCTGGCAGGCCGCACTCAAGCTGGCCGAAGGCGTGGCCGACGATCTGGTGGCGCCGTTCCTGGTGCTGGCCGTGGCGGCCGTCGAAGGGCTGCCGTGCCCGGACGACGAGCGCATGGCCGAGATCTATGGCACGCGCAGCCCGGGGCGCATCCGCCGCCTGCTCGATCACCTCGAAAAGAGCGGGCTGATCGTGGTGCGCACCGATTACGGCGGGCGCCGGTCCATCGGTATTCCCGGTCTGGGCATGACGACGGCACCGGTCGAAGCCTGACCTTTGGTGGGCTTCGGCGCTGTTGCGCCGCAAAACATTTGCGCAAAAACGGTTCGTATGCCTAATGGACTTGATGCGGTAACATTCTGTGCCGCAGTGTGTCTTGAAAGGTTGCGCTTTGGCGTCCGAAGTTCTTACCCGTCAATCAGTTACGCCCGAACTGGCGCTGGATGGGCTGGATTCGGTCCTGGGCCTGCACATCGGCACAACGAATACGCTGTTCGTCTCGCGGCTGGAACGCCAGCTTGAACCGCTCAGCGTCACGCCCAAGCAGGTGGCGATCCTGTGGCTGGTCAACGCCAATCCCGGCGTGAAGCAAACCGACCTTTCGCGCTTTTTCAAGATCGAGCGCCCGACCGTGCACCAGTTCGTGCGCCAGTTGATGCGCAACGGCTATCTCGTCAACGAGCCGTCGAAGCTCGATCGCCGCGCTGGCGGGCTGTGGGTCACCGAAAGCGGCTTGATCACCCTGGCCGAGGCGCGGCGCGTGATCGTGGCGCATGAAGACGAATTGACCGCATGCCTGACCGTGCGCGAGCGGTCCGAACTGTTCCGCATCCTGATGAAAGTCTATCTTTCCGCCCCTTCCAAGGAAGGGTGACGGCCGGGTTGCCGGCGGCTTGTGCGCCACGGCCCGTTCAGCACCTTGTCAGCCAGCGTGTGACATGGTCTGAAATCACGCGGGCCGGAATGTGGCCCGCCCGGGAGACCGTGATGAAGCTTGCTCGTTTTTCTGTTGTGGCGCTGGGCGCCTTGGGGCTGGCAATCGGGGTTGCCGGAGCGGTGGCACCGGCTGCGGCGGCCGAAGGCGGTGATCCCGCGCATGGCCGCACCGTGGCGGCGCGCTGCCTGGCGTGCCACGATCTCAACACCGGGGCGACGCGGCTTGGCCCTTCGCTCAAGGGCGTGATCGGGCGGAAGGCTGGCTCGCTGCCGGGCTATGCCTATTCCGATGCGATGAAGAGCAGCGGCGTGACGTGGACGCCCGATACGCTCGACACCTATCTCAAGAGCCCGACCACCTATGTGAAGGGCACCAAGATGGCCTTTGCCGGTCTGCCCGATGCCAAAGACCGCGCAGACGTGATCGCCTATCTGCAACAGGCGACCAAGTAACACCGGTCTATTCGGCAATCACCAGTTGCACGCCGGCGTCGCGGATCGCGGCGGCGGCGGCGGCGGCGGCGGAAATGCCGGCGTCGGTGATGAGGGTATCGACCTCGTCCAGCCCGCACACGATCGTGCCCGAACGGGTGGTGAACTTGCTGCTGTCGACCAGCAGGATCACCTGTTCGGCGCGGTCGATCAGGCGGCGTTCTGCTGCCACCAGCACGACATCGGCCTGCATGACGCCGGCCGCGCCCACCGACGCTGCGCCCATGAACAGCTTGGGCGCATGAAAGCGTGGCATCGATTCCTCGCCCGCCGCGGCCAGGATGATGTTCTGTTCGCGAAACACCGCGCCCGATGGCACCAGGATGCGCGTGCCGGGCTGCGGCAGCAGCGCGTTGACGATATAGAGCGAGTTGGTCAGCACCTGGAGATCAAGCCCGGCCAGATGCGGGCACATCTGCAAGGTGGTGGTGCCGCCATCGAGCATGATGCCTTCGCCGGGCTGGCATAGCGCCGCGGCCGCCCGGCCGATCGCCTGCTTGGCGGCAAGGTTTTCGGTGATCGCCTGTTCGAACGGCGTGCCCGACAGGTGAAAGCCGACCGGGCGGGCAGGCGCTTCGGCGCCATCGGCCAGCCTTGCGCCGCCATGCACGCGCACGATGCGCCCCTCGCTTTCCAGGCGCGACAGGTCACGCCGGATCGTGGCGGGAGAGGCATCGAGCATCGCCTCGAGATCGCGATAGCTCACGAAACCCGTGGGGCCGATCGCTTCGACGATCAACCGTTCGCGTTCCGCTGCATGCATGGCCTTGGCTCGTCCCTTTTCATTCCGGCAAGCGCCGGCTTATGCCCGGATGCGCGCTCAAAAGCCATCATCTTCGCGCATGGCTGGCTTCAGGCGGCGGCCTGCAGCATGTTGCCCGCGCCGATCACCACGGTGGCGCCGACCAGCAGGGCGATGCCGCTCCACACGATGGTGCGGGTGCGTGCACTGGTGCCCTGCCATTCCTTGAGGGCAAAGCCCCATAGCGTGGAAAAGAGGATGATCGAGGCCATGTGCAGGGTCCAAGACGAGAAGCCGTACTTGCCCATCTGGCTTTCGCCCATGGTGTAGAAGAAGAACTGGCCATACCACAGCGTGCCGCCCAGCGCGGCGAGGGCATAGTTGCGCAACAGCGGTGCGCGCCCGGTGCCGTCACTGGCCGCGCCCAGGAACTGCCCGGCGCTGCGGTTGCGCGCGATCAGGATCAGGCACCACATCAGGTTGGTGGTCAGCCCGCCAGCGAGCACGACACACAGCACTGGCAGCCCCTGGCTGAGCGGATCGGTGCCAGCGGCCAGGGTCAGATCGCGGATCGGCTGTCCGGCATCCAAGCCCCAGGCAAAGCAGCCGGACATGACGCCGGAAAAGATCGCGATCAGGATGCCCTTCCTGAGGTTGAACTCTGCCACGCCCACGCTGGCCGTGCCGCCCAGGTCACGCTGCTTGGCGCTGCCCGCGCGGGCGACGACGATGATGCCGACAAGCGTGATGGCAATGCCCAGCAGCGTCAGCTTGCCGCTGGTGGTGGCCGCGATATCGCCCAGCGTGCCATGGAAGATCGGCGGGCCCATCGTGCCGATCACGGTGGTGAGGCCCAGCGCCACGGCCATGCCCAGCGACAGGCCAAGATAGCGCATGGTCAGGCCGAAGGTCAGCCCGCCAAAGCCCCACATCGCTCCCCAGAACCAGCACCACAGCAAGGTCTGGCGCGGCGCGGCGGCGAGCACGCCAAGTAGGTCGTTCGTGCGCAGCGAGGCAAACAGCCACGGGGCGATGGCCCACGAGAACAGCCCGCCGGCCAGCCAGAACACCTCCCACGACCAGCGGCTGATCCGCTTGTACGGCACATAGAAACTGGCCGAGGAGAAGCCCCCCAGCCAGTGAAACAGCACGCCCAGTGCCGGATTTCCGCCCATCGTCGTTGCTTCCTCTCGTGTTTTTTATCGTGGTGTCAGGCCGGTAGGGAAATGGCGGCGTGCCAGGCGGCGCGATAGGCGGCGATATCGCCTTCCAGTGGCGCGACTGGGACCAGTTCACCCTGTGGCTTGAGCGTGGGATCGATCAGGCGCAGCGCGCCGAACGACACGTCGTTGTGGGCATTGGCGGTATAGACCGCCAGGTCTGGGCGCAGTGTCGCCAGCGCGCGGACGAATACCTCTGCCTCGGCAAAGCGGCCTTCGACCAGAAGGTGGCCCCTGGCGCCGATCAGGCCGAGCGAGATATCGGCAACCAGTGCAGCATAGAGGCACGCGGCAGCGCGGCGGCCGTACCAGTCGCGCGGCTGGCCGATCCAGCCAAACGTGCCATGGGGCAGCGGGCCAAAGCCACGGCACAGCGTGGGCAGGATCATCGTGCCGTCGCGCAGGATATCGGGCACGGCGGCGAGCAGCGCGGGCTGATCGGGTTTGATATCGACCCGGCGCGTGTCGATCTCGATCAGGCTTTCGATCTCGCGCCCCCCCATGAACCGGGCAGAGGGCACGGGTTGGCCAAACACGTCGACATTGACCAGGCAATCGCGCGCTTCGGGCAGGGCGGCAAGATCAAATGCCCCGCGCGCCAGGCGCATGGCGATGAACCAGGTGCCGGTGGACAGGATCGTGGCATCCTGTCCGGCCAACTGGTCAAAGCCGCGCGCGGCCATCAGCGCGGCATTGGAATCGTGCAGCCCGGCAAGCACCCGCGTGGTGGCAGGCAGCCCGGTCGCGCGTGCCAGGCGCGGAGAGAGCAAGCCGACTTGCGCCGATGCGGGCACCACCGGGGCAAACTGATCGGCCCAGCCGCGCCGCGCCGCCATGGGCGCGAACGTGCCTTGGGCGGGGCTCCAAACATCGGAATGGCAGCCCAGGCTCGACACTTCGCTCGTGGCCGTACCGGTCAGGAACCACGCCCAATATTGCGCCCATGGCATCAGCGTGGCGCGGGTGGGGCCATCGGCAGCAAAGGCGGCGGGATAGAGCTGTTCGAGCCAGAACAACTGGCTGCCAAGGTTGAGGCCATCGGGCAGGGCGGGGGAGCCGGTGATGGCAAAGGCATCGCGCTGCGCTCGATAGGCGGCCATCACATCGTCGGGGATCGGCTGTTCGTAATCGAGCGGCGGAAACGCCAGCGCCCCTTGTGCCACGCCAACCACGCCCGCGCCATGGCCCACCGGAACGATCGTGTCGATCGGCGCATCGAGCGGGACGGCGGCAAATTCGCGCAAGGCGCCGATCAGCCATTCGCCGATGCCTTGCGCATCGAGCCGGCGTAGCCCGTCGATCTCGATCGGGGCGTTGGGCCGCACCTTGCGATCGAGCAGCGTGCCATCCGGGCGCCACAGGCTGACCTTGCTGAGCGTCTTGCCCAGATCGATGACGATGATGCTGCCCCGTGCCAAGCCACTCGCTCTCCGTTTGGTGGCGCCCGATGGGAGAATCTCCGCCGCCGACGCCTTGTGTGGAAATGATCAATATCAATCATTCTTGATCAATTCCACCAAAAATGTTAGCAGCCCTGCGACGCGATGCAATCATCCTGGTTGTGCCGCCCCACGTTCACCGGCCAATCGGGCAGCGACTCGATGGCCCAATCCACGCAGGATGCCATGACCGTCGAAACGCTTGTTGCCGCAGACGCCGCCATTCCTTTTGCCGTGCCGACCAGCCGCTGGGACGATGCCCACGCCGCCACGCTGTCGCCGGCAGAGCTGCTGCTCTATCGCTCCAACCTGCTGGGTTCCGATCTGACGGTGACCAATTTTGGCGGGGGCAACACCTCGGCCAAGCTCACCGAAACCGATCCGTTGAGCGGCGCTGCGGTCGAGGTGCTGTGGGTCAAGGGGTCGGGCGGTGACATCGGCTCGATGAAGCTCGATGGCTTTGCCACGCTTTATCAGGACAAGCTGCTGGGCCTGGAAGCGCACTATGCCGGGCCGGACGATGACGACAAGATGGTCGGCTATCTGCCGCATTGCACGTTCAACCTGAATGGGCGCGCGGCCAGCATCGATACGCCGCTGCACTCGCTGCTGCCGTTCGCCCATGTCGACCATGTGCATCCCGATGCGATCATCGCGCTGGCGGCCTCTTCGGGCGGCGAAGCGGCGACGCAGGAAATCTGGGGCGGCAAGATCGGCTGGCTGCCGTGGAAGCGTCCCGGCTATACCCTGGGCGTGATGCTGCGCGATTACGTCCAGGCCAATCCGCAGGTCGAAGGCGTGATGCTGGCCGGGCACGGCATCATCTGCTGGGCTGATAGCGCCAAGGCCTGTTACGAGCACACCGTGCAGCTGATTGCCGATGCCGCGAACTATCTCAACGCCAAGCTGGCAGCCAAGCCGGCGTTCGGCGGGCAGAAGGTGGCACCGAACCCCAATCGCGCGGCCATCGCGGCAGACCTGATGCCGCGCCTGCGTGGTTTCATGACCGGTGCGCGCCGCAAGTTGGGTCACTGGTCCGACGATGCCGAGGCGCTGGAATTTGCCGGGTCGGTTCAGTTCGAACGCCTTGCTGCGCTCGGCACCTCGTGCCCCGATCACTTCCTGCGCACCAAAATCGCGCCGTTGACGCTCGACCCGGCCCGTCTTCAGGACGATGCCTATCTGGCCGGAAAGATCGCCGATTACCGCGCGATGTATGCGGCCTATTATGAACGTTGCAAGCGCGCCAACAGCCCGGCGATGCGCGATTCCAACCCCGTCGTCGTGCTCGTGCCCGGCGTGGGCCGCATCACGTTCGCGACCGACAAGACGACTGCGCGCCTGGCCGGTGAATTCTATGGCAATGCCATCAACGTGATGCGCGGGGCCGAGGCGATTGGCGAATATATCGCGCTCGACGAGCAGGAAGCGTTCGACATCGAATACTGGCTGCTCGAAGAAGCCAAGCTGCAGCGCATGCCCGCGCCCAAGCCCATGGTTGGCAAGATCGCGCTGGTTACCGGCGGTGCGGGTGGCATTGGTGCGGCCACGGCCGCCCGCTTCCTGCGCGAAGGCGCCTGCGTTGTCCTGGCTGACCGGGATGCCACTGCTGCCGAGGACGTGCGCGCCGGCTTTGCCAAGCAGTTTGGCAAGGACGTGGTTCGCGCCGTGGCTTGCGACGTGACCGATGAAGCGCAGGTGCAGGCGGCCTTCGCCTATGCCGCGCGCGAGTTCGGCGGGCTCGATATCCTTGTTGCCAACGCGGGCATCGCTTCGTCCGCGCCGATCGAGCAGACCACGCTGGAGCTGTGGGACCGCAACTTCGACGTGCTTGCCCAGGGCTATTTTCTTACCGCCAAGCACGCCTGGGGCTTGCTTAAGCGGATGAAGGAGCAGGGCGGCACTTCGGTCGTGTTCATCGGGTCGAAGAACGCGGTGGCCGCTGCCGCCGGGGCTTCTGCCTATGCCAGCGCCAAGGCTGCGGCCAACCACCTGGCCCGCTGTCTGGCGCTGGAAGGCGCGCCCGAAGGCATTCGCGTCAACGTCGTGAACCCCGATGCGGTGATCAAGGGCAGCAAGATCTGGGACGGCGACTGGCGCAAGGAACGCGCGGCCTCGAACAAGATCGACGCTGGCGAGGAACTGGAAGCGCACTATCGCAACCGCTCGATGCTCAAGCGCGACGTGCTGCCCGAAGACATCGCCGAGGCGGCCTATTGGCTGGGTTCGGAAGCATCGGCCAAGTCGACCGGCAACATGATCAATGTGGACGCCGGCAACGTTCAGGCTTTCACGCGCTGAGCATTCGGGAGAGAACAAGACAATGACACAGTTGCCCCTGTCGGCCGATCTCATCGCCGAAGCCAATGCTCGCCATGCCGATGCGCTGGACGAAGACTATGATGCGCTGGGCCGCAAGCTGGCCCGCACCGGCATCGATATAGATGCCGTGCTGGGCCGCGTCGCCAGCTTTTCCGTGGCGGTGCCCAGCTGGGGCGCGGGCCGGGGCGGCACGCGCTTTGCCAAGTTTCCCATTCCCGGGGAGCCGACCAATATCCATGAAAAGCTGGAAGATTGCGCCGTCATCAACCAGCTTTCGCGGGTGACGCCGCGCGTTTCACCGCACTTTCCGTGGGACAAGGTCAGCGACTTTGCTGCGCTGCGCGAAGAAGCCGCCACGCTGGGCCTGGGCTGGGACGCGGTGAATTCCAACACGTTCCAGGATCAGCCCGGCCAGGTGCACACCTATGCCAACGGCTCCCTCTCGGCGCAGGATGCCGCCACGCGCCAGCAGGCGGTGGAACACAACATCGAATGCATCGAGATCGGCAAGCAGCTCGGCTCAACCGATCTTACGGTGTGGGTGGGCGATGGCACGAACTTCCCCGGCCAGCAGGACTTTGCCCGCAGCCTGGATCGCTATCTCGATGCCGCTTCGCAAGTCTATGCCGCGCTGCCCGATGATTGGCGCATGCTGCTGGAACACAAGATGTTCGAGCCGGCGTTCTATTCCACGGTGATTTCCGATTGGGGCAGCTCGATCCTGGCGGCGCAGGAACTGGGCCCCAAGGCCAAGTGCCTGGTCGACCTGGGCCACCATGCGCCCAACGTGAACATCGAGCAGATCGTGGCGCGGCTGCACCGCTTCGGCAAGCTGGGTGGTTTCCACTTCAACGACAGCAAGTATGGCGATGACGATCTCGATTCCGGGTCGATCAATCCGCATCAGCTGTTCCTGGTGTTCAACGAGCTGGTCGAGGCCGAGCTGAACCCGCGCGACGGGTTCAACCCGAGCTACATGATCGACCAGTCGCACAACGTGACCGACCCGATCGAATCCATGCTGTCTTCGGCCGAAGCGATCACCGGCTGCTTTGCCAAGGCTTTGCTGGTCGATCGCGATGCACTGCATGCGGCGCAAGAGAGCAACGACACGATGATGGCGTTCCAGGCGCTGCGCCGCGCCTATTCGATCGACGTGGCGCCGATCCTGGCCAAGGCGCGTGTGGCCGCTGGCGGGGCGATCGACGTGTTGGAAGCCTATCGCCTGAGCCAGTATCGCGCGCGCAAGGCGCAGGAGCGCAAGGCGGTGGGGCTGGGCGCCGGCATCGTCTGACGCAGCGCCGTGCATGATGGCGGGGCACGACCGGGGCAGGGGGCGAAGCGCGCCAACCCCTTGCCCTGAAGAGCCAAATGGCCAAAACCGAAAACTGATTTCCCAGGAGAGAATTGCATGATCGAGCCGGCGCTTTGCCGCATCCGCACCGCCCTGCTGCTGGCCAGCGCACTTGCCGGCGTGGGTGCTGGCATTGGCAGCGGCAGCGTGGCCATGGCGGCACCCGATCCGGCGCCGCCAGTGCCGGGCGTGGCGGCGGTGCATGCCGGCACGGCCGTGCCGCTCGATCTGCAGTTCCGCGATCCGCCTGCCTCGGCCCGGCCGCGCGTGTGGTGGCACTGGATGAATGGCAATGTCACCAAGGATGGCATCGCCAAGGACATCGACTGGATGAGCCGCATGGGCATTGGCGGCCTCCAAGCGTTCGATGCCGGGTTGATGACGCCGCAGGTGGTCGATCACCGCCTGGTCTTCATGTCGCCGGAATGGAAGGACGCGTTCCGCTTTGCCGCCTATACTGCCGACGCGCGCGGGCTTGAACTGGCCATTGCCTCCTCGCCCGGCTGGTCGGAAACCGGCGGCCCGTGGGTGCAGCCGGCCGATGCGCTCAAGAAAGTGGTGTGGAGCGAAACCGTGGTGCCCGGTGGCGCCGCGCTGACCGCGCCGCTGCCAGCGCCGCCGCACGTGACCGGCACGTTCCAGGATATGGAGCTGAATGACCCGCTGGCGGCGCTGACCAAGGAAGGCCCGGAACAGGCGCACGAATTCTATGCCGACGTGGCCGTGCTGGCGGTGCCGGTGGATGCTGGCCAGGTTGATTTGCCCGTGCCGGCCATCACTGGCCCGGATGGCAAGTCGCTCGATGCCGCAGCACTGACCGGCGACAGCTTTGCCAAGCGGCAGATGGTCGCCCATGGCAGTGCCGAGCAGCCGTCGATCTTGCTGGCGCGGTTTGCCCGGCCGCAGACCGTGCGGGGTGTCAGCCTGTTCATGGCCGGGGCCAAGGCGATGTTTGCTGGTGCCGTGGTGGCGCCGCGCCTGGAAGCGAGCAGCGACGGCACGACCTGGACCAAGGTGGCCGATATTCCGGTGTCGAATGCGCCAACCTCGGTGAGCTTTGCCCCGGTTACCGCCAGCCAGTTCCGCGTGGTCCTGGCGCCGCTGCCGTTCAAGGGCTCGAACCTGGGCGATCCGGCGCCGGGTGCCGCCACCGACGTGGGCTTCATGAAGATGATGTCCGCTGGCGCCACCGCGCCGTTCGATCTGCGCCACTTCCGCCTCTATGCCCAGCCGCGGGTTGACCGGTTCGAGGCCAAGGCCGGCTTTGCCGTGGAGCAGGACTATTACGCGCTGGGCACGCCCGATGCTGCCGCCACTGGGACCGATGCGGCCAAGGTGGTGAACCTGACCGGCAAGCTGCGCCCCGATGGCACGCTCGATTGGACACCGCCGGCCGGCAGCGCCTGGCGCATTCTGCGCTTTGGCACCAGCCTGCTGGGCACGACCAACCACCCGGCCGCGCCCGAGGCCACCGGGCTGGAAGTGGACAAGTTCGATGGCGCGGCAGTGCGGCGCTATCTGACGCATTATCTGGGCATGTATCGCGATGCCGCCGGGGCAGACCTGATCGGGCGGCGCGGGGTTACCGCGCTGTTGACCGACTCCATCGAAGTGGGGGCGGCCAACTGGACGCCCAAGATGATCGACCAGTTCAAGCGCCTGCGCGGCTATGATCCCACGCCCTGGCTGCCGACGCTGGCCGGCGTATTGATCGGAAGCCGTGCCGATGCTGATCGCTTTCTTTACGACTGGCGCCGCACCCTGGCGGATCTGCTCGCCTCGGAACACTATGGCATGGTCGCCCAGGTGGCGCACGAAAACGGCCTCAAGGTCTATGGCGAGGCGCTGGAAGACAACCGCCCGATGCTGGGCGACGACATGGCGATGCGCGCCCGCGCCGATGTGCCGATGGCCGCGCTGTGGACCTTTTCGCGCCAGGCTGGCCCCAACCCCAGCTATCTGGCCGACATGAAGGGAGCGGCTTCTGTCGCGCATGTCTATGGCCAGAACCTGGTGGCGGCTGAATCCATGACCTCGGCACTGGCGCCCTGGGCCTATACACCCAAGGACTTGCGCCGCATCATCGACCTGGAATTCGTCAGCGGGATCAACCGCCCGGTGGTGCACACCTCGGTCCATCAGCCCACCGATGACAAGGTGCCAGGCCTTTCGCTGATGATCTTTGGCCAGTTCTTCAACCGCCACGAAAGCTGGGCGGAAATGGCCCGGCCCTGGGTGGATTACATGGCGCGCAATTCGCTACTGTTGCAGCAGGGGCGCAACGTGGCCGATGTCGCCTATTTCTATGGCGAGGAAGCGCCGCTGACCGGCCTTTATGGCAAGGCGCCGGTGGCCGATGCGCCCAAGGCCAACGCCTATGACTTCGTCAATGCCGATGCGCTGGGCGGCGTGCTGCTCAACCAGGGCAACGAACTCGTCAGCCAGGGTGGGGCACGCTATCGCGCGGTCTATCTGGGTGGCTCATCGCGGATGATGACGCTCAAGACCCTGCGCCGCCTGGCCGAACTGGTCGATGGCGGGGCCAGCGTGATCGGCCTGGCGCCGCAGGGATCGCCCGCGCTCGATGATGCGCAAGGCGCCAATGCGGCGCAGTGGCAGCAACTGGTGGCGCGGTTGTGGCCCGGCAGTGGCGATGCCATGGTGGGCAAGGGTCGGGTAATCGCGCTCGCCGACATCGATGCGGGCCTGGCGCGGCTGGGCGTGGCGCCCGATTTCCGCCTGGTCGGCGCGAGCGACGCGCAAGTGCCGTTCGTCCATCGCCAGCTGGCCGATGGCGACGCGTGGTTCCTGGTCAACCGGCTTGACCGCAACGAGACGTTCGAGGCGCATTTCCGTGTGACCGGCAAGCAGCCTGAACTGTGGCATGCCGACAGCGGCAAGGTAGAGCCGGTTTCCTGGCGCAGCGAGAATGGCGAAACCATCGTGCCACTGACCCTGGCGGCAGAGGAATCGGTGTTCGTCGTGTTCCGCAAGGCGACCACCGCCACCCATGGCGAGGTACGCGCCAGCCATGATGTGCCGCTCGGGCCCCTGGCCGGCAAGCCCGGCACCGGCTGGACCGTGGCGTTCCAGGCGGGACGCGGCGCGCCGGCCACCCTGGCCATGCCCACGCTGGCGCGGCTGGACCAGAATGCCGACGCTGGGGTGCGCTATTTCTCGGGCAT
Source organism: Novosphingobium sp. GV079 (assembly GCF_003058045.1). NCBI lineage: Bacteria > Pseudomonadati > Pseudomonadota > Alphaproteobacteria > Sphingomonadales > Sphingomonadaceae > Novosphingobium > Novosphingobium sp. GV079. Next base: position 27,050 of record NZ_QBUE01000011.1, on the reverse strand, counting down.
GGCCACCTATGCCCGCACGTTCCGCCTGCCCAAGGGCTGGAAGAAGGGCCAGGCACTGTGGCTCGATCTGGGGGAGGTGCACGACATTGCCGAGGTCACGGTCAACGGCCAGACGCTGGGCACGCAATGGCACGCGCCCTATCGCTTTGACGTGGGCGGCGCGGTGCACAGCGGCAACAACACGATCGCCGTGCGTGTCGCCAACAGCTGGGTCAACCGCCTGATCGGCGATGCCCAGCCCGGCGCAACGAAGGTAACCTGGACGGCGATCCCGACCTACAATGCCGATGCGCCGCTGCGCCCATCGGGCCTGGTGGGGCCGGTGGTGCTGGGCACTACGCACTGACGCGGGGGCACTGAACCCCGTTTCAGGCCTCGGGCAGGGGCGGGGCGATCGAGTCCCGCTCCACCAGGTGATAGGGCAGCAGGCGCAGCGCGGGCGCCGCATCACCCTCGCGGTCCATCAGCAGGCTGGCGGCGGCATAGCTCATTTCCTGGATCGGCTGGTAAACCGTGGTGAGGTAGGGCCAGACCGACCGCGCCACCCAGCTATCGTCAAACCCGCAGATCGACACATCGCGCGGCACGGCAAGGCCGGCCCGCGAACAGGCAACCAGCGCGCCGGCCGCCGAATCGTCGTTGGTGGCAAAGATGGCGGTGGGGCGCGGGGTGTGTGCCAGCAGATCGGCCCCGGCGCTGATGCCGCCTTCAAACGAAAACCCGCCGTTGGCTTCCACCACCGGGCCGGTGTGGCCGAGGTCGGCCAGGGCGGCAAGAAAGCCAAGGCGGCGGCGCGCGGCGGCGCCATGGTTGGGCGGCCCGGTCAGCACGCCAAAGCGGCGATGCCCGGCTTGCCACAGCATCTGCGCCACGGCCGCCCCGGCGGCCGTATCGTCCATGCCGATGCCCGGCGCCTCCAGGCTGGGCTTTTCCGGTGCGACGCGCACATGGCGCACGCCCTGTTCGCGCAGGAAATCGAGCACCACTGGCAGATCGGCCAGCGGCGGGGTCAACACAAAGCCATCGCAGCGTCCGTTGCGCAGCAATGCGGCAAGATCAGCCACGATCTCGGCATCGGGACGGGCCGAATCGATACGGTCGATGCGCAGGTGATACTGGTTGTCGACACAGGCCTGATAGGCGCCGGCCTGGATTTTCATCGTGTAGTTGGGGCTGGGATTGTCGAACAGCACGCTGATGATGAACGAGCGCGCCCCGGCCAGGGAGCGCGCCGCCAGATCGGGGACATAGTCCAGATCGGCAATCGCCTTTTCCACCTTGATACGCAGCGTATCAGATACATGCGGCTCGCGGTTGATCACACGCGACACGCTCTTGAGCGACACCCCGGCATGCCGCGCCACATCGTTCATCGTGATGTTACCCGTCGCGCGGCCGGCTGTGGTGGGTGCCGCATCGTTGTCGTCGTCGGCGCTACTGGCGGTTGCAGAGGGGCGGTGGCTTTGCGCGGGATCGGGCATGGGCCAAGCTATGAACGCAATTGTCCGGCAAGCCAACCTGAACAGGTAATTGACAACGCTGACAAGCGGCGGCACGATAACGCGGAACAAGCAGGTGGCGCTGTAGCCATCAACGGGAAGGGTGCATGAAGATGGGCAGGAGATTTCTTTCGGCCGTGGCGCTGGCTGCGGTCGGAGCAGGGCTGGCGCAGGGTTCGGCCCAGGCGCAGGCGCCAAGCAGCGCGCCGGTCGACATGACCGCGGCGCAGGCACGGGCCGATCAGACCGTCAAGGCAATGCAGCCGGACGAGCGCACCACGTTGACCCACGGCATCATGGCCATCCAGCTGTTTCCCGGTGCCCCGCCGATCCCGGCTGACGCGGTGCCAGGCGCCGGTTACATCGCCGGGTTGCCACGCCTGGGTGTGCCTGCGCTCAAGGAAACCGACGCAAGCCTTGGTGTCGCGTGGGTTTCGGGTGCGCGCAAGCGGGGCGCGACAGCGTTGCCATCGGGCATTGCCCAGGCGGCGAGCTGGGACCCGGCAGTGATGCAGGCCGGCGGCGCGATGATTGGCGCCGAGGCGCGCGCCAGCGGCTTCAACGTGCTGCTGGCGGGCGGCGTCAATCTGACGCGCGATCCCCGCAACGGGCGCACGTTCGAATACCTGTCGGAAGACCCGCTGCTGTCGGGCGTGCTGGTAGGTGCGGCGATCCGGGGCATCCAGTCCAACAATATCATTTCCACGATCAAGCACTTCGCGCTCAATGGCCAGGAAACCGGGCGCCAGTTCGTGGACATCCAGATCGGCAACGCCGCGGCGCGTGAAAGCGATCTGCTGGCTTTCCAGATCGGCATCGAGCAGGGCCAGCCCGGCTCTGTCATGTGCGCCTATAACCGCGTCAACGGTAATCGCGCGTGCGACAACAGCTGGCTGCTCAACACCGTGCTCAAGCGCGATTGGGGCTACAAGGGCTTTGTCATGTCTGACTGGGGCGCGGTGCCTGGGCTCGATGCAGCGATGGCCGGGCTCGATCAGCAATCGGGCGAACAGCTCGACAAGGCGGTCTATTTCGGCAGCAAGCTGGCGGAAAAGGCGGCGACCGACAAGGCCTGGGCCGCGCGCCTGGCCGACATGAACCGCCGCGTGCTGACCGCGATCTATGCCACCGGCGTCGACAAGAACCCGGTAACCCCGGGCGGCGAGTGGGATGCCGCGGCGCATGCGGCCGTGGCCGAACAGACGGCGATTGCCGGCATGGTCTTGCTGCGCAACCAGAACAATGCCCTGCCGCTGCTGCGCGATGCCAAGAGCGTGGCGGTGATCGGCGGCTATGCCGATGGCGGTGTGCTGTCGGGCGGCGGGTCGAGCCAGGTGCAGGGCGATGGCGGGCCGGTGGTGTCACGCCCGGTGCTGGCTGGCGGCATGTTTGCCGGGATCATGCAGCAGCAGTTCCACCGCTCCAGCCCGCTCGATGCGATCAAGGCGCGGGTGCCGCAGGCGGCTATCCATTTCCGCGACGGGCGGTATATCGCCGATGCGGTAGAGGCGGCGCGCCGGTCTGACGTGGCGATCGTGTTCGCCACCGAATGGCGCACCGAAGGGCTCGATCAGCCCGATCTGTCCTTGCCCGATGGCCAGGATGCGCTGATCGCCGCCGTGGCCGCCGCCAATCCGCGCACGATCGTGGTGTTGGAAACCGGTGGCCCGGTGACGATGCCGTGGCTGGACAAGACCGCGGCCGTGCTAGAGGCTTGGTATCCCGGCGCGCGCGGGGGCGAGGCGATTGCCAAGGTGCTGTTCGGCGAGGCCAACCCCGGCGGGCGCCTGCCGGTCACGTTCCCCGCCAGCGTGGCGCAACTGCCCCGGCCCAAGCTCGATGGCAGCGATACGCTCGATCCTGATTTCATGGGCAACCCGCCCACGCCAACCACCACGCTCAAGGCCGATTACAATATCGAAGGGTCCGACGTGGGCTATCGCTGGTTCGCCCGCACCGGGGCCAAGCCGCTGTTCCCGTTCGGCTATGGCCTGAGCTATACCAGCTTTGCCCAGGATGGCCTGAGCGTGGATGGCAAGACCGCACGCTTTACCCTGCACAACACCGGCAAGGTGGCGGGCGACGATGTCGGCCAGGTCTATCTGGTCGATCGTGCCGGCACGGCCAAGCGCCGCCTCGTCGGCTTTGCCCGCGTGCATCTCGCGCCCGGCGAAAGCAAGACTGTCAGCGTGACGATCGACCAGCGCCTGCTCGCTGATTGGCGGGACGATGGCAAGGGCAGCGGCGGCTGGACGCTGCCGGCGGGCAACTATGGCTTTGCCCTGGGCAGCGATGCGCAGACGCTGGGCCAGGTGGTGACGGTGCGCCTGGCGGCGCGCAACTGGAAGGATTGAAGATCATGACCTTTCGCAAAACGCTGATGCTGTCAGGATTGATGCTTGCTGGCGCGCTGTCGCTGCCGGGCGCTACGCTTGCCAAGGCTGCGCCAGCAGCGCCTGCCGCACCGACGGTAACGGTGGCCCAGGGCACCCTGGTGGGGGCGGTGGAAGGCACCGTCGCCAGCTTCAAGGGCATTCCCTATGCCGCGCCGCCGGTGGGCGATCTGCGCTGGCGTGCGCCACAGCCGGCTGCGGCATGGAGTGCGCCGCGCGATGCCACGCACTATGGCCACGATTGCGCGCAGGCGCCGTTCCCGCCCGATGCCGCGCCGATCCGCACGCAGCCGGCCGAGGATTGCCTCTATCTCAACGTGTGGAAGCCGGCCGGCGCGGCCGCCAATGCGCGGCTGCCGGTGATGGTGTGGGTGCATGGCGGCGGCTTCGTCAACGGCGGCACGTCGCCGGCGGTCTATTCCGGCGCAGCCTTTGCGCGTGATGGCGTGGTCCTGGTCAGCCTCAACTACCGGCTCGGCCGCTTTGGCTTCTTCGCCCATCCCGCGCTCAAGGATGAAGGGCTGGGCGGCAACTTCGGCTTCCTCGATCAGATCGCTGCGCTCAAATGGGTGCAGGCCAATGTCGCCGCATTCGGTGGCGATCCCGCCAACGTGACCGTGTTCGGCGAAAGCGCGGGCGGCATGAGCATGCACATGCTGCTGCAATCACCGCTGGCACGCGGGCTGTTTGCCCGCGCGATCATCGAATCCGGCGGTGGGCGCGATGGCACCTTGCCGATGCCGACGATGGCCCGCGCGGCCAAGATCGGCGCCGATTTTGCCCCCGGCCTCGATGCCGCCGCCCTGCGCGCGCTGCCCGAGGAAAAGGTGACCGGCAACCTCAGCATGATGACCATGGCGCAGACCGGCTATTCCGGGCCGATGGTGGATGGGCAAACGATCGTGGGCGCGTCCAACGATGCCGCCGCCGCCGGTATCGATGCGCCGGTGCCGGTGATGATCGGCGCCAATTCGGCCGATGGTTTCCCGATGACGACCGACAAGGCCGCTATCTTTGCCACCTACGGCGCCGATGCCGACAAGGCGCGCGCACTTTATGATCCCCAGGGCACGGCCACGGGCCTGGTCGTGGGGACGATGACCAGCGCCGATCGCATGTTCATCGAGCCGGCGCGCACCATCGCGCGCACGCTGGCCCCGCGTCAGCCGGTCTATCTCTATCGCTTTGCCTATGCCCATCCCGAGCCGCTCGAAAAGATGGGCGGCGCGCCGCATGCCTCGGAACTGCCCTATGTGTTTGACAGCCTGGCCGGGCGCACCACGCCCAAGGCCATCGCCGCCGAACAGCCCGTGGCCGATCTGACGCACAAGATGTGGGTGGCGTTTGCCAAGACCGGGCGCCCCGATGGCCTGCCCGGCCTGGCGCCCTGGCCCAAGGTGACGCCCACCGACACGACCGTGCACCTGATCACTGCAGCAGGCGCCACGCAGGTGGAAGATCCCTATCGCGCGCGGATCGATTTCGTGGAGCAGCGGATCAAGCCATAAGATACCGATCCCGGTGCAATGCTGCGGGCAATCGCCGCATTGCACCGGGATATTCAAGCGTTGGCGTTGACATTCGCGCGCAACCGGCTTTTTGTATTTCCCATGCTCTCGCAAAAAACGCGTTATACGATCCGTGCCCTGCAGCATCTGTCCGACACGTTTGGACAAGGCCCGGTGCGGCTTGACGCGATTGCCGAGGCGCAGAACATCCCGCGCAAGTTCCTGACCGTGATCCTGTCGGAAATGGCCCGCGAAGGCGTGGTGGTGTCGCAGCGCGGGCGCGACGGCGGCTATGAACTGGCGCTGCCCCCGGTGGACATCCGCTATGGCGACATCATCCGCCTGACGCGCGGCAGCCTGGCCCTGGTGCCCTGCGCCAGCCGCAACGCCCACGAACACTGCGCCAACTGCCTGCCCGAGGCCGATTGCCGCCTGCGCGGGCTGATGATCCGCCTGCGCGATGAAATGGCCGACATGCTCGACAAGGTCACCCTGGCCGACGCGATCACGCTGGTGCCCCCGTTCGAAGAGACCGCGGTCTAATCCTTCCCCGCTTCTCGTCACCCCGGACGTGATCCGGGGTCCCGCTGCCTGTGCACCTGTCCAGAAAAAGCAGGTTTCCGGGTCCAGCTCAGGATGACGAACGATCGGGGCATCACCGGAAAAATGCAATCAACCGCAACTTTTGCGGGGCCCGCGCAACCTTCGCTTGGCGAGTGCCAAGCCGCTGGCTATAGGACGGCGCATGACCCTTCCTGCTTCTGGCCGCAGCCCGCTGCGCATCGCCGTTCTTGCCGCCGCCACTGTTGCCATGGGCCTGACCGCTGGGTGTGCGGGTGGGGGCAAGGCCAAGAAGGACGTGGCCTATGTCGCCCGCGACGTGGACACGCTCTACATGACGGCCAAGGACCGGCTGGACAAGGGCGACGCCAAGCAGGCCGCCGCGCTGTTCGACGAAGTGGAGCGCCAGCACCCCTATTCGCCCTGGGCCCGCCGCGCGCAGCTGATGGGTGCGTTCAGCTATTACGTGGCGCGCGACTATGCCAAGTCGGTGCAGACCGCGCAGCGCTTCCTGTCGATCCACCCCGGCAACAAGGACGCGCCCTATGCCTATTACCTGGTGGCGCTGTGCTATTACGAGCAGATCAGCGACGTCACGCGCGACCAGAAAATCACCCAGCAGGCGCTGACCGCGCTGACCGAAGTGATCCGCCGCTATCCCAACACCGACTATGCCACCGACGCCCGCCTCAAGCTTGACCTGGTGAACGACCACCTGGCCGGCAAGGAAATGGAAGTGGGCCGCTTTTACGAAAAGAGCGGCAAGTGGCTGGCCGGCACGCTGCGCTTCCGCGTGGTGATCGACAAGTACCAGACCACCAGCCACACGCCCGAGGCACTGTTCCGCCTGGTCGAATGCTACCTGGCCCTGGGCATCCGCGACGAAGCCCAGAAGACCGCCGCCGTGCTGGGCGCCAACTATCCCGGCAGCGAATGGTACAAGCGCGCCTTCAAGCTGATGAACGCCAAGGGCGACGATATCAGCGCGGTGTGATTGGGGGCGCTGATTGCGAAGTTAAGAGAGGGCGCCTGCGGGGCGCCCTTTTTTGTGGTGGGATTGGGCTTCAAGGCAGCTCAACTTGAGGTTCGTTCGTCGGTTCAAAGCGATCTAAATTGACCGAACCAAATTTTTTAGGCATTTGGTGGTGTAGATACTGCGATCAATTGGGGGTCATGGTTATGCCTAATATGTTCAAAAAACGCAAAATATATAACGGCTAAAAACTATCGGGGCAGACCATGTTGCCAAGATTTCCCAATTTTCGCTCATCTTTACTGCGTATGCATCGAGATTTGATATATATTGATCAATGTTCCTACAGCGTAAACATACATAGCTCTTTAAATAAATTAGAAATTTTTATTCTAATTCTTGAAGACCGGAATTTTTTCAATCACTCTGGATTTAGTATAAAATCGCTTGGACGAGAATTTTGGAGATATATTTCCGGAAGACGTCATGGGGGTGCAAGTACAATAGAAATGCAGTTGTTTAGGACTGCTTCTGGTCGATATGAGCGCACTTTAAGGCGTAAAATTCGTGAAATTGTTGGATCTGTTATTTTGCAGTTTAGATTAAGCAAAATAGCAATATTGCGCATATATCTTGGTATTGCATATTTTGGAACGGGTTTAAGCGGCGCAGAGATTGCTGCCAATAGTATGTTCTCTGGGAAAGCTGAGGTCGGAAAATCATTTGATTTTTCGAAATTATCTCTTCGTGAAGCAGCCGAATTGGCTTCTTTACTCGTGTATCCCAAGCCGCGCCTCTTCAGCGCTGACTGGCATACCAAAGTTAGTAGGAGAGCAGATTACGCGCTTATGCTCTACACTAGATTTGAAAAGCAAATTAATCAAAGTTCCAGTCGACATATTTTCTAAATACATCAAGTTATATTCTAGTGAAACGCCAAAATGCATTTGCCGGTGCAATTTGCTGGCTTCTCTATACATTTCTCTGATAAAGCAAAAATATTCAGACCTTATCAATTGTAAATTCTTGATCATTATTTGATTTTGACGCTTGTCAAAAGTGGAATTTTTATTATTTAATATTCTAATGTAATGCGCCATCTTGTTTTGTAGATCTTCAAAATCTTTTTGCTTGCTATTTTCAAAAAGAGATCTGACGGCCATATCCATTTCTAAAAGGTTATTGTTCCACTCTAAATTTGCAGATTTCAGTTGAAACTTGGCCTCGTTGTAAGATTCGTCACTTGAACTCATAAGTGAAAGTCGTTGGGCGGCGTAAATTCTTTTGCCGCTTAGGGTGGTTATTTTGTTGGCCGCTGAAATCATATCGGTATACATGCTTCGGGACGCTTCGAAAAATCGGTTTTCTTTTGCCGCTCTATCCTGAAATTTATACGCAATCCGAGTGCCGACGAGAGCTGTTAGAAGAACAGGAATTGCAGCATCAAGCAGGCTCATGAATAACATCCAGTTTCACGCGAGTGGGTAATAGGGTGCCTTTCCCACGATATGATGTATCAGAATTAACTTCAACTGCCACTCGGGCTGCCTCACAAGCTGTGTGAATGATTTATCCTGCCGTTGCCATCACGCCATGGCCTGCACAGGATCTTAGTTAACTTTTCGCCAATGGTCCGCCCAGCAGCGTTCTTGCTTGCTTGCATGACTTGCAGGGGGCGTGGGTTCTGGTGTCGTTAAAGCGAGATTAGCACGTGTCGCAGCTGTCGCGATAGTCGGTGCGGATTCTTGCGGATTTTCCCAAGCATCATGGTAATTAATCACCGCCCATCCGTCATCATCCCCATCGTCCACTCCTGGTCATAATCCACCTCACCCGCCACCGCATGCCCGGCGGCGTCGCGGGCCGGACGGAAGCGGAAGCGTTGTAGGACGAGGGCGCAGGTGGTGGTGTCGAGCGCGGCGTTGTGGCTCGATTGGGTGATGTGGCAGGCGCTGGGGCGGCCTTGTGGGGTTACCGCGATAGTGACGGAAGTGGTACCCTGGGCGTGCGCTTCGCGCGCCGCGAGGGGATAGTCTGATGATTTGATCTTGCCGCCGGTCCATTCCGGGTCGCTGCCGCCAGCGCCGTCACCGTTTCCGCTGGCGCCCGAGCCTGTGCCATTGCCGCTGCCGCCAGCGCCGCTGCCGGGGCCGGGCGTTGGTGCGGCACCGTTGTGGCTTTGCGTGCCGAGCGCCACTTGCGGGGCGACGGGGATAGGTGGCGGTGGGGCGTGGATGACCAGCGGGGCATAGACCGGCGCTGCCTTGGCGCGCAGGGCAGGGGGGGCGGACTTGCCGCTGGGCCGATGATGATGACTGGGTGGTGGTGGCGGGGGCGGCGTGGCAGGTGGCGGCGGGGCGAGCCGGACTGCCGTCAGCCAGTCGCGGGTTGCCTGGCGCAGGCCCGCCGGCTGGGCGAGGCCGAGCCATAGGGCAATGGCGAGGCCCACTTCGATGCTGGCGGCGATGCCGGCAGAGACGAGCCGGGATGATCGGGGCTGCGTGGCGGAAAAGGCCATGGTTGGCACGCTAGGCCACGCAGCCCCAGATCGGTTAGCGGCAGCGCTTCTTGGCGGTGAGCGTGCGGTCGATCGCGCGGCCACCCAAGGCGCCGCCTACCGCACCCGCGACGATGCCCACCGGGCCACCGATCAGGGCATGGCCGAGCAGCGCGCCACCAGCGCCACCGGCCACCAAGCCGGTCGTGCCGCTGGAGTGACGGCACCAGCGATAGTGCGCCCGCGACGAATAGTGGTGGCGGGCAAACGCCGGCGTCGCGTCGATCGCGGTGAGGCCGAACGCCGCGACAATCGCGGGGGCCAGCGCGAGCTTGCGGTTGAATGAGCGCATGATTGTGTCCTTCCCGTTGTTACAATCCAGCAATAATGCCAGGGGTAACGACCGAAGTGGCAGTTGGTTCACGCCACAGGCGATGAAATCTCTGTAATGATCGCAAGCCTTTGTAATAGCGTGTAAAGCGCTGGTTCAGGCAGCGTCCTGGCGCACCCATACGCTGACACTGCCGCCCTCGCACCGCACGGCCAGCGCCCCCTGGTCATCCGCCACGCATTCACCCTGGGCGTGGCCCAACCAATCGACGAACGTGGCGCCGGCGTGATCGGGGCCAAGCTCTGCCGTGAGCGTGGCGGGTTCGCCATTGCTGAGGATCACCACGCAGCCCGGGGCATCCGCGGTGCCATGGCGGATGAAGCCGATGCAGGTGGGGCTGTCGAACAGGTCGGTCTGGGCGCCATGGGCAAAGCGCTGGCGCGCCTGGGTCAACCGGGCAAGGCAGGCAACCGGGGCAAGGGTAATGTCGTAGTTCTCCCCGTCGCCGCCGGTGTCTGAATAGCTGGCGCCGTAGAGATCGGGATGGAACAGGCAGGGCACGCCGCCTTCGCGCAGCAGGATCAGGGCATAGGCCAGCGGCTTGAACCAGTCTTCCACCGGTGCCTCGAGCGCCTGAAGCGGCTGGGTATCGTGGTTGGCAACCAGGGTAACGGCGTGTTCGGGCAGGCTTTGCACCAGCGTGTCGTCAAAGATCGTGCGCAGATCGTAATCGGCGCCAGCGTGCGATGCGTCGGAAAAATGGTGGACGAGCGCGGCATCGAACAGCGACAGCTGGTGATCGACGCGATCGAGATAGGTGTGCAGCGCCGCCAGATCGGGTTGCCAGTATTCGGCCACCACGAACAGATCGGGGCTGATGGCCTCGCGGCAATGGCCCACCCAATCGCGGAAGAACCAGGCGGGAATGTGCTTGGCCGCGTCCAGGCGGAAACCATCGACTGCCACCTGGTCTGCCAGCCAGCGCCCCCAGAACTTGAGCTCCTCATAGACCGCGCGATTGCGGAATTCGACGTCGGCACCCATCAGGAAATCGAAGTTGCCGAGTTCCTCGTCCACCTCTTCGTTCCATTCGCCATCGCCATACTGGTTGACGAGGCGAAACACGCCGTCTTCCTGCGGGTCTTCGATGCGGTCCACTCCGCTGAAGCACTTGTGATCCCATATGAAGCGGGAGTGCGCACCAGCGCGACCGGGAAAGGTGAAGCGGGTGTGGGTGGTGGCGTCGAACGCCTCGTCCTCGATCTGCGTGCGATCGTCGGGATTGGTGCGACGCACGCTGACGCGCTCGGTCTCGTCCGCGCCCATCTTGTGGTCGAACACCACATCGTGGATCACGCGCAGGCCATGCTCGCGCAGGGCGGCGCAGGCTGCTTCCAGCGCGGCGCGGGTGCCGTATTTGGTGGGCACGGTGCCCTTCTGGTCAAACTCGCCCAGATCGAACAGGTCGTAGGTATCGTAGCCTACCGAACTGGTGCCGCTGGCGCCCTTGTAGGCGGGCGGCAGCCACACGTCGGTCACGCCCATCTCGGCCAGGCCCGGCGCGGCGCGGGCGGTATCGTCCCATAGGGCGCCTTCGGGAAGATACCAATGGAACATCTGAATCAGGGTGCGCTGCGACATGGGAAGCTCCGATGGGAGAAAGCTTCCCGGCAAATGCCCCAGCGCGGGATTGGTTGCAGTGCATCATCGGGCAAGTCGTACTTGGCGATGATCGTGCCTCAGGCGGCGCAGGCGATCCGCTCCACGGCGCTGGCTAGCGCGGTTTCGAACTGGTCGGTGGCCGCTTCCCAGGAATAGCTGGCGCCATAGGCAGCGGCATCGGCCCGGCGGCAGGCCAGTGCCTGGGCAATCGCGGTGGCGAGGTCTTCGTGGCAGGCGCCCACCGGGTGGGGCAGGTTGCCTTGCGCGCCGCGGCCATCCACGCCGATCACATCGCGCGGGCCGGCCACCGGGAAGGCGGCCACCGGCACGCCGCAGGCCATCGCCTCGATCATTACCAGGCCAAACGTGTCGGTACGGCTGGGAAAGACGAAGCAATCGGCGGCGCGATAGGCCTGGGCCAGCGCTGTGCCCGAAAGCGCGCCGGTGAAATGCGCCTGGGGGTAGCGGCTTTTGAGCATGGCCAGGTCTGGTCCGTCGCCCACCACCACCTTGCTGCCGGGCACCGCGCAATCGAGAAACGCGCCAAGGTTCTTTTCCACGGCCACGCGGCCGACATAGAGCAGCACCGGTCCGGGCAGCGCTGCAAGCTGGGGCAGCGGGGCGTGGCCGGGATGGAACAGCCCGGCATCGATCCCGCGCGACCACAGCCGGGTCTGCACGATCCCGTGCCCGGCCAGTTCGCGCGCTAGGCTCGGGGTGGATACCAGCACCGCGGCGCTTTGCGCGTGAAAGCGGCGCATCACCGGCCAGAACACATCGGGACTCAACCCCGTGCGCATCGCGGCGTAATCGGGAAAGCGCGTGTGAAACGCGCTGGTAAACGGCACGCCCACCGATTTGCACCAACTGCGCGCGGCCCAGCCGATCGGCCCTTCGGTGGCGATATGCACGATATCGGGCGCAAAATCGCGCAAGGTGCGCCGTGTGCCAAAGCGGGGCGCCATGGCCAGGCGGATCTCGCCATACCCGGGCAGGGCACACGTGCGGAACTGCTGGGGGGTGAGCAGTTCCACCACGTGGCCCCGCGCGCGCAGGTGCGCAACGGTGGTGGTCAGCGTACGCACCACGCCGTTGACTTGCGGCGTCCAGGCATCGGTAGCGAGGGCAATGCGCATCAGGCAGTTTCCGTTTCGGCCGGGCTGGGCAGGCCGGGCACGGCGGCGGGCGTGAAGGGCGCCTGCTTGCGCTGTTCCTCCACCCAGTCGACAATGCTCATCGCGCCGGTGAAATCCTCGACCAGGGCGGTGCAGCTTTCCACCCAATCGCCATCGTTGTAATAGGTGACATCGCCGATCTGGCGGATTTCGGCGCAGTGGATGTGGCCGCACACTACCCCGTCCACGCCCATGTCACGCGCAGCGTGGGCCACGGCCTCTTCAAAGTCGCAGATGAACTGCACCGCGTTCTTCACGCGCTTTTTCATATAGGCCGAGAGCGACCAATAGGGCAGCTTGAACTGGCGCCGCACCAGGTTGACCCAGCGATTGGCGCGCAGCAGCACGGCGTAGGCGGCATCGCCCAGAAACGCGAGCCAGCGGGCATAGAGCACCACGCCATCGAAACCATCGCCATGGGTGATCAGCAGGCGCCGCCCATCGGCGGTGCGGTGAATGGTGTCGAGCGCCAGTTCCACGCCGCCAAAGGTCATCCCGGCATAGGGGCGCAGCATCTCGTCATGGTTGCCGGCGATCAGCACCACGCGGGTGCCGCGATGCGCCATCTTCAGCACGCGGCGGACCACTTCATTGTGCGCATCGGGCCAATACCACCCGCGCGACAGGCGCCAGCCATCGACGATGTCGCCCACCAGGTAGAGCGTTTCGCATTCGATCGAGGCCAGGAAATCGAGCAGCATTTCGGCATTGCAGCCGCGCGTGCCGAGATGAAGATCGGAGATCCACACCGTGCGTACCCGCCGCTTGGGGCGAAAGCCGCGCGGTTCGGGCAAGTCGAGCCAATCGGGCGCGCCCTTTAGCCATTCGCTGACGGGGGCAAAGTTGCGGTCGCTTGGGCGGTCCATGACCCAGTCCCTTCATATGCTGCCGTTGTCTTGCGAATCTCATGGCACCGTCACATTGCGCGCTGGCGACACCGTGTCACCGTTGTGAAACAAGAGGGGAACAAATGGAGGGTGACGCCGGACGTGCAACCCGCTAGGAAGGAAAGCGATGCTGACCGGGCTTTCCATCCGCAATGTCGTCCTGATCGAGGCGCTGGACCTCGTGTTTCCGGGCGGTTTGGGCGTTCTGACCGGGGAAACCGGTGCGGGCAAATCGATCCTGCTGGATTCGCTGGGGCTGGTGTTGGGCGACCGCGCCGACAGCGGCCTGGTGCGTGCCGGAGAAGACGTGGCGAGCGTGACCGCCACATTTGAATTCGCGCGGCGGCCCGATGGCGTGGAAGCGATCCTGGCCGAAGCGGCGATCGATTGGGAGCCGGGCGAGCCGCTGCTGGTCCGCCGCCGGCTGCGGGCCGATGGCGGCAGCCGTGCCTATATCAATGACCAGCCGGTGGGCGTGGCGCTGCTGCGTGAACTGGCGCGGTTTCTGGTGGAACTGCATGGGCAGCATGACGATCGCGGGCTGGTCAATGCACGCGGTCACCGGGCATTGCTCGATCGCTATGCCCGCGCCGACGCGGCCGAGGTGGCGCGCGCATGGGATAGCTGGCGCGCGGCCGAACAGGCCCTGGCGCAGGCGCGCGCGCGCGTGGCGAGCGCGGCGGCCGAGCAGGACCTGATCGAGGCGCACCTGGCCGAACTTGACGCGTTGAAGCCGGTGGCGGGCGAGGAGGAAGAACTCGCCCTGCAGCGTGCCGAGATGCAGAAGGGGGAGCGACTCTCGGGCGATCTCAACGAATTGCAGCACCTGTGGAGCGGATCGGACGCGCCCCTGGTGCAGTTGCGCGGCGCGGCGCGGCGGCTCGATCGCATCGCGGCAGAGCATCCGCTTTTGGCCGAGGCGCTGGAAGCACTGGACCGCGCGGTGATCGAGGCGGGCGAGGCGGAAGACAAGCTCTCGGCCGCCGCCGAGGCCTTGGCGCACGATCCCGCGCTGCTCGACCGGATCGAAACGCGGCTGTTCGATCTGCGCGCCGCTGCGCGCAAGCATGGCTGCACGGTGGACGACCTGCCCGCCCGGCGCGAGGCATTGCAGGCCGCGTTGCAATCGATCGAGGGTGGCGAGGCGCAGATCGCAGGCCTGGCGCGCGTGGCGATGGAAGCGGGCCTGGACTATCGCGCCAAGGCAGAGGCGCTGTCGGTCCAGCGGGCCGAGGCCGCCCGCAAGCTGGACAAGGCGGTGGCCGCCGAACTGGCGCCGCTGCGCTTGGATGCGGCACGCTTTCACACCGCCGTGGTGCGCCTGCCCGAGGATCGCTGGAGCGGCCAGGGCATGGACGCGGTGGAGTTCCTCATCTCCACCAACCCCGGCAGCGATTTTGCGCCGCTGGGCAAGATCGCTTCGGGCGGTGAATTGTCGCGCTTTATCCTGGCGCTGAAGGTGGCGCTGGCCGAACAGGGCGGGGCAGCGACCGTGATCTTCGACGAGATCGATCGCGGCGTAGGCGGCGCTGTGGCCAGTGCCATTGGCGAGCGCCTGGCGCGCCTGGCGCACGGTGGGCAGTTGCTGGCCGTGACGCACAGCCCGCAAGTGGCGGCGCGGGGTGACGCGCATTATCTGATCGCCAAGTCGAGCGAGGGCACAGTCACGCGCACCTCGGTGAGCAAGCTGGACGCGGCCGGCCGCCAGGAGGAAATCGCGCGGATGCTGTCTGGCGCGGAAGTGACCGCCGAGGCGCGCGCGCAGGCCAGCCGCCTGCTCGAACAGGCTTGAACCCTTTTGCCCGGGTGGGCAGGCGGTTCCTCCACAGCTATGCCTTGCCCGGACCGGCGATAGCGCTTTACGAATTGCCGTGATGGCGTATCGCGCCGGTGACTGGCGCAATTGTTTGGTGAAAGTGGCGTATAATGAGTGATCCGGCAGGCATCGATCCGTCAGCAATGGGCGAGGCAGCCGCCGCGAACGAGCTGATGCGGCTGGCGCGCCAGATCGCCTATCACAACCGGCGCTATCACGCCGAAGACGCCCCGGAAATTTCCGACGCAGAATATGATGCCCTGGTGCGGCGCAATGCCGAACTGGAAACAGCGTTTCCGCATCTGATCCGCGCTGACAGCCCCTCGCGCGCCGTGGGTCACGAGGTTTCTGCTTCTCCCCTGCGCAAGGTGACGCACGAGGTTCGCATGATGAGCCTCGACAATGCCTTCACCGACGAGGAGGTCGAGGAATTCGTCGCGCGTGTGCGCCGCTTCCTGGCGCTGCCGGCCGATGCACCGGTGGTGATGACGGCGGAAGACAAGATCGACGGGCTGTCATGCTCGCTGCGCTATGAAGACGGCCGCCTGGTGCGCGCGGCGACGCGTGGTGATGGCCAGGTGGGTGAGGATGTGACCGCCAACGTAGCCCATATCAAGGATATACCGCAGGAACTTCGCAGCGATTCTGGCGTGGTGCCGCCCGCCGTGTTCGAGATTCGCGGCGAGGTCTATATGGCCAAGGCCGATTTCCTCGCGCTCAATGCCGCGCAGGAGGAAAAGGGCGACAAGGTCTTTGCCAACCCGCGCAACGCTGCCGCCGGATCGCTGCGCCAGAAGGACGCGAGCGTGACGGCTGCGCGGCCCTTGCGCTTCCTGGCGCATGGCTGGGGTGCGGCCAGCGCCGTGCCGGCCGACACACAGTGGGCGATGATGCAACAGATCGCCGCCTGGGGCGTGCCAGTGTCGCCCCTGCTGACGCGTTGCGATGATACCGCGCAGATGCTGGCGCATTATCGCAGCATTCAGGCGCAACGTGCTGATTTGCCGTATGATATCGATGGCGTGGTGTACAAGGTAGATAGCCTGGAATGGCAGCGCCGCCTTGGCTTTGTCGCCAAGGCGCCGCGCTGGGGCATGGCCCACAAGTTTCCTGCCGAGCAGGCGGAGACCACGGTAGAGGCGATCGATATCCAGGTCGGCCGCACCGGCAAGCTGACCCCGGTGGGCCGCCTGCGTCCCGTGCTGGTGGGCGGGGTGACCGTCACCAATGTCACACTTCACAACCGTGATGAGATCGGCCGGCTAGGCGTTCGCGTGGGTGATCGCGTGGTCTTGCAACGCGCTGGCGATGTCATCCCGCAAGTGGTTGAAAACCTGACACGCGAAGAAGACCGTCCGGCCTATGTCTTTCCCGATCACTGCCCGGAATGCAGCAGCGAGGCGGTGGCAGAAGAGGGCGAGGTCGACGTGCGCTGCACCGGCGGGCTGGTGTGCCCGGCGCAGCGGACCGAGCGGCTCAAGCATTTTGTCAGCCGCGCCGCGCTCGATATCGAAGGGCTGGGAGAAAAGACCATCGCTGAGTTCTTTGCGCTGGGCTGGCTGGAAAGCCCGGCCGATATCTTCCGCCTGCGCAAGCGGCGCGATGATATCGTCGGCCGCGAGGGCTGGAAGGATAAGTCGGTCGACAATCTGCTCGCCGCGATCGAGGCCAAGCGCCAGCCCGATGCCGCGCGCCTGCTGTTCGGGCTGGGCATTCGCCACGTTGGCGCGGTCACCGCGCGCGACCTGTTGAAGCGCTTCGTCACGCTGCCCGCGCTGCGCGCCGTGGCCGAACGCGCCCATGGCGGCGATGAAGAGGCCAAGGCCGAACTGCTGGGCATCGACGGCGTTGGCCCGGTGGTGGTGGAAGCGCTGGGCGATTTCTTTCACGAGCCGCACAACATCGCTGTGTGGGACGATCTACTGGGTGAAGTGAGCCCGCCCGATTTCATCGTCGAAACCCGCGCCAGCGCCGTCGCGGGCAAGACCGTGGTGTTTACCGGCAAGCTGGAAACGATGAGCCGCGACGAGGCCAAGGCCCAGGCCGAGGCGCTGGGCGCACGGGCCGCCGGCAGTGTTTCGCCCAAGACCGATCTGGTCGTTGCCGGGCCGGGTGCGGGCAGCAAGCTGAAAAAGGCAGCCGAACTGGGCATCGAGGTCATCGACGAAGCGGCCTGGGCGGAAATCTTCAAGGCAGCGGGATAGGCGATCATGGCCCTTCACACCTGGTGGCTGTTTGTCGTCACTGTCTTTTTCATCTCGATCTCGCCCGGCCCCAACATGCTGCACGTGATGACGCGCAGCGTGACACTGGGCTTTGGCCGGGCGATGCTGGCGATGAGCGGCTGCTTTCTCGCCGTGCTCACGCTGCTCAGCCTCTCGGCCGCGGGACTTTCGGCGGTCCTGGTGGCCATGCCGCAGGTGTTTACCGCGCTCAAGATCGTCGGTGCGGCCTATCTGCTCTACCTGGGGTACAAATCCTGGACCGCCAAGGCATCTCCGGTTGACATGGTGGGCGATCGGCCCGTGGCCCTGCCATCGCCGCTCGGCCTGTTCCGCACGGGATTTCTGATCGGCATCAGCAATCCCAAGGCATTGCTGTTTGCCGGGGCATTCCTGCCGCAGTTCATCGATCCGGCCCGGCCCAAGGCGGCGCAGTTTGCCATCATGGTCGCCACCTTTGGCGTGATCGAGATGACCTCGTATCTGCTCTATGCGCTGGGCGGCCGCTCGGTGGCGCGCTGGCTGGAAAAGCCATCGCCGCGCAAGATCTTCAACCGCGTGACCGGCGCGATCTTCGTGGCGTTTGGCGTGGCGATGGTGGGTAGCCGGGTTTAGGCGTTGGTGCTTGGGTTTGCACCACCCCCCGACCCCCTCCTCTGAAGAGGAGGGGGAGTTAAAGATCTGATTTTATAGCCCCATCCTTTTTAGAGGAGGGGGTTGGGGGTGGTGGATGTCGTGCGCTGTCCTACCACTTCTGCGACCACGCCGGCAGCGCACCGGGTTTGCTGGCATGGATGCGCGCGGTGGCACGGCGGCGCAGCCACAGGATCGACCAGTCGCCGCGCACCTGGCGGGCGGCCAGGCGCAGGCCGGCGCGGGCATAGGCGGCACGCACGGCCTTTTCCTGCGTGGCGAGCAGGCCAGCGAGGAGGATATGGCCACCTGGCTTGACTGCCGCGGCAAATTCCGGCGCCAGTTCGATCAGCGGACCTGCCAGGATATTGGCAATCAGCAGGTCATAGGGCGCCGACAGGCGCAACAGCGGATGGTCCATGCCCGGCGCGATGACCATGGCCAGCTTGCCCGGCCCATCGCCTAGCGGCACGCCGTTGGCATCGGCATTGGTTGCGACCACCGGGCCGCAGACGGCGTCAATGTCGCTGGCGATCGCGCGCGCGCCGGGCCACAGATGCAGCCCGGCAAAAGCAAGCAAGCCGGTGCCCGTGCCGATATCGGCCAGGTTGCGCACCACCGCGCCATTGGCCTTCATGTGCGCCAGCATGGCCAGGCACCCGGCGGTGGTGGCATGCTGGCCGGTGCCAAAGGCCTGGCTGGTGGGGATCAGGAAATTGCGGATGCCCGGCATGTTCACTGCCGGATATTCCGGGGTGTGGACGTGGAACGGCCCTTCGTGGATCGGCTCCACCCCGTGCTGGCTGAGCGTGACCCAGTCTTCTTCGGGCAGTTGTTCGATCACCATCGGCGGCGCGCCGTCGGCAAACAGCGCGGCGATCGCGGCGCGTTCGTCTTCGCCTGGTTCGTCGGCCAGCCAGGCTTCCAGCTGCCAGTCTTCGGGCTTGTCCTCGGCAATCTCGCTGCCGGCGATGACGATGTCGGCGTCCCAGTCGAACACGTCTTCGTGGGCGATCAGCGCGGCCTGGACGATGGGGCGCGGCGCAAGGATGGTGATTTTCCAGCTCATGGCGCGGGTCTTTGCGGCGGCGCGGCCTCCTTGGCAAGCGTCTCGTCAAGCCGGGCGCGGCCATTGGCGGCATAGGTGCGGCAGGCACCCGGCACCGGCCGGGGCGCCCCATGCGCAAGGCGCTCGAACAGGTCGCTGGCGCCGGGATGAGGCGTGATCAGCACGGTGCAGGGCAGGGCGGCAATGCGATCGAGCGAGGCGCGAAACGCCGCGACATAGGCGGGATGATCGGCAAAGCGCCAACCCGGCGCGGCCATCGCGGTGACGCTGTCGACATAGGCCATGGCGCGGCAATCGCGGCCCTGGCAGCTGGTCCAGGTCCAGCTGGTGGAGCCGGGGGCGTGGCCTGGCGTGGCATGGGCGACAAGGCGCAGCGGCCCGGCCACCAGCGTTTCGCCATCATGCAGCACGCGATCGACGGCAACGGCCGGGAACGGCTTGAGCCAGGCGGACTGGGGATCGTCTGCCGGAACCTGACCGGTGGTGAGCACGCGCGCGGCGGCGGGCATGGCCGCCAGGCGGGCGCCGGTCCTCCGCTTGAGCCCAGCCAGGCCGCCAGCGTGATCGGAATGTTCGTGGCTGAGCACGATCCAGCGCACGTCATGCAGGCGAAAACCGGCGGCAACGATGTTGCGCGCGACGCTGTCGGCGGCCTGCGCCACGCCGGCATCGATCAGCACATGCCCTTGCGGCGAGGTGACGAGAACCGCGCTGATCCCGCAGGTGCCGACGTACCACGTATTGGCAAAGATGCGTTGCGGCGGCGCGGGATCGGCCCAGCCATCGCGGTTGTGGCAGGCCTCGGCCAGGGTGGGGCGCGCCGGAATGCGCGGCGGCTGCGATCGGGCAAGCGCTGGCGTGGCCATGGCAACAAGCCCGGCGAGCGCGGCTGCGAAGATAGGAATGGTGCGCATCGCCTGTGGTTTGCGCGTCATCTTGCCGCATGACAACATACGAATTCGGCTTGGCCCTTTCGGCGGCTTGCACCCCGGGGCTTTTCGACTAATAGCGACTCGTCCCGACCGGAAACCTCATCCCGGTCGCCTTTGCGATAATAAGGGGAAGTTCCATGGCGCTGGCGCACAGCAACCGGCCACTTTCGCCGCACCTCCAGATCTGGCGCTGGGGTCCGGCCATGCTGGTCTCGATCCTCCACCGTGTTACGGGCAATGGCCTGGCCTTTGTCGGCCTGTCGCTGCTGCTGTGGTGGCTGGGTTCGATCGCCAGCGGTCCTGAAGCCTATGCGACGTTCATGACCTATGTGTGGACCGGCGCCGATGGCGGCCTTTCCGCCATTACCGCGATCCTCGGCAAGATCGTGCTGGTCGGCCTGTCGTGGGCGTTCTTCCAGCATGCCGCCACCGGCATCCGTCACCTCGTGCTCGACATCGGCGTGGGCTACGAACTTTCGGTCAATGCCCGTTGGTCGGTCTTCACGATGATCGCTTCGGTCGGTCTTACGGCTCTGTTCTGGGGCTTCGTGCTGCTGCGCTGAGCGCCGGCACTCCTTACCTGATTTCTCGGAGGTACCATGGGTAACGGAACTTCGATCGGTCGCGTGCGCGGGCTGGGCTCCAGCCACGCCGGCACGCACCACTGGCTGGCCCAGCGCCTTACGGCGGTGGGCAACCTGATCGTCATCCCCTTCCTCGGCATCAGCCTGGCGCTGCTGCCCGCGCACGACTACGTCACCGTGCATGGCTGGGCGGCCAAGCCGCTTTCGGCCACCATGCTGGTGCTGCTGGTGGTCAACACGCTGTACCACGCGCGCCTGGGCGTGCAGGTCATGCTCGAAGACTATATCCACGAAGAAGGTGGCAAGGTCGCATCCTGGATGCTGATCAACTTCGTGCCCGCCGCCGCTGCCGTGTTCGGCATCGTCTCGATCATCCGCATCGCACTGGGGGCCGCGTAAGCCATGTCTGCTGCCTACAAGATCATCGACCATACCTATGACACCGTCGTTGTCGGCGCGGGCGGTTCGGGCCTGCGCGCCACGATGGGTTCGGCCCAGGCCGGTCTGCGCACGGCCTGCATCACCAAGGTGTTCCCCA
Organism: Novosphingobium sp. GV079; assembly: GCF_003058045.1. NCBI lineage: Bacteria > Pseudomonadati > Pseudomonadota > Alphaproteobacteria > Sphingomonadales > Sphingomonadaceae > Novosphingobium > Novosphingobium sp. GV079. Next base: position 5,770 of record NZ_QBUE01000011.1, on the reverse strand, counting down.
CCCGCTCGCACACCGTGGCGGCGCAGGGTGGTATCGCGGCTTCGCTGCAGAACAACACGCCCGATCACTGGACCTGGCACATGTACGACACCGTCAAGGGGTCTGACTGGCTGGGCGACCAGGACGCGATCGAATACATGGTGCGCGAAGCCCCGGCGGCGGTTTACGAACTGGAGCACGCCGGCGTGCCGTTCAGCCGCAACGCCGATGGCACGATCTATCAGCGCCCGTTCGGCGGCCACATGCAGAACATGGGCGAAGGCCCGCCGGTGCAGCGCACTTGCGCCGCGGCCGACCGCACCGGCCACGCCATGCTTCACGCGCTCTATCAGCAGAGCCTGAAGTATGATGCCGACTTCTTCATCGAATACTTCGCCATCGACCTGATCATGGAAAACGGCGAATGCCGTGGCGTGATCGCGCTGTGCATGGACGATGGCTCGATCCACCGCTTCCGTGGCCATGCCGTGGTGCTGGCCACCGGCGGCTATGGCCGCTGCTATTTCACCGCGACTTCGGCCCACACCTGCACCGGCGACGGTGGCGGCATGGTGTTGCGCGCGGGCCTGCCGTTGCAGGACATGGAATTCGTCCAGTTCCACCCGACCGGCATCTATGGTGCGGGCGTGCTGATCACCGAAGGCGCGCGCGGGGAAGGTGGTTATCTCACCAACTCCGAAGGCGAGCGTTTCATGGAACGCTATGCCCCCTCGGCCAAGGACCTCGCCAGCCGCGACGTGGTGTCGCGTTCGATGGCGCTGGAAATCCGCGAAGGCCGTGGCGTTGGTCCGCACAAGGACCATATCTACCTGCACCTTGACCATATCGATGCCAAGGTGCTGGCCGAGCGCCTGCCCGGGATCACCGAAAGCGGCAAGATCTTTGCCGGCGTTGACCTGACGCGCCAGCCGCTGCCGGTGGTGCCGACGGTGCACTACAACATGGGTGGCATCCCCACCAACTACCACGGCGAAGTGATGACCATCGGTGCCGATGGCAATCCAGAAACCGTGGTGCCGGGCCTGTTCGCCGTGGGCGAAGCGGCCTGCGTTTCGGTGCACGGCGCCAACCGCCTAGGCTCCAACTCGCTGATCGACCTTGTCGTGTTCGGCCGTGCCACCGGCCTGCGCCTCAAGGAACTGATCAAGCCGGGCACGGCGCACCAGTCGCTGCCCAAGGACAGCGCGGACCTTGCGCTGTCGCGCCTGGATCACTTCCGCAACGCCAAGGGCGGTTCGCCCACGGCCAAGATCCGCACCGAGATGCAGCGCGCGATGAGCCAGCACGCGGCGGTGTTCCGCACCGACGAGCTGATGGCCGAAGGTAAGCACAAGCTGGCCGAAATCTATGCCTCAATGCAGGATATCGGCGTGTCGGACCGCTCGCTGATCTGGAACTCGGATCTGGTGGAAACGCTGGAGCTGGACAACCTGATCAGCCAGGCTTCCGTGACGATGCATTCGGCCTACAACCGCAAGGAAAGCCGCGGCGCCCATGCGCACGAGGATTTCCCCAACCGCGATGACGCCACCTGGATGAAGCATACCGTGGGCTGGTTCGACGGCTGGGGCGGCAAGAGCGGCGACATCAAGCTCGATTACCGCCCGGTGCACGAATACACGCTCACCGACGACGTGCAGTACATCAAGCCCAAGGCGCGCGTCTATTGATCCGCGCCTGACGGCAAGAGACCAAGCAAAGGCCGGGGTTGGCAAGACCCCGGCCTTTTTCGTTGATCCAAACTGGGGCTTGTTTCCATGGGTGGAAGCCATGCGTTGCAATAGGTTGTGAACCATCGCGCTCTCGTTGGCCGGGGCGGAGATGGGAGATATCATGACCTATTATCGCGATGGAGCGGAAGTAACGCTGGACCAGACGCAGGCGCAAAGGCGTACCCCGTTTGCGACGTTCCTGGCCAACGGCAACATTCTGGTCATGAACGAGGACACCGCGCATCCCAATTCGGGTGACTATATCTATTCCGTGTTCACGGCCGATGGCGTGGCCAGCGGGGTAACTGCCACGGTGCGCGACTATGAGGTTTTCACGCTCGCCGACGGCAATGCGATCACTGTCAAGGAGGCCGAGGGCGCCGGTAGCCCTGTCACCCTGTCGCTGTTGGACACCGATCCACGCGATGGCACGATCAGCGGGACGATCACGGTGCCGGTGCCGTCCCCCTCGGCCACCTACACTGGCACCTCGGTGCTGGCGCTGAAGGGCGCGGATCAGGGCAAAGTGGCCGTTGTCAGCAACGTCGATTTCGGGGGGAGTGCGGCGCGGGCGGTGGTCAACATCGTTGACCTGGCAACGATGAGCGTCGTTGCGCGCTTCACGGCCTCCTCCTCGGATCGGGATTTGCCGCCCAGCGTGACGCAGTTGGCCGATGGTTCACTGCTTACGCTGGCGCTGGACAATGGGGTGTCGAGCGGCAACGTCGGCTACACCTATGCGATCCATGCCGTGGACGGCACCGAGATCAAGGCGGCGACGCTGCTGGCGCTGCCGACGCGCGATGGCGATGCAGTGGAAGTGCAGATGGTCGCGCTTGCGACGGGTGGCTTTGCCATGACCTGGGCCGAAAACCATTCCAGTGGCGGTTTCGTGTCGCTGGGGGCGCTGCATATGCAGGTGTTCGACAGCAGCGGTGCCGTGGTGCAGGCCGATACGATCGTCAGCGAGGATGGTCCGCGCTTCGTCGGCTCAACCGACGTGGTTGCCCTGGCGAATGGCGGTTTCGCGATCGCCTGGGCCAGCGCTAACCCGGCGGGCGGCGCGAACGGCGCCAGCGAGATTGCGTTGCGGACCTATGATCATTCCGGCGGCGAAATCGGCCAGGAGCAGATCGTCAACACAACCACGGCGGGAACCCAGGATGCCGCGCAACTGCTGGCGCTGGCCGATGGTGGTTTTGCCGTGATGTGGCGCGACGGCAACGGCACCTTGCACTCGCAGACCTACACCGATCACCACGGGCAAACGGTGGAAGGCACAGCGGCGGCCGACAAGCTGGTGGGCACCGACAAGGACGATCTGTTTCTCGGCCATGGCGGCAACGACACGTTTGCGGGCGGCGCCGGGAACGACACGATCAGCTTTGCCGATGCGCAGCAGGGCATCTACTTGACGCTGGCGACGACCAAGCCGATCGACACCATCGGGGCGGGAACGGTGCAGATCAAGAGTATCGAAAACGCCATCGGCTCGCAATTCGATGACACGATCCTTGGCAACAAGGATGCCAACCGCCTGGAAGGCGGCGCGGGCAATGATCGCTTGAAGGGCGGGGCGGGGGATGACCACCTGCTCGGCGGCGCCGGCAACGACGCGCTGTTTGGCCAGGCGGGAGCCGACCGCATGGAGGGCGGCACCGGCAATGACGTCTATTATGTCGATGACGCCGGCGACCGGGTGGTGGAACGCAGCGATGATGCCGGGATCGACAAGGTTTTCTGCACCATCAGCTATCGTCTCGATGCCAACGTGGAGCGGCTCACGCTGGTGAGCGGCGCGGGCAACATCAATGGTGCGGGCAACAACGCCAACAACACGATCGTAGGGAACGAGGGCGACAACGTGTTGAGCGGGGGCGGCGGCATAGACAGCCTGACCGGCGGGGCGGGGCACGATACCTTCGTGTTCGATGCCGGCCCCTTGGCCGTCGGGCGCACGGTGATCCGCGATTTTGTGAGCGGCGAGGACAAGATTGCCCTATCACTCGATGCGTTTGGCGCAGGTTTCTATGCACAGCCGCCCGGCGCCATTGCCGACACCGAATTCGGCTATGGAACGCGTGCGACCACAGCCGAACAAAGCCTGATCTATGACCAGGCCAGCGGAAACCTCTATTACGACGTGGATGGTACCGGGCCGGAGAAGGCGGTGCGCATCGGGGTGTTGATGGGCGCGCCCGATCTGCACCTTGCCGATATCATACTGGTCTAAGTGACCTATCCCCGGCACCTGCACCGCATGACAGCGGGCGGGCGCCGGGGATAGGGTGAAGGATCAGCGGTTGCGCTTTTCCTGCTTGGCCTGTTCCTTGGCCGCATCGGCAGCGGCGGCCTCACGCGCGCGGTTGGCCGCGACGGCGCTGGCATCACGCGCAGTGGCGCCACGCGCCGGATAGGGACAGCCGCGCGACTGGCCAACGCCTTTGAGGAACGAACGGCGGGCCGTGCCGGCGAACAGGGCCACCTGCCAACGGCGCTGTGCTTCGTTCGCGCCAGAGATTTCGCGGATGATGCCGCCGAACGGGATCAGCGAGCCGACGATCGACTTGGCGGTGTTGCCCACCTTGAGGCCGCCCTTGGTGTAATCGGCAATGTCGATGTCATCGCCGAGCACGGCATCGAGCCGGCGGATTTCGGACGAGATCGCCGGGCAGCTGCGCAAGCCAGCCAGCGTATAGGGCGTTTCCTGGGCGCGCTGCAGGATCGGCGGAATATCTTCCTTCTTGAGGTTCACCGTTTCGAGCGGCGTGGCGACGACATCGCCGACCTTGGCATCCTTGGGAGCCACGGCAGTCTGCGCGTGGGCGGCGAGGCTGCCAAGCGCGAGCGGGAGCATCGCGCCGAGCAGGGCGGCGCGGGCGGCATTTCGGTGTGCGAACATAATCGGTAAAACTCCCCGGTTTCCCGCATTACGCTGCAAACCGGCCTAGGTTCCACACGATCTGCCGATCACACCGCGCCCGGCGCAAAGGTGTTGCACTGCGCAGGGTTACCGCTGTCGAGCCCCTTGCGCAGCCAGGCCATGCGCTGTTCAGAGCTGCCGTGGGTAAACGCCGCCTCGACCGGGGTGCGGCCGGCGGCTTTCATCAGCGTGTCATCGCCGATCTGGTGCGCGGCGCGCATGCCTTCCTCGACATCGCCGGGTTCGATCCGTGCGCGGTTCTGCGCGGCCCACACCCCCGCGTAGCAATCGGCCTGGAGTTCGAGGCGCACCGACAGGGCGTTGGCCGCATCGGGATTGGCGCGCTGCGCCTGTGTTACCTTGTCTGACGTGCCGACCAGCTTCTGGATATGGTGGCCATATTCATGGGCCATGACATAGACGCGCGCGAAATCACCCCCTGCGCCGAGCTTCTTGTCCAGCTCGGTATAGAAATCGGTGTCGATGTAGATGCCCTGGTCACTGGGGCAATAGAACGGCCCCATCGCGCTTTGCGCCGCGCCGCAGCCGGACGAACCCTGGCTGGAATAGAACACCAGCTTGGGTGCGCGAAACGCGATGTTCTCGCTGGCCAGCAAAGGCTTCCAGGTCTTGTTGAGCGAGGACAGCGCATTGCAGCTCTCGTGGCTGAACGCGTTGACGTCACACGCCTGGGCGAGGGTTTCGCCGCCGGGCTGGCCGACCTGCTGCGAAGGCGTTTCACCCACCGGCCCGGCCAACTGGCGCGGTAAGCCACCGAACAGGAACGATGCGCCGACCACCACGAGGATGCCGAGGATGCCGAAGCGCGAACCAACCAGACTGAGGATCAGCCCGAACGGAAAACCGCCGCCACCGCCGCCCAACGAAAATCCGCCGCCCCGGCCGCGCTGATCTTCCACGTCGATGTTGTTGTCGTAATCGTCGAGCCGCATCGCTTGCCTGTTGTCTGTGTGCCGTACGTGCCACGGCCTATAGCGTAAATGGCAAGCCGTGGCGCGCGACAATGTTCCGCGTCCTGCTGTCAACGGCGGAGCAAAAACCGGCCACTGTGGCGGAGTAAAAGTAGGCCACTGACGTTGCGGCAGATTCAAAGCACAGGGGCCCCGATCGGGGC
>NZ_QBUE01000010.1:0-173115 GCF_003058045.1 Novosphingobium sp. GV079 | reverse complement strand
GTGTACGTCGCCACGCGCGTGAGCAGCGGGCCGCTCACCGTGTAGAGGGTCAATTGCAGGGGCCCTGCGCCGCGCACATAGAGCGGAATGGTTTCGATGGTGCCGGCCTGCAGGGCAGCATCGCGCATCGTCACGGGATAGGTGGTGGCTGCGCCGGCAATTGGCGCGACCGGGCGGCCGATCGTTTGCGTCGCGATCTGCCGCAGCAGGGCAACGGCAGCAGCGTTGTCGGTGGCTGTTGCCTGCAGGCTGGCAAGTAGGTTTTGCGCGACCAGCGTCCAGTAATAGGCCCCGCGCGCACCGGCAGGCGCACCGGGGATATCCGCGTCGCTTGCCGCATTGGCGTAGCGGCCAGCCAGGTCCGCCGCATCCGCTGCTTCATCGCGCAAGTTGCCCGCCTCGGCCAAAACCGGCGCGGCGCCGGCCTCCACCAGCGGCGCCAAGTCGACGCGCTTGGCCTCACCATCCTTGAGCACCACCACGGTTTCGGCACCATCTGGTGCGACGACTTTGGGCAGGTCGGAAATCTTGGCCATAGATCAGCCCTCCACCCACAGCCGCTCGGCCGTGGCGTCAAAATCGATGAGGTTGGCCGCCGGCATCTGCGCGATCACGGCGGCGATGCGGTTGGACGCCGCGCGGATGGCGTCGATCGCGGCACGGCGGGCGAGCGCTTCGGCCAGGCCTGCCGGCGCCGGGGCGCCGGTGGCGGCGGCCAGGGCGGCCTGGGCGATCACTGCGTTGTCGTTGGTCTGCCGTTCGATCGTAGCGATGGCTTTGATCCGGCGCGCGGCCTCGGCATTGACCGCGGCACTCGCCCGCACGCGCAGCTGCTCGATGCTGGGTGGCACCACCGGCGCCAGGACAGGGCGCCCCGCGTCGTTCGGCACGATCTGGCGGCCCTGGGACTGCGCGTCCATCAGCTGGCGATGGCGCAGACGCGAAATACGCACCGCGTCATCGGGCAGCACTGGGTGGTTGGCGGCGTGAAAAAAGCCGCCACGCGCGGCGCTGTAGTAGATGTGGGACATCACACCCCCAGGAAAAATGCGTTGAAGCCGTCGAGGCGCATGTCTTGGCCGTCGTCGGACTGGGTCTGAATCGTGCAACTGGAGAGGCCAGGGTCGCCGACGAATTGGCACCACAGATCGCGGCTGATCGAGAAGACGGTGTTCCACCCGGTCAGCGAAATGGGGACGACGAACGCGGCGAAGCTGTCGGGGTAAGCGACGGTGAGCACACGCTCGGTAGTAACCACCTGGCGCACCTGCACCCACATCAGCTTGAGCCCACCGGGCAGCGTCCAATAGCCATTGGGTGTCAGGCTCTTGGGCAGGCCAGCCAGGCCGGCGGGCGTGACTGCCTTGCCACCTTCGTTGCCCGCCAGGATCTCGGCCGCACTGGCCGCTGCCAGGTTGATCGTGGGATTGCCGGCGAGCACACCGCCGCCGGTCAGCAGGCCGCCGGCCGAGACGGTTGCAGCGCCATTGGCCTTGGCGGCCAGGGTGGCGAGGATCGTGGCGAGGCTCGCCGGGGTAACCACCTTATCACCCGCCACGCCGGCCGCCGCCTCGGTAGCACTGGCTGGGTTGAGCGTGAGGGTGAGATCGCCCGCTAGCGTGCCGCCACCCGACAGCAGGCCTCCGCCGGTCTGGACCTTGCGCCCACTGGGCACCGCGCCGACGTCGCCAGATGAGAGCACGACGGCACCGACCTTGCCGTTGACCGATCCCACCGGCGATGGCGTGGTGATCTCGAGCCAGTTGGCCAGCGTGCTGGGCGGCAGGGCCTGCAGCACATAGACCAACCCAGAATCGGCACGTACGGCGAAGTCGCCCACTGTCGCGTCGGCCTTGGCGAGCATCGCGGCCTGGTCAGCCACCGGCCACACGTCGATCAGGTCGATCGCCGGGCGCTGATCGACGGCAAGCTTGCCGTCGGCGCCGAGCGTCGCCACGCCGCTCGCTGCGCCGAGCTGGGCCGCGTTGACATAGCCGGCGAGGACTTCGGCCATCACGGCCGGCGTGATGATCTTGTCGCCCACCGCACCGGCCAGCGCCTCGGCAATGGTCGCCAGCTGGGCCACACCGGAAACCGTTTCGGTGGCCGGGGGATTGAGAAAACTCGTGTCGCCGAACGTGATCGCGGCTACATCGGCCGCCGCGAGTGTCCAATCGATCGCCAGGTAGAACGTCGCGGCAGCGGCCTTCTCAAGGATCGGATCGGGCTGGCCAAAGACGGCAAACAGCGTCCCATCATCGAGGTAGAGGGCAATGCCGCGCACGGCATAGCTATCGGTGCCGCTGTCACGCAGCGTGAGGTGCACGGTGTCCGGTGCCACGGCAAGGCCGGAAACCGTATCGATCCGCTTGAATTCGCCGGGCAGCGCCTCCAGCGTGGGCGCGGCCACAAACGCGGCTTGGGTCAGCCCGGCTTCGACGATGTGCACGGTGCGCGTGCCCCCGGCCGGATCGACCATGGCCGCGCGGCCGACATCGGTGATTTGCAGGACAAGCGCGGTCATCAAGCGGCACTCCCATCAAGAAACTGGCCGGTATCGTCGGTCAGCGGTTCGCCGATCTCGTCGGTGATCAGCGCGGCCCAATCGGTGTCGCTGGTGTCCGGCCCGGCAGCGACGCGGCGATAGAGCGCGGCATAGGCGGCGCCGGTGGCGGCGGTGGCGCCGGCCACGGCCAGGTCGATCACGACGTCGAAGTGGCTGCGCGCGGGGGAGACGCGGACGACATCGGCAATGATCTGCGCGGTGGTGGCAGCAGACACGCGCGCGCCACCAGCGACGCCATCGGCGCCGATCGCCGGCAGATGCACGGCAAAGGTGTGCGGCACGCCGCGCGGTGCGGTCTGGTGCCACTCCACCAGGGTCAGCAGGCTATCGATCCCGGCCAGCGCGGTCTTGACCGCCGTGACGCTGCCCTTGCGGCGCTGATCCTCGATCGCACTCGCCGTCACCGCGCGCTTTTCCTCTTCGGACCACTCGGCATCCCACTTGTCGACCGACAGCGACCAGGCCAGCCACGGCAGCACGGCAATCGGGCAGGTCGCCGGGTTCCACAGCCGCTCAATCGGCAGGTCGATGTCGTCGAACCGCAGCCCCAGGCGCGCGAGCGCGACTTCCAACGGGGTGGAATTGGGTGGGAGCAGGCTATCACTCGACACGGCCGGCGATCCTCACGGCAGTGCCGACGCAATTGGCGCATTGCAGCTTGCCCACCGCCACATCGTCGGCCGGCTTGTTGATCAGGGCATTCTGCACCCCCGCGACCACGGCGGCGGCATAGAGCCCGGCGCGGGTGATCGAGCGACCCATCTTGCGCGAGGCGGTCTTGTAGGCCTCGACCCCGGCTTGCGCGGCGGCGAGCACCACCGTCTCGTCGGGGCCAGTAAACAGCGTCAGATCGATATCGATTTCGTAATCGACGATCTCGGCCGATTGCACCTGGGGCAGATCGGTGACGGGCCGCACATCCTCGTCGGCGGCGATGGCCAGTTCAACTGCCTCGATTTCATCGTCGCTGGCCGAACCATCGCCCAGGCTGGATAGCAAGGCGACGAGCACGGTGCCCGGCCAGGTCGCACCATCGAGCGCGGCGGTCATATCCGCCACCAGGCCCGCGTCGGCGCCATGGTCGGCCAGCACGCCCAGGACCATCGCGCGGATGTCATCTGGCCGGGGGCTGGTGACGCTGGCGTCGGCAATCGTGCCGGCGGCCGAAAGCGCATAATAGCGATAGGCGCTGGCCGGCCCGGCCACGGAAAAGGCTTCGGGCGCTAGCTGGATTCGCCCCTTGTAAGCATCGTCCAGTTCGTCGGGCAGGCGCGCGACGTTGAGCAGCGCGCCCAGCTGGTCGAGGTTGCTGCCGGTAGCATAGGCCAGCATGACCTGGCGCGCGCGCTCGTTGAATGTCTGGCGGATCAGCATCTCGCGATAGGCGAACACCTCGAGCACTTTCACCGCCGGATCGCTCAACACCGTAGCGTCGAACGTGGGTAGATCCTCGCGCAGCTTGGCCACGGCAGCAGCGCGGATGTCCTCGTAGGACATCTGCTCGACCACGGTGGGCGCGGGCAATTGCGATAGATCGATTGCGGTGGTGCTGTCGGCCATGTCCATGGGCTTGCCGCTGGCCCGGCCACTCTGCCACCCGCGCGCGTTGTGAGCGGCGCCCCTACAATCGGCCCCCATGGCCCCCGCCGCGTTCCGGTGGCTGAGTGGCATCATGAGAACGCCCGAAAGCACCCTGACCGATCCCGACGAACTGCTGCGCTTTGGGCGCGTGGTCTCTGTCGATCATGCCGCCGGCAAATGCGTGGTGGAGATCGACGAGGATCTGCAAACCGGCCCGATCCGCTGGGCCGCGCCGCGCATGGGCGAAACTCGCGTCTGGTGCCCGCCGGCAGTAGGCGAGCAGGTGCTGGTGCTGTGCCCGGCCGGCGAGATCGGTGCGGCCATCGCGATCGGCGGGATTACCTGCAACGCTTTCCCCCTGCCGGGCAACAGCGCCATGGAGCTAGTCCGCTTCAAGGACGGCGCAGTGCTGTCCTACGATCCCGATAGCCACGATCTGGCGTTCGTCTTGCCTGGCAACGGCAAGTTTTCGATCAACGCCCCGGCCGGTGTGTCCATCACCGGCGATCTCGACGTGTCTGGATCGGTGGTCGCGGCGGGCAATCTCGATGCCGGCACCGGCGCCAGCGGCCAGTTTTCCACGCCCGACGGCAAGACGATCACCGTCAGTGCCGGCATCGTCAACAACATCGCGTGAGGGCGCCATGATCGACCAGGGCAGCGTCACCATCAACACCGCCTATATCGACCGCCTGATCGACCGGATCAACGCGGCCAAGAACCCCGTGGACCTGCAAGCGCGGGTGGATGAAGCGTTTGCCCCGGTGGCCGCGCAGTTGGCGCATGTGCGCGAATTGATCGAGCGGCTCGCCCCTTGGCTGGCTCTGCTGGAAGCGCCGATTGCCGATCCCACCAAGATCGTCTCTTGGATCAAGGACATGATCCTGGCCCAGGTGCAGCCGCAAGTGCAGGCCTATTACAAGGCCGTCGCCCAGGTTGCCGCTCTCTCGGCCAAGGTGGCGGAACTGGAAAGCGCTGCCCAGGCCGCCGCGCACCGTTTCTCGCATGTGCCGATCACCGTGCCGGAGATCAGCCTGTGACAAATCTCACCGGCATGAACCGCGCCACCGGCGAGCCGCTTTCGGGCGACGACCACCTCGAACAGTCGTGCGAGGACATCATCAGCACCCCGCTCGGCACCCGCACGATGCGCCGCGACTACGGCTGCATTCTCGCCGACGTGGTCGATCGCCCCTTGAACCGCGCCACCACGCTGCTTGCGTCGATGGGCATCGCTCTTGCGCTCGCCAGGTGGGAGCCGCGCATCGTCGTGCGACAGGTCACCATCTCGGGCGAGCTCGCCTCGGGCCAGGCCGTGGCTGAAATCACCGGCACCAAAGCCGGCACCCTCGCCAATGCCCTCACCCGCCTGACCATCCCCCTCAACCGCTTGTCCATCCGCGCCGCCTGATCAGGAGCCACCCATGCACGGCATCAAGACCAATTTCCTTACCCAGGGCAGTCGCGCGATTGCCTCCCAGTCCACCGCCGTGATCGGCATTGTCGGCACCGCGCCCGATGCACCGGCCGATGCCTTCCCGCTCGATGGCCGCGTGCTGATCACCGACGTGCGCAAGGCGCTCGCCACCATCGGCGCGACCGGCACCCTGCCCGCCGCGCTCGATGCGATTGCCGACGTATCCAGCCCCGTGATCGTGCTGGTGCGCGTGGGCGTGGGCGCCGATGCCCAGGCGCAGGAAGCGCTGACCATCGCCGGTATCGACAAGCTGATCACCGCCGAGGCGGAATTGCAGGTGCGCCCGCGCATCCTCGGCGCCCCGGCGCTCGATAGCGAGGCGGTGACGGCGCACTTTGCCGGCGTGGCCAAAAAGCTGCGCGGCTTCCTCTATTTCGCTGGCGAAGGCGAGACGGTGGCCGAGGCGCTGACCTATCGCGAGAACTTCGGCGAACGCGAAATGATGATGATCTGGCCCAACTGGTCGAGCAGCTTTGCCGGCGATGCCGTGGCCCGCGCCATGGGCATGCGAGCCCAGATCGATGCCGACATGGGCTGGCACAAGACGATCTCAAACATCACCGTCACCGGGGTGACCGGGATTTCCCAGGACGTGAGCTTCGCCCTCAACAGCACGGAAACCGATGCCGCGCTCCTCAATGCCGCCGGCATTACCACGCTGGTGCGCTTCGGCGGCGGCTATCGCTACTGGGGCAACCGCACCTGTTCGGACGAACCGCTTTACGCCTTCGAAAGCGTGGTGCGCACCTCGCAGGTGATCGCCGACGAAATCGAGCAGGGCCTCGCCTGGGCCGCCGACAAGCCGATGACCGTCATGCTGGTCAAGGACACCATCGACACGATCAACGCCAAGCTGCGCAGCTATGTCACCGCCGGCCGGCTGATCGGCGGCAAGGCCTGGTACGATCCCGCACTCAACAGCACCGAGCAACTCGCCGGTGGCCAGGCGGTGATCGACTACGACTTTACCGGCGTGGCCCCGCTCGAAGGGCTCTCCCTCAACCAGCGCGTGACCGACCGGTATTACGCCGATTTCGCCAGCCAGCTGGCCGCCTAAAGGAGCATTGCCATGGGTTTCCCCTTCAAGCTGAAGCAGATGGACATGCTGCTCGACGGCGTCGGCCACCTCGCCGAAACCGAGGAAGTCACCGTGCCCAAGCTGGTGATTAAGACCGAAGACTGGCGCGGTGGCGGCATGATCGGCCCGGTGCCGATCGACATGGGCCTCGACAAGCTCGAGTTCGAGTTTTCCATGGGCGGCCTGATCCAGGCTGCGCTGGCGCAGTTCGGTGCCACCTCGCTCGCCGCCAGCCTGGTGCGCTTCATTGGCGCCTATCAGAACGATTACACCGGAGAGGTGCAATCGGTCGAGGTTGTGTGCCTGGGCCGCTATACCGAGATCGACTTCGGCAACGGCAAGCCGGGCGACAACAGCACCCACAAATACAAGGTGGCGTGCAGCTATTACCGCCTGATCGTCGATGGCGTCGACTGGATCGAGATCGACCTGATCAACATGATTTTCATTGTCATGGGCGTCGATCGCTACGCCGAAATCCGCGCCGCGCTCGGCCGCTGATCCCCTTACCAGATCCGGGCGGCCCTTTCGCGCCCGGCCCCCTGCCGGTAGAAAGGCGGTCCTGCCGGCAGGGGCCTTCATCAGACCGCGTCTTATCAAGGATCGCCCTCCATGACCGATACCACCCCCGCGCCCGCCCAAGCGCCTGCCAGCAAGTCTGTTGTCGTCACCCTCGCCGAGCCCATCAAGCGCGAAGGCGGCGATATCGCCAGTCTCACCATCCGCAAGCCCAAGGGCGGCGATCTGCGCGGCACCAAGTTGACCGACCTGGTTGCAGCCGACGTCGATGCCGTGGCCAAGGTGATCCCGCGCATCACCACCCCCGCCATCGTTGCGCACGAATTCTATGGCTTGGAAGCCGATGACTTCGCCGAAGTGGTCGGCACGGTGGTCGGTTTTTTTCTGAACCAGGCCCAGCGCGAGGCGATGCAGGCGATGACCGCAGCCTGACGGTCGAAACCCTGATCGCCGATATCGCGGCGGTGTTCCACTGGCCTATTGCCGATCTCGCCGCGATGGATCTGGCCGACCTGCTCGAATGGCACCGCCGCGCCGTGGCCGCGTGGAATCGCATGAACAAACCGGAGTAGCCCCGTGGCCAACAACAAGCTGTCCCTGATCGTGTCATTCACGGGCAACGACAAGTTGTCCGGTCCGCTCAAGAACCTCATTGGCCTGGGGAAGAACGGTAAGCAGGCCCTCGATGGCATGTTCCGCGAACTGCGGAACGTGAAAAAGGAGATGCAGGAACTCGACAAGGAAATCGCAAAGGGCACCGGCAACACCGAAGAGCTAACCGCCAAGCAGCGCAACCTGGCCTCGCAGTTGGAGCGGGTGAACGCGCAGATCGACCGACAGAAGGCAATCAACACCTTCAACGCCAATACCAACCGCATTGGACAACGCGGCGAGCAATTGAAGAGTGCTGGCACTGACAACATGCTGGGCGCCGCCGGCCTGGCCACGCCGCTGGTATTAGCTGGCAAAGCCGCGATGGATTTCTCGTCGGGCATGGTGGACATCGCGCAAAAGGCCAACCTCACCCAAGCACAGACCGATGCCATGGCCCAAGGCATCCTGCGCGCGGCCGAGGCTGCGCACCAGATGCCCGAGGCAATGCGGCAGGGCGTCGATGCGCTGTCAGGCTTCGGCATCGATCCGCGCGAAGCCATGCAGATGATCAGCCCGATCGGCCGCCTGGGCACGGCGATGAAGGTGGACATTGCTGATGGCGCCGCTGCTGCCTCTGCCAACCTGCAAAACCTTAAGGTCGGCCTGTTGGACACCGGCAAGGCCCTCGACATCATGGCGGCGGGCGGCAATGTCGGCGCCTTCGAAGTGAAGGACATGGCCCGCTACTTCCCCAGCCTGACTGCGCAGGCCCAGGCGTTGGGCCAGTCGGGCCTGGGCGCCGTGGCTGACCTGACCGCCGCGCTCGAAATCGCCCGGCGCGGCGCGGGCACCAGCGAGGAGGCGGCCACCAACATCACCAACCTGCTCTCGAAGATCAACTCGCCCACGGTGCAGAACGCGTTCAAGAAGAATTTTGGGGTGGATCTACCCGCCGCGCTCAAGGCCGCCTATGCCAAGGGCAAGACGCCGATGGAGGCCCTGGCCGAAATCACCCAGAAAGCCACCGGTGGCGACTTGTCCAAGCTTGGCTTGGTGGTGGAGGACATGCAGGCGCAATCGGCCCTGCGCACCCTGATCCTCAACATGCAGGATTATCGCAAGATCCGCGGCGATCTGGCCAAGAGCGGCGGCACTGTTGATGCAGCCTTTAAGCAACGCGAAGCGCAGGATGCGTCGGTTGCTTGGGAAAGCTTCAAAGGCACAATGAGCGCCCTCGCGATCACGTTGGGCGCCACACTGCTCCCCGCGATGACGGAGTTCTTTGGCTGGGTAAACCAAGGCATCTCAGCTATCTCTAGGTGGGCACAGGCCAATCCGGAAACGGCCAAGAGCCTGATGCAGTTGGTCACCGCCTTTATAGCCGGCAAGGCGGCACTGGGAGCGTTGCAATTCGGTTTCGGCTCCGTGTTGTCCGGATTTGCCTCGCTGCGCAACGTGTTCATGATGGTGCGCGGAGCGTTCATGCTACTCGCGCCGATCGTCACGGCTATCGGCATCTGGCCTATCGTGATCGGCGCGGCCATCGCAGGTGTAGTCTTCGGTCTTTATTGGCTATACAATAACTGGAGCAAGGTTTGGACCTATATCGGAAGCAGCGTAGATAAGATCAAAGGCATCTTTCATGGCCTACCTGAATGGATGCAGTGGGCCGGAAAGATGATGCTGATCGGCTTGATTGAAGGGCTAAAGTCGATCCCCATCGTCGGCTTCGTCACAACGTTAGGCGAGAAAATTATCGGTGCCTTTCGAAAGCCGAACCAAATTAACAGTCCGTCCCGCACTTTCATGCAAATGGGCGGCTTTCTGACGCAAGGGCTAGCAATTGGCATCAACGGCGGCGCGCGCCTACCTCTTCGCGCCATGGGCAAGATGGCTGCGGGCGTTGCGAGCGCCGGCGCCCTCGCTTTGAGCTCTCCGTCACTGGCCGATGCGAAGAACAGGGTGGTAGATGCCAATGCCCGTGCTCTCGAAGGCCCGAGCTCTACCGTTCCCGACCGCAAGGCAAAGGCGGCCCAGGCAGATCGACCACGCCCTAACCTCAACCTGACGCTGAACATCTACCAGCAACCCGGCGAGGATGCCCACGACCTTGCCAAGCGTGTTGCCGATATCATCGAGCGCAAGTTTGGCGGCGGTGGTGGCGACATGGGCGACGATTTCTAAGCGAGGCCCTCATGCTTTTTGCCCTTGGCCTGTTCGTGTTCGACAGCCAGACCATGCTGCCCGACCGCATCGAGCGCGACCGCGCTTTCCGCCACGCACGCGACGATCGCTTCCTGGCGCCCGCCGCCAGCCAGTTCGTGGGTGTGGGCGACGACAAGGTGACGCTCACAGGCACCCTGGTGCCAGAGCTCGCCGGCAGCGCCTCGGCCATCGAAACACTGGCGGAAATGGCTAGCGAGGGCGAAGCCTGGCCGTTGATGGATGGCACCGGCACGATCCTGGGCACATACACCATCGATCGCGTGGCCAATGGTGGATCGAACCTGATCGACACCGGCCAGGCCCGCAAGATCGACTTCACCATCGAATTGACGCGGGTCGCGTAATGGCAAGCGTGCCCACCTCCGCTGGCGCCCAATCGCCCTATAGCCAGCCCCGCGCGAACTGGCGCGTCACGCTCGATGGCCAGGATCTGACAACCGCCATTGCTCCGCGCCTGCTGTCTTTGCGCCTGAGCGAAAAGGAGGGCGAGGAGGCCGATAAGCTCGAGATCGTCGTGCAGGATGCCGATGGCGCGTTCGTCCCGCCGCGCCAGGGAGCGCGCATCGCGGTATGGCTGGGCTGGTCGCGTGGCACCGGCGTGCCGCTCGGCCTGGTCGATAAAGGCAGCTTCGTGGTGGACGAGCTTACCTGGAGCGGCCCGCCAGACCGCGTCTCGATCACCGCGCACGGGGCAGACCTGAAAGGCGGCTTTCGCACACGCAAGACGCGCAGTTGGGTGGGCCAGACGGTCGGGGCGATCATCGCCAAGGTGGCGGCTGACAATGGCCTTACCCCCGCATGCCATCCCGATCTGTCCGGCCAGGCAATCCCGGCCACCGAGCAGCACAATAAGTCGGACATGCAGTTCGTCCGCGATCTCGGCCGCCATTTCGATGCCGTGGCCACGGTTAAGGCCGGCACCCTGATCTTTGCCCCACGCGGCAAGGCGACCACGCCCAGCGGCAAAGCCCTGCCGACCATGACGATCACGCGCCAGCAGTGCAGCAGCGTCAACTGGCGCCGCGCCGCGCGCGACAAGGGCCACGATGGCGCCGAGGCCAAGTGGCACGATCAGGATTCGGCCACGCGCAAGACGGTGACGGCCGGCGGCACCAACCGCCGCCGCCTCAAGCGCGTCTATCCCAACGAGGCAGCGGCCAAGGCTGCCGTGCAGGCGGAAACCGGCCGCCTGGGCCGCGCCTCGGCCACGGTGGACATCACCCTGCCCTATGGCGATGCCCGCGCCGTGCCCGGCACGCGCGTGACCCTGTCAGGCTTCCGCCCGCACATCGACAAGGAAAGCTGGAAGGTTACCAGCGCCGATCACGACCATGGCGCCAATGGCTTCAGCACAAAGCTTGCGTTGGAGATCGCATAGCCTGCCGGTTATGCGTTGGGACGAAATTCCCACGTTTTGTTCCCTTGAGGGGTTGCCAAAGTTTTACCGATCGAGGTAAACAAAGTCTTGCGGTCTTTTTCCTCTTCAGGCAAAACGCAGCCTGGGATCAAGCCGAGGAGAATGACCGTGGCAAACGACAAGGCTGGCACATCACCGCAGCATGAAGGTCCAAGCAAATGGACGCCGTTCGGTGAGGCATTGCGCGCAATTCGGCGCGAAAAGGGTGTGCTTTTGATTGACATGGCGGAGAAGGCCGGGGTTTCCCCTGGTTTTCTTAGCCTTATGGAGACCGGCAAGAAGCCGATTCCCGAGCGCATCA
Organism: Novosphingobium sp. GV079; assembly: GCF_003058045.1. Classification (NCBI taxonomy): domain Bacteria; kingdom Pseudomonadati; phylum Pseudomonadota; class Alphaproteobacteria; order Sphingomonadales; family Sphingomonadaceae; genus Novosphingobium; species Novosphingobium sp. GV079. The sequence continues at coordinate 161,356 of NZ_QBUE01000010.1, read as the reverse complement.
TCCCCGCAATCGCAGCGGGTTTTGATCTCGGGCCGAAGAAGACGGCCGAACTGGATGAGGCCGCGCGGTTGTCGGCCAAGGATTACAAAATCCATCTTGGCCCCACCGCAAATCAATTCGATCGTAAAGTCGCCCTCGCCCTGCAAACCGGCTTTGCGAAAATGACGACAAAGAAAAAGGCCAAAATCCTTAAGCTTCTTGAAGAGGTTTAAGGCAGATGGGCGGAAACTTCCAGGCAGTTGAGCCGATGACAAGCGCTGATATCGAGCGCAGTGCACGGGATATCCGTGAGTTTTTTGGCATGGGCACAAAGAACGTTCAGATGGTTAACCTCGTCGAACGTATCCTGCCGGAAGTTCTGCCCGATTATGATTTTTTTATCTTACCGGATGACGATATGCCCGGCCTTGCCGGCATTACCGCGATCAGCGGAGAAGAGACGATCATCCTCTCAGAGTCCACATACATCGCGCTTTGCCATAATGACCGGGAGGCGCGCTTCGTCGCTGCACATGAGTTCGGCCATCTTATCCTCCATTCGCAGCAAACGCCCAGGTTGGCCAAGCGCACACGGAACGACAGCCGTGTTGACCCCGAATGGCAGGCCGATCGCTTTGCAGAACTCTGGCTCGTACCGACTGAGGGTGTGAGGAAGTGCCGCAGCGCGCGGCACGTGGCCGCCAAATACAACGTCACGGACGAACTGGCAGAACGCCGCTGGTTGGAAGTGATGATCGAAGGAATTCAAGGGGAGCTGTTTTGATGAACAACTCCCCCTGAACCTGTCGCAGAACCGCGGCCCCTGTGCAGGTGCGCGATCCAGACGAGCGGTGAGAACCCGATGCATAGCACGGGCGCAAGTCGGACGCAAAGATCATCGGGCCGCCTCGATTTGAGGTGATGTATGTCACGTTCGCGTGTGCCGGATGGCAAGCGTGTGATCTGGCGTCCTTGGATCACGAAGAACGGGAAGCGCGTGTTCGCCAGCCAGTATGGCTTGCGCGCATTTCCGATCCTCGTGGACGAGTAACCGATTGCAGTCCGGCCCTGCAACAACAGCAGGGCCGGACACCAATTTGAAATCCGCCCTTGGGCCTCATCGGCTCAAACCTGTCGTCCATACGCCGCCAAGGTCTTTTTGACCTTGGCGGCTGCTTTTCGCATTTTCAACGCACCGGCATGATCGCCGGAAATTTCAGCTTCATGCGCCGCTTGCAAACCCTTCTGATACATTTCGGCCAGCGTGTCCGCAGGGTCCGCGAAGCCTTGAGATTCCATGATCTCTCGCACTGTCTTCGGCACAATCACCTCTTGCTGTTGTGAAAGAAAGCAGGCCTCATCCCCGCCTCCCGCATTTCCCCCTTACACCTTCGCACCAAATGCGATGATCGCCGGCCCCTCCACTCTTTCATCTCCATGAAGAAGGCAGAAGGAACCGACTGATACGATGACCAAATCGGAGATATTGTAGAACGCCATCCCGACTTCATCATCTGGATAGGGAACAGCGATGCTCGCACCGATTGTTGGAGCGATCGGCAACTCGAAATCACCCACACGTACCTGAGAATCTTCATCCGCGACAACGATCTTCAGCATACCATCTCCTTGCGTGCCTTTGCTGCGGCTACGGCGGCTAATGCCCGCTGGCGGTGATAAATCTGTCGCACACGCACTACGCCGATCTGATGCTTCTCAGCGATCTCCTTGACAGACACTCCTGCCTGCCGATCGGCGAAGATTTGTCTGTTCCGCTTGAGCTTTTCGTGCGGAGAAACAGGGCCTAGAAATTCTCGCATAGCCAATCTCTTTCAGGCTGTGGCCATCACCTTCAGCGTTTCGCTGACCACCGAAGCCCACTCGACCTCTTTGGCATCGATAACGCCATCTGCTGCCGTCACGTTGGCAACACAATCGAGCAGAAGGCGCGAAAGAGACCGGGCTTCTGGATGATCGCGCATCCGCTCCAGGGCCTTGACGAAGTCGAAGCTATCAGGCGCGATCTTGTTGATGTTCTTGCACGCAGTCTCGAACGTCCGGTCATCGCCGCCGAAGCGAACGATATAGCGCTCCATGGCGGTTGCGATGCTGTCCGACTCCAGCGGATGAAACTGACCATCGCACCGGGCCATGAAGACCAGTATTCGCCCTATGTCGGTCAGCGTCTTGTCGGATACCTTCAACGCGCCATGAAGCCACAGTTGGTTGAAATGCTGGCCCGGATCCAGCACTTCGCCCGTTTCCAGGCAGACCAGTTCCTGAATGCGGTCAATGCGGAAAGTGCGATGGGCCCGCCGCTCATAGCAAAAGGCAGTGACGGTTTCTGGCCGCCCATAGCCGGAGATTGACCGACAGATGATCCGCCGCGCACTCGGCTCACCCGCAGCATCAGTGTACTGGATGAACCCGGCCCAACTGGAACTGGCACCGCGCCGCTGGACCTCAATAAAGTCTTCAGTGCCCAGCACAATTGGCTGACACCATGACGGCAGCCCCAAAGGCACCGCACGCCCGGCAGTGGCTTCCTTAACCTGCGCCAAAACCTCGTCCATTTGCCCCCCGCTAAACCTTGCGCACGATCGCAACGACCCGGCCGACTACGGTCATCTCGCCGTCATAGGCCAGTTCATCGCGGAAATCAGGGTTGACCGAGACCAGGCGCATGCCCCCATCCTTGGCTGGGCGTAGCGACTTGATCATGCCCAGGCCGTGCATTTCGATGGCCCAGAACTGATCCCACATGCGCGGGCTCTGCTGCGTGGTGTCGATCAGGAGGATATCGCTGTCGAGAATGGCCGGCATCATCGAAGTGCCGCTGCTTGTTGCCCAGAAGATTTGCTCCATAGGTGCGGACGTGAACTGCCGCACCCATGATCGCGAAAACGTGCGTAGAACCTGGCGGGCCGGCACGTCGTGGATAAACGAACCGCCTAAGCCGTAGGCGACATTGAATTCGGACAGTTGCACAATGTCAGCATCCGGTGCGGGCTCGGCGTGAAACGCGACCAGCGATCCGACCAGATCTGGATCGTCTACTTCACCAACAAGATATTCCGGCGAGGTGCGCAACGCTCGAGCCAGTTCCAGCAGCTTCCCGCTCTCTCGGGTCTCACCTGATATCAAGCGTCCGATTGAGGGCTGGGAAATGCCCAACATGCGCGCCAAGGCCGATTGGCTGAGGCGCCGCTCCTCGATCAACCGCTCCAGTCGCTCGCCAACAATCTCAGCCATGCGCGCAGACTATACAAAAATGAATAGCGCGGCACGCTACATTTTCGTTGCAGCTATCATTCGAATGTGTATAGCTCGCATCATGATTGAAGAGGTCACCCCTTTTCGCGCCCTTCAGATGGTGCGTGCACAGTTCGCTTCGGAGCGGGCAATGGCGCAAGTGTTCGAGGTAAGCCAGCCCACAGTGTGGCGCTGGCTGAACCAATACCAACAGTTGCCCGCTGAGCATGTCCTTCGCGCCGAGCAACTCACCGGCATTTCCCGTCATCTTCTGCGCCCCGATATCTACCCGGCCGATCTCGGCCCCTCGCCTGCCTGGCGTGGCGTAGACAATGGCGCACAGCGCGTCGCCTTCAATCAATCCAATGGTTTGCAGCGGGGGCACGCGGCATGACGAAGCTTCGCGAGCCGCTGACCTATCAGCACACCCTTACCCAGGTCGCCGCGGTAATCGGGTGGGACCGCTGCGGCGCCGTTTGCGGTGTCAGCGGCCGCGCCGTGCGGCACTGGTCCGACCACGACTGCGAAACGGAAATCCGCATGATCGATGCCGAGCGTCTTGATCGCGCGTTCATGGATCATGGCGGCACCTATGCCCCATTCCATCGCCTGCTTTCGCTGCGCCTCGAAATCGCCAGCCACGCGCCTGGCGATGTGAGCCTGGCCGAAATCGCCGCCGAAGCCGCCAAGGAAAGCGGTGAGGCTGTGGCCGCCCTTATCGACGCGGCCCTGCACCCTTCGGACCCTGCGGCCCGCCGCCGTGCCCGCAAGGAAGGCGAGGAGGCCCTGGCGGCCATCACCGATGGCCTCGCCGCTCTCGATCGCCAGCAACAGGGAGACGCATGACGTGCTGCACGGGGGGGACTTCAACAACATGGGAACGGCCGATCTGCGTATCGCCGCGCCCGCTACAACCACGACCAGCGTGATCTGCTCGTGCTGCGGCACGCCGCACATGGCCAAATCGACCAAGCCCACCCGCACAGGCGTGTTGCTCACCTTCACCTGTCAGAACCCGCGTTGCGACCATCGCTGGTCGGCCGGGATCACGCGGGGGAGGTGCTGATCATGGGCGCGCATCCGCTTCCTGACCTTGGCCACAACAGCGCTGCCGCTTCCGGCCGCTCCGACCGGCTGCGCTGCCCCCACTGCAACACGGTGGGCCAGCGCCGCACGAGCCGCGAAGTCACGCCCACGCACCGGGACATCTACTACCAGTGCGCCAACCTGTTTTGCGGGCACAGCTGGAAGGCCAGCGAGACTTACGATTACGGCATCGCGCCCAGCGCGATCCCCAACCCCCGCGTAACGCTACCGATGCGCCCGGTCTCCCGCCAGGACGCCATCGAGATCATGCGCCCGCGTGACGATGTGCAACCCGAACTCTTCGACAGTGCCGCGCCGCCTGAATTGCCCGGCTAACCACACTTAGACCGCCCAACAACCCGCATCTTTTTCCGGCCTCGATCCCGGATGCGCTCTCTTTTTGTCTGAAAGGACTGAACATGAACATCAAGCGTGAGTCCGCCCTCGCCCTCATTTTCTACAACGTCATCGCGTTTGGCTTCCTGTTTTGGAAGGTATTCATCGAAGGGTCGGCATCGACCCTCGTCGGCATCTTGGGAGGGGCCGCAATTTCGGCTCCCATTCTGACGATCGGCGCCCTGCGCTCGGCCCTTTCCCCCCGCTCTGACAGCGACGCGGCCTGACCGCACCCGGCGTCCTTTTGCCTGAAAGGAACACTCTACCATGCGTCTTCCTCGATCCGCGCAACCCGTCTCGCTGCAGCGCCAGACGATCGTCATCCAGTGCGAATGCGGCGCTGAACACCGCTCGCCCGACGCCATCGTGCCGGCAGGATGGACCACGCGCCACGGCGCCGCCTGGTGCGTCGACTGCACCCGCGTCGGCGTGCCCGTGCGCCAATTGCTGCACGGTGGCAGCCGCGCCGCTCGCCGGAGGGCCGCCTGATGACTGCGCGCGCCGCCCCCGCCCATTGGCCCTACGAACACGGCTCGCTCGCCCAGAACGACACCCGCGATCCACGCGCCTGGCACCTCGCCAACAAGGCCCGCTTCGACGCGCTTTATCCGCTGCCCGATCAGGGCACCGGCATGCGCCATGTGCACCCCAGGGATCGCAAGGCGCGCCTTGATGCGGCCCGCCAGTGGCGTTTGGACAACAAGGCCCGCTTCGACGCACTCTACGGGCCGGAGGCGGAATGATGGCGCGCGCCGCATCTCTCACGCTGGCCCAGCTCCAGGCCCGCCGCGCCGCATTTGACGCCATCAAGGCGCGGCGCGCCCTCACCCGTGCAGAGCGGCTCGAAGCCGACCGCCTCGACCAGCGCTTCTACATCCGCGTCTGGCGCGCCCAGCAAGCCGAGGCAGAGCGCCAGTTTCCCCGAAAGGTGCAAGCCCATGGCTGATACCGGCACCATGATGTTGTTGCCGCCACGGCAGGGGCTTTGTCAGACCTGCGGATCGCAGCACGAACCGCATGAACCGCACAACGCGCAAAGCCTCTATTACGGCGTTGCTTTCCAGATGCAGCATGGCCGCGCGCCGACCTGGGACGATGCCCTCGCCCACTGCGCACCGGAAATCCAGCAAGCCTGGCGCAACGAACTGATCTTCATGGGCGTCGATTTCGATGCTGGGGAGATCAACCCGAACCCCAAGGGGAAGCAGGCGCGCCATGTGTGAGCGCCACAGCCACATCATGCTCTGGGTGTTGGGCGCGATTCTTGTCGGCACGAACGTCGCGGTGTTCCGCGTGATCGTCCCTGCCCTGGTCAACCTCCAGAACGATGCCGCCCTCCTGGGCGCAGCCATCCTCTCGCTGCTCGTCGTCGCAGTCGACGGGATTTGCGTCACCCAACTTTTCAACCGTGAAGGGACCGACCAACCATGAAAAAACTGATCATTCTTGCCTTGGCGAGCTGCGCCTTGGCGGCCTGTAGCCGTGTCGAGCCGGGGCACGTTGGCGTGAAGGTGGAGCGCTATGGCTCCGCTGCCGGCGTCCAGGACAAGGCGCTGGGCGTGGGCACCTATTGGACCGGTATCGGCACCGATATCTACGAGTATCCGATCTACACCTCCAACTATGCCTGGACCAACGAAACCCGTTGCGACGATCAGAACACCTGCACCGGCGCCAACGAGGAATTCAGCTTTCAGGACAAGTCGGGCCTGATCGTTACCGCCGATGTGTCGATCGCCTACCGCGTCGATCCTGTGAAGGCGCCGATCCTGTTCCAGAAGTATCGCACGGACATGGCGGGGATCGTCGCCGCCCCGCTGCGCAATGCAGTGCGCTCGGCCCTGGTCGATGGCGCGTCCGGCATGTCAGTCGAAGAGATCTATGGCGCCGGCAAGACCAAGCTGATCAACCAGGCACTGGCCAACGTTCGCCGCTATTTCGAGCCCTTCGGCCTCCATGTTGAACAACTCTACTGGGCCGGCCCGATCCGCATCCCCCAGTCGATCCTCGACCAGATCAACGCGCGCACCAAAAACGAACAGCAGGCCCTGGCCGCCCAGGCCAACGTTGCCACGGTCAAGGCCAACGCCGAAGCGGCCGTGGCCAAGGCCAGCGGCGAGGCCGACGCCACCAAGGTGAAGGCTATCGCCGAAGCCGAAGCCATCCGCATCCGCGCCCAGGCCCTCGCCAACAACCCCAAGATCGTCGGCTATGAATGGGTGCAAAAATGGGACGGCGCCATGCCGAACACCGTCTACTGCTCGTCGTCGCAGCCTTGCGTGCAAACCGGCCAGTAAGCCCCACCTGATCTGAAAGGACCGGCGGGCCAGCCCAATAAGCGCCGCCGCACTCCCATGACCCTCACCATCGCAACTGTCGTGCTCTTCCTGATCGGCGCCGCCCTAGGGGCTTGCGCTCGATGAGCGCCCGCGTGCTGATCGGTTGCGAGCGCAGCGGCGTCTTACGCCGCGCTTTCCTGGCGCGCGGCATCGATGCTTGGTCTTGCGACACCGAAGCAGCCGACGATGGCAGCAATCGCCACATTCGCGGCGACCTGCTCGACCATCTTGAGGATGGTTGGGATTTGCTGGCTGTGATGCATCCGCCCTGCACCCGCCTGTGCAACAGCGGGGTTCGCTGGCTCTACATCGGCGGTCGGCGCATCAATGGCCACGATCCAAACGGCTGGGCTGATCTCGAAGCCGCCGCTGCATTCTACCGCGCGTGTCGCGAGCGCGGAAATATCCCGCGCCGTGCGCTGGAGAACCCCATCATGCACGCCCACGCTGTCCGGCTCACGGGTCGGCGCCACGTCCAGTTCGTTCAACCGTGGTGGTTTGGCGACCCGTTCTTCAAGGCCACCGGCCTTGAACTGATCAACCTGCCCAAGGTTTTGCCCACCAACCGTCTGACACCCCCGCGCCCCGGCACGGCCGAGCACAAGGCATGGAGCCGCGTCCACCGCCAAAGTGGATGGGGCAAGCACGCCGCCGACCGCGCCCGCGCTCGGAGCGAAACTTTCCCCGGGATGGCGGATGCCCTGGCCGAACAGTGGAGCAACTTGCTCGACGTTCGCGCTTCCCTTCCGCGCACGGAGGCGCGAGCAGCATGACCAGTCAACTGACCATTCCCGTTGATCTGCCCGAGGAACACCGCGCAGCAGACGAGCGGCTCAAGCTGCTGATCGAGCGCATTGAGCGGCTCGAGGAAGAAAAGAAGGGCATCAGCGGCGACATCCGCGACATCTTCTATGAGATGAAAGCCGCCGGCTATGACGCCAAGGTCGCGCGGCAGATCATCCGCCTGCGCAAAATGAGGCCCGACGACCGGCGCGAGATGGAAGCCATCCTCGACGTCTACAAATGCGCCCTGGGTATCGATTGATCCATGAACATTACCACCCAATCGGCCGACCGGATTGGCGTGCGCCCACACGGAGATTTCTGATGAAAGACAGTATTTCAGCCGTTGCCACGGGCGCAATGGTAAGGGAGGCCCCAACCGTGCCTGCTGATCGCCTCATGACGATCGCCGAAGTCGCCTATCGGATCGGCACCAGCCCATCGACGATCAACCGTCGCATCCAGGCGGGCAAGTTCCCGAAGCCCGTTCACTTGGGCACTCGCACCAGTCGCTGGCGCGAATCCGAGGTCAATGCCTGGATCCAGAACCTCACTCAGTGAACGAATTGCATGGGGCCTCAATGGGGGCCTTGGAAAATCATCCAAGACCATTTTTCATTATTATTTCGAGGCTTAGTAAAATGTTTCGAATCCTGCCGCCCCAGCCAGATTTGCTGTCCCTGACGCCAAGCGGCGCGGGCGCGACACCCATCATATCCGCCAGATTTTGCCGCCGCGCACCAGGCGCTGCCCGTCTCTGACAGTCCGCCCGGGGTCGCACGGGCCACCCGTTTCGTGCTGAACCGAGACCTACCTGGCCCAATGCGGGCGCAATCGGCGTTGTTATACCAGCGTCAAACAGCTATTGCCCCGCGCCGGGGACGATTGGAGGTTGGGGTTGTTGCGCGTATATCGATGGCTTGGCCGGGACGGCGGGACGGCCGATGGCTGATCGCGCCCTGGCAAGACAAGCCCCGGCGCCTTTGCTTTCCGCCCTGCCTGTTGCCCCCTCTCCTGCTCCAGCGCCGTCTGTCGCGCTGGTCTACAATCCCCATGCCGGGAATTTTTGCGCGCGCACGCTCGAACGTTGGCGCGCCGCGTTGACCGCCGCCGGCCACGCCACGCGCCTGGTCGACAGCCTTGACTATGCCCGCGCGCCGCAGCGCCACCGCGCCGATGTCGTGTGCATCGTCGGCGGCGATGGCACCGCGCGGCTGGTGGTGGAAGCCGAACTGCACGCGCCACGCATCACGCCCGCGTCCGCCGTGCGCCACGCCTTGCTGCCGGCCGGGACGGTAAACCTTATCGCCCGTGAAACCGGCTGCGGCACCGATCCGGCAGGGCTGGTGGCGGCACTGGCGCAGGATGATGCCCCTGCCCTGCAATATCATGGGCTGCTCGATGGCGCGGCCTTCCTGTGCTGCGCCTCGGTCGGGCCAGACAGCGCCGTGGTGGCGCGGGTGACGCCTGCGGCCAAGCGGCGGTGGGGCCGCGCCGCCTATGGCCTGGCGCTGATTGCCCAGCTCTGGCGCTGGCCTCGCCCGGCCCTGGCCGTGACGATCGACGGCGCAGCCCACCGCGCCGAAGCGGTTTTCGTGCTCAAGGGCCGCTTCTATGCCGGGCCGTGGACTCTCGATCCCCAGGCAGACTTACGTTGCCGCGAATTTCGCGTGCTGCTGCTGCCGCGCGCGCGCCGGCGCGACATTGCGCGGCTGGCCCTAGCGGCCATGGTCAGCCCCCGCTTTGCCGATCCGGCGTGGCAGCGATTTTCGGCGCAGACCGTCACGGTGACGGGGCAAGGCGCCGTGCCGATCCAGGCCGATGGCGACATTCTGGGGCAAACGCCCGCCCGGTTCAGCTTGGCGACAGCGCCCATCGCGTTTCTCTCACCTGCGGCGCGACAGACCACAAGGGACCAGGCCTGATGCGCCCGCAGATCGAACGAGAACCTTGTGATGATGCTGTCCAGCCCCGGTCTCTTGCGCCGCCACCACACCCTGGTCCTTCGCGGCCGCGCCCGATGCCCGTTCCACCACCCAGCGGCACGGCCCACCCTTTCCAGCCGATGACGCCTGAAACATCGTTGGCGCCCGTACGCGCCGCGCCGCCGGTCGATCGCTGCCTGTGGGCACTGGTCGGCGGTTCGGCGCTGGTCGTCATGGCCATGATGGTGGGCAATCGCCTTCCAGTCGTGGTGGCGAGCCCGTCCTTCGCGGTGCTGGCCCTGATTGTCGCCCTGTTCTTGGCCACCTGGCGCCACTGTGCCCGCGCCACCACGCCGTTGCAGGCCCGGCTGCGCAACCTCAGCGAATATGGCCTGATCCTGATCGCGATCGGCGTGCTTGGCGCGGTGGCCAGCTATCAGGTGGCAGCGATTTCACGCGGGTTCTGTGACGATGCCCTGCAACGCTGGGACGAGGCACTGCATTTCGACTGGCTCGGCCTCTACGCCCTGGTGGTGCGCCATCCGGTGCTGCAATATACCGGATCGGCGGCCTATAACGCCGTGTTCCTGTACCCCTGGGCCATTCTGATCTGGCACAGCTGGAAGGGGGAACGCGACAAGGCGCGCGAGTTCCTGCTCACCTTCTGGCTGGCTGCGGTCATCACGCTGGTGCTGTTTCCGCTGTTCCCGGCACGTGGCGCGCTATCGCACCTGTGGCACGGCGCGGTGCCCTATGCCCCCAGCAACGGGCTGGACCAGGGCACGGTGATCGCCGCCCTGCGCGCCCATCGCCTGGCCGGAATCGAGCTGTCTTCGGTCACTGGCCTAGTATCCGCGCCCAGCTTCCACACTGTGTGCGGCCTGCTGTTCATCACCTTTTCCTGGCGGATCGCGCACCTGCGCCCGCTGATCGTGCCGCTCAACCTCGTGCTGCTGGCCGCCACCCCGATCGAGGGATCGCATTACCTGGTCGACATGGTGGTGGGCGCCGCCGTAGCTGGGGCGGCCTATGTGCTGGTGCGCAAGCGCTTAGCCTTGCTGGCCTGGGTCCAGGGCATTGCCACCCGCCGCCTGCGCCCCGCCGCCATCACGCGCTGAGCACTCGGCACCATCTCCTTTACCGTGAAGCCGGTGGTCCGGCGCCCACATGCGCGGGCGCCGGACCTTCGCCTCAATAGTCCTTGCTCGCTTTGACGCTGATCTGTTCGTCCCCGATCGTGGAGATCGTGGCGAGCAGGGCAAGCCAGCGGGTGATGCGGAATTCGATCGAGGTGGCGTTGTAGCCGCGTCCGTCGGTCACCAGTTCCAGATAGAACCGGCGGCCCAGGTACTTGCCCACCGCGATCGACGTGCCGCGCCCGGTGGTGGCATCAGCCCCCACGATGCGCAGGCGATCGAGCCCGATGGCGCTGCGCACCTTGTTGATCGGATCGCCGCCCCCGCCGCCGCGCAGGCTGGCCAGCGCCGAGGCCAGCTGCACCGCTTCTGGCGCGGAAATCTGGGTGATCGACGTGCCGAACAGCAAGCGGCTGAGCAATTCTTCCTCGGGCAGCGCCGGGGTTGAGCTGAACGCGATGGAGGTATGCGCCGCCGTGCCGGTGATGCTGATCGTGGCCGTCACCCCGTTGGCATCGCCCGTGGCGACGATATCGAGCTGCGGATCGATCGGCGTGGAGCCGGTAAAGCGGATCTTGCCGCGCGTCAGGTCAAAGCGCTTGCCAGCAAATTCATAGGCCCCCCGGATCACTTCGGCGGTGCCGGTGATCTCGGGCGCGGCAGTGGTGCCGCGCAAGTGAATGTCGGCGCCCCATTCGCTGTCGAGGCCCATGCCGCGCACCGCCACGCGATTGGCGGCGACGGCATCGATCATGAACTGCCATGGCGCCGAAGGCACCTTGGCCGGCGCGGCATCGGCCGGGGCATTGATTTCACGCGTCTTGATCGTCGGCAGATCGGCCGCCGCGCTGGCCTTGCCCAGCGCCCAGCTGGCCTGGTCAATCCGCACGCGCCCGGCAATGGTACCGCCATTGCCGGTGCTGATCACCCGCAACGGCCCGGTGACCGTGGCCGACATATCGTCGCGCCGGATCAACTGAGCGTTGCTGGCCGCCAGGCGCAGGTCGATGCCCACGCCCTTGGTGGCGATGGTCGAGAGGTCGATCGTGCCACTGCCTTCCACCTTGCCCCCATTGCTGGTAGTGCCGGCAAAGTGCTGCAACGCCAGGTGAGAGGCATCGAAGCTGCCCGCAGCCTCGACATTCTGGATATCGGCCCCGATCAGCGAAGAGCGCACGCGCAAGCCCTTGGCCGCCAGCGCGCCGGACATCACCGGGGCATCGATCGTGCCGGTAATGTTGGCAGTCGCGCCCAAGGGGCCGGTAAAGTCGAACGCTTCCACCCCCGCCAATCGCCAGAGCGATTCGGCCGGCCCGCTGTAGCGCACCTGGGCGTTGAGCTTCCCGCCGCGCAGGCGTTCGGCCAGGGTGCCGCCACGCGGCAGATCGGCAATCGCCGTCTGCAAGCGCCCGCGCACTGCGCCCTGGTCCTTGACCACCGCGCGCGTCTGCAACGACGCAGCGTCAAGCTGGCCCACCAGATAGAGATCCACCGGTTGTGAGGTCAGCACCAGGCCAGAGCGCGAGAAATTGCGCACCTGGATCGCCACGTGCCCTTGCGGCGCGCCGGTGCCATCGTCGCTGTAATCGATCAGGCCCGATGCCAGCCCACCCAGGCCAAGATCGGCCACGGCGATATCCAGCACCGACAGCGGCATCCGCGCGACCTTGAGGTCGATCTTGGTCGGCCCGCCCAGCACATGGCCTTCGGCGATGACGATGCCGCGGCCGAAAGTGACTTGCGTAGGATTGAGCTTCCAGCCCTCCCCCTCGCGCTCCATCACCATGCGGCGTGGCATGTCGACCGTGCGGCCGGCATAGTTGCCGGCAACATAGGCGACGATCTTGTCCGGCTCGAACGCGGCGGTGCCCTGCAGCGCGAATTGCGTGCCGCGGCGCCCGGCAATCGACGCGGTGACGCTGCCCGAGCCGTTGACCAGCGCGGCGCTGGCCGCCATCCGGCCGATGAACACCTTGCCCGCCGCAAGCCCCTGCGCCGTGACGTTGGCAGTCAGCGTGCTGTTGCCCTTGGCGAACAGGCCGTCCACGTCGATCTTGGCATTGCCGATGGCAAGCGGCGTGTCGCCCCCAAACCTGGCGTTGCGCGCCAGGATCAGCGCCTTGACCATCTGCCCGCCATCTTGCGGTGCGAGGTGGATCGTGCCGTCAAGCCCCCCGCCCTTGAGCGCGAGATCGCCGGTTACCCCACCCCTGCCCAGCGTGACGCCGCCGGTCACGTCGGTTTGCCACACGCGCAGGAACTGGATCTGCAACCGGGTGGGCCCGCCCTTGGGCGAGAACAGCCCCATCGAGCCGTTGAACGGCCCCAGGCGCGATTGGCCTTGCGCGGTAATGCCCAGGCCATCGGCGATCGGACTGATGCCCACGCGCACGTCTTTGAGGCCGGCCGCCGGCAGCGGGCTGGCAAAGACCAGTTCCGCATGCGGGCCATCCTTGGCCATGCGCGCGTCGACGGTGAACGGGCCGTAATCGGTGGAGCGGCCCTGGCCGACCACGCTGGCGGTGCCGTCCTGGCCAACCTGGCCATCGATGGTCAGGGTGAGCTTGGGCGCATTGACCGCAACCTTGCGCAGCGTGAGCGGGATATTGCCACCCATCCGCGCGCTGCCGGTAAAGCGCACGTCACCACCGGCGAGATTGGCCAGCGTGGCGTTGCTGAGGCGCGAGAGGCGCCCGGCGGCATTGGCCTGGATCGACCATGGCAGGTTGTCACCCACCTTGATCAAGACCTTGGCCGTGCCATCGAGCATGCCGACATCGGGCACGGCAAAGCCGCGCGCCACGATCGGCCCGGCCAGGGCATAGCCGCCGCGGGCGATATCGCCGCGCAGCGTCAGCCGCGCATCGAGGCCCTTGAGATGCAGCGCCAGCGGATCGGCCGAGAGCGCATTGCCGCGCAAGACCAGGCTGCCCTGCAGGCGCGCGCCCGACAGATGCTGATCGACCATGGCCTGACCGCTGCGCAGAACCTGCGCCGTTACATCGAGCGGCAGGACCAGTGCTTTACCATCCCAACGCGCGGTGCCGGCGGTACGCAGGCCCTGTGCAGTGATCTGGCCAGAGCGCAGATTGCGGATCGTCAGGACGTGCTGGAACGACAGATCGGTGAATGCGCCATCAAGCGTGCCGGTGAGCGCCACGCCATCGGCTTGCGGATTGGCCAGCAGCTTTTCCGGGCGCAGGACTTGCGCCTTGACCGCGATCGCTTCGGCGCGATTGTTGGCCAGATCAAGGCCGCCCTGGGCCATCGCACGCAGCGTGGGCGTGACGGCAAAAGCCGTGCCCTGCGCGTGGCTTTGCGCAAAGTTGCCTTGATAGAGCAGCGAAACCTTGCCACCGGCCGCAGCCGCTGCGCTGCCCTTGAGCAGGTCAGCCGGAAACAGCTGGCCAGCCAGGCGATAGGTGCCACTGCGATTGTCGAGCAGGAAGGCCGCCATGGTCTTGCCATCCTGCTGCGCCCAGCCAAACCCGTGCCAATCGGCAAAGCTGCCGCGCCCGGCCACGCGCAGGTGCACATCGCGGCGCAGGCCGGAAAGCCCGGCCAGCAGGCCATCGCGCGGCGCATCATAGATGCCACCCAGTTCGAAGCGATCACGATCCGGCTGGCTATCGAGATGCAGCACCAGGCGATCGCGCCCGCCCAGCTTGCCGGTCACATCGACCAGCGCGCGACCGTTGCGGATATCGGCGCGCGCCTGCACGTCGATGTGGCGGCGATCGCCGACAATGCCCTTGGCGATCGTCAGGTCGTCCAGCGCAAAGCGATCGATGCGGATGTTGAAATCGGGCAGGATCGGCGCGTTGGGATCGCCCGGGTTCATCTTGGGCGTGCGCCACAACGTGCCGTGGTGGAACACCAGCGTGCGGATATCGAGGCCGCTGTGCAGCCAAGACAGCGGGCGCCAGTCCAGCTCCACCTCGGGCACGGTCATGAAGCGGCCGTGCGGATCGCTAATCACCACATCGCGCAGGGTGGAGGCGCCGAACAGCGAGCCATCGATCCGCCCGATCTTGACGCGCAGGCCCGATCCCGGCGTGACCTGGGCAATGCGATCGATGACGAAGCGATGCCCGATCGCCGAATCGAGGATCAGGAACAGCACGCCAAGGCCCGCTGCCAGAAGCAGCAGGCCCGTGGCCAGTCGCCGGGCCCAGCGGGCGGCAAAGCCGGGCTGGCGCGGCGTGGCGCGGGCCGGAACAGGGGCAGGCGCGGGTGCGCCGGCCGCGCCGGTATCTTCCGTTTCCTGCACCATCAGAAAGCTTGCCCCAGCGCGATATAGACCCCCAGGCGGCTGTCGCCCGGGCGCGGATTGATGGGCGTGCCCACGTCGATACGGATCGGGCCGAAGTTGGTCTGATAACGCAGGCCCAACCCGGCGCCCAGGCGCATGCCCGAGAGCGTGGGCGTGGCATTGGTGCCCACCGTGCCAGCATCAACGAACGGCACCAGGCCCACGGCCCCACCGAACAGCCCGGTCTTGACCCGCGCTTCCAGCGAGAATTCAGTGAGCGAGCGGCCGCCGGTCGGCTCTCCGGTGGCATCGAGCGGCCCCACCCGCTGATAGGAATAGCCGCGCACGGATGCGCCACCACCGGCGTAGAACCGCCGCGACGGCGCGATGTTGTCAACCTGTGTGCCGACGATGGCGCCAAGCCGGGTGCGTGCCGCCAGGATCACCCGGCTGCTGATGTGCTGGTACACGCTCGCGTCGATCTGGGTTTTGACATAGCTAGACTTGGTGCCATCGGTGGTGGAAAGTTCCGGCGAAACACGCAGCGACAGGCGCCAGCCCTTGGTGGGATCGAGCAGATTGTCGCTGGCATCATAGGCGCCGCGCAAAGGCAGCGCAGCGATGAAATAGGTGGTGCGCGGCGTGGTGCTGGTGGTTTCCTGCGTGCCGATCAGCTGGATGCCGAACGAATAGGTCCACGGTTTCTGGAAGATCAGCGTGGATTGTTTTTCCAGGCTGGCCGTGGCCGACAGCGTATTGGCGTCATAGGCGCGGACCTGGATCGTCTGGGCATAGAGATCGGCCGTCAGAACCTGGTCACGCTCGTGGAAATTGTTGCGGCGGAACGTGAAGCCGGCGAGCTGCTCCTGGGTGCCGAGCACGCCGCGGAAACGGATCATCCCTTCGGGCGGGAAGAAGTTGCGGTGTTCCCAGCTGCCTTCCAGCCGCGCGCCTTCGCCGCTGGAATAGCCGATCAGGCCCGCGAGCGTGCGCTGCGGCGCCTTGGTCAGGTCAACATCCACGTCGACCACGCCCGGCTGGCCATTGGTGGGCGGGGTCACTTCGCGGGCCTTGACCGTGGCGGTGGACACCAGGCTGGTGGCAAGGATGCCCTCGCGCAGGTCGTCCATGTCGCTGCGCTGGTACATGTCGCCGGGGCGGAAGCGGGCGATGCGTTCCAGGTGGCGAGAGCTGAGATAGGTCGGAAGGTTGCTGTTGACGTGGCCAAAGCGATACTTGCCGCCAGTGGTAACCGGCAGGTTGAGATCGCCGGTGCGCGGTTCGTGGTCGATTACCAGATCGGGTTCGCCGACCGTGGCAAAGGCATAGCCGCGCTCGCCCATTTCCTTGTTGAGGCTGTCCTTTTCCGTCAGGATCTTGTCGGAATTGATCGGATCGCCAACATTGAGGTGGAACGCGGCGCGCAGATCCTGGGCATCGCTGGCGGCCTGGATATCGCCCAGCGCGATATGGGCAAAACGGTATTGCGGGCCGGGCTGGATATCGAACCGTACCACGGCCTTGGCCAGGCTCGCCTGGCGCCGCGCCCGCGCCTCTTCAGCGGTTTCCGCCTTGGCCGGGGCAGCACCCGCACCGGTTGTAGCGCCGGCCGTTCCAGCCGCTACGGGCGTAGTCGTCGGGCGCTCGATCGTCTGGATCACGTCGGGATCGTAATAGCCATAGACGCGCAGTATCTGTTGCAGCAGATCAGCGTCACTCTTGGCGCGCCGGGTCAACTGCGCCAGGTTGTCTTCATCGTCCTTGAGCGTGGCTAGCGCGGACAGCCCCTTGAAGCGGGCAACGATGGCATCGCGATCGGGCAGCGTGGCATCAGGCGGGAACGCCAGCTCCACCTGGTTGGCCACATGCACCAGCGTTGCGTTGGCGATGCGCAGCCCTTGCGCCGAATCATCGGTTTCCAGCGCCACGCCGGCGGCCTTGGCCTGTTCCTGGGCATCGGCGATGTCGGGATCGGGGCTCAGCGGCTCGATCGCGGGGAGATCGGCCTTGTCCGGCCATTCCAGGGTGATGCCCGGCATGGGCGGCAGGGCCGGCAGCGGATCGGGGCTGATCAGCGTGGAAACATCGGGCACGGTGGTGTGCGCCGCATCGGTATCGCGGGCCCAGGCCTGCGGATTGTCGATCGCCGAATCCGGGATCAGCGCCTCAAGCGCGGTATCGGCGTTGCGCGACTGGCCCAGCGCCGGCAGCGGACCGAGCGTTGCACCCAGGCCCAGCCCAAGCGTGGCCAGAGCCCGCGCCAGGCCTGACAGGCAGAAGATGTCAGAGCGGAGGGAAACCTTCGGCCAGGCCAGTGCCGACCACCCTTGCCGCGCCATGGCCCACCGGCTGGGACGCCAGTTCAGGCTTGGCCGGCATGGCATTGCCGCCATCGCTGCGGCCAAGACGGTCAATCGCGTCGGCTTGGGCATCGGGCTCAAAGGCGTGCCAGCCATCCCGGCCCAATCGCTCCATCGGGCGATAGCGAACCTTGTACTGCATCCGGGCCGATCCCTCGACCCAATAGCCGAGGTAGACGTAGGGCAGGCCGATCCTCTGTGCGTGGAGGATGTGATCGAGAATGATGAAGTTTCCAAGCCCGCCGCGCGTTTCGTGATGTGGATCGTAAAAACTGTAGACCATCGAGAGCCCATCACCCTGCTGATCGGTCAGGCAGGCCCCCACCAGTTTGCCCGGGCTGCCATCGGCAGTGGGCTCCCTGTATTCAATCACATAACTTTTCACCGACGTATGTTCCACCATGTCCGCGAAATCGATTTCGTCCATGGTCGCCATGCCGCCACCCGGATGACGGGCAGCGAGGTAACGCCGCAAGAGGTCGAATTGTTCCGCAGTGGACCACGGTTTGCATGCGGTGACAACCAGATCGCCGTTGCGGCGCAGATCGCGGCGTTGCGTGGCTGAAGGGCGGAACGTGCCCGCCACCACCCGCACCGAAACGCACGCGGTGCATTCAATGCATGAAGGACGATAGGCCACGGTCTGGCTGCGACGAAAACCGATCCGGCTCAACGCGTCGTTGAGTTCTTCGGCGCCCGGCCCCTTCAGCTCGGTAAACACCTTCCGCTCCTGCCGATCGGGCAGATAGGGGCAAGGCGCCGGGCTGGTAACGAAAAAGCGGGGAAAACGGACAGGCGCAGTCACAGCCAGAGCAGTTCCTTGTCGCTGGCCGGCCCATCCGGCGCGCGTCGTGCCCATCACCGTGCCCCGGCATGGCCCTGGGTTAAAGCATGTTAACCACGAAATCCGATCGGCCGACAAGCCTGCTCGGTCAATTCGGAGAGATATTCATGCCGCCGCGCGATCCCGTGCCATGGCAGGACACCCTGCCCGGCACGGGTTAACGGATCAGCGCGTCACGCCAGCTCCACCTGGGTCACGTCATAGCCACGGTTGCGCAGCGCGCGCACCAGGAGATCGATCTGCTCGCGGTTGCGCGCTTCGCACTCGATCTCGGCGGTCAGGCCCTTGGCCGGCAGCGAGGTGAAGATGCGCTGGTGCCACACTTCCAGGATGTTGACCTGGTGGCGGTTGAATTCCTCCACCACGCTGTAGAGCGCGCCAGGACGATCCTGCAGCACGATGCGCAGCCGCCCGAGCCGGCCCGAGCGGGCGAGGTCACGCAGCAGCACGTTGGCCAGCAGGCGCGTATCGATATTGCCGCCGGTCAGCACGATGCCCACCTTGCGCCCTTCGAACATGGCGCGGTTGGCGATCACGGCGGCCAGGCCAGCAGCGCCCGCCCCTTCGACCACGGTCTTTTCGATCTGCAGCAGCAGCGCGACTGCAGATTCGAGCGCGGCTTCATCGACCAGGACGATATCGTCCACCAGCGTCGCCAGCACGGCCGAGGTGAACGCCCCCGGTTCCTTGACCGCGATGCCTTCGGCCAGCGTGTCTCCGCCGCACGGCAGGCTCTGGTGCTTGAGCTTGTCATACATCGAGGGAAACAGCTTTGCCTGGACGCCGACCAAGCCGATGCCCGGCTTCATCGCGCGCGCAGCCGTGCCCATGCCGGTCAGCAGCCCGCCCCCGCCGATCGGCACGGCCAGCATGTCGATCTCGGGAACGTCGGTGAGCATTTCGAGCGCGACGGTGCCCTGCCCGGCCGCGACGGCCGGATCATCGAACGGATGCACGAACGTGAGCCAGCGCTCCGCCTCCAGCAGGCGGGCATGAGCATAGGCTTCGTCGAACGTTTCGCCTTCCAGCACGACGTTGCCGCCCACGCTTTCGGTCTGCATGATCTTCACCGCCGGCGTGGTGCGCGGCATCACGATCGTGACCGGCACACCCAGCCGCGTGCCGTGATACGACAGGCCCTGGGCATGGTTGCCGGCAGAGGCCGCGATCACCCCGCGCGAACGCTGTTCTTCGGTCAGCAGGAGAAGGGCATTGAGCGCGCCGCGTTCCTTGTAGGCGGCGGTGAATTGCAGGTTTTCGAACTTGAGATAGATTTCTGCGCCGGTGATCCGGCTCAGCGTCTGGCTATGCAGCGTAGGGGTGCGCACCACCTTGCCCATAATTCGCCCGGCCGCCGCGTGAACGTCGGCAAGGGACAGCAGGGCATGCGCCGGCTGTTGGGCGAGCTTGTGGACAAGGTTTTCCATAGTGAGCCACCCCCTAATGCAAAGGGGGCAGCAAAGAAACCGTTTCCGCATCCCGCGATGCGCCCCAAGGGAGGGCTGGCACACCGGCGCAAAGCGGCTAAACAGCGGGCATGACCGAACCACTCACCATCGCATGCATCGGCCTTGGCACCATGGGCGGGCCGATCGCCCGCCATCTGGGCCAGGCCGGCCACCGCCTGACCATCTTCAACCGCAGCGATGCCCGGCGCGAGGTCTGGATGGCCGCCAATCCGGGCCTGGCCACGCGCGTTGCCGCCAGCCCGGCCGAAGCGGCCGACGGCGCCGATGCGGTGATCACCTGCGTGGGCAACGATGATGACCTCGCCGATGTGGTGCTCAGCCCGCAGGGCGCCTTTGCCACGCTGCGCCCCGGCGCCGTGCTGATCGACCACACCACGGTTTCGGCGCGCATCGCCCGGCAGATTGCCGTGGAAGGCCGCGACAAGGAAATCCTGTGTGTGGATGCGCCGGTTACCGGCGGCCAATCCGGCGCGGAAAGCGGCACCCTGTCGATCATGTGCGGCGGCAGCGACAAGGCGATCGCAGCAGCGCGGCCGATCCTGTCGGCCTATGCCAAGCGCGTGGTCCACGTGGGCAAATCGGGCGCGGGGCAAACCACCAAGATGGTCAACCAGATGTGCCTGGCCGCCACGATCGCCGGCCTTTCCGAAGCCATGCGCTTTGCCCAGGCCGCGCATCTCGATCTTGCCAAGGTGTTCGAGGCGATTTCCGGCGGCGCCGCGCAATCGTGGCAGATGGACAACCGCTGGGACACCATGGCCGCCGATTCCTTTGATTTCGGCTTTGCCGTCGACTGGATGCGCAAGGACCTGGGCCTGGCGATCGAGGAAGCGCGCGGCCTGGGCGCCAGCGTGCCCACCACCGCCCTGATCGACCAGTTCTATGCCGAAGTGCAGGCCCTGGGCGCCGGCCGCCAGGATACCAGCGCGCTGATTCGCCGCCTGCCGCTGCGTGGCCAGAAGCCGGCATGATCAGCCTGCGTCCGGCGGCCCGCCCCGCCCTCATCGCTGCCCTGCTTGCCGCCGCAGCCCTGCCGGTTGCCGTGCATGCCGCGCAGGCTCCATCCACCGATACGCTGGTGGACAATGTCCATGGCGAAACGATCGGCGCCGATGGCCAGCCCGAACAGGTCATCGGCCTGCTGTTCGATCGCTCCGGCGTGATCCGCCAGGTCTTTCACCCTGGCGACAAGCTGCCCAAGAAGGGCTTTGGCTATCACATCGATGGCAAGGGCCAGGTGATTCTGCCCGGCCTGATCGACGCGCACGTCCATGTGATGGAACTGGGCCTGGCCGCCCTTACGCTCGATCTGTCGTCAACGCGCACGCTGGCCGAGGCGCTCGACGCGATCCGCGCCTATGCTGCCGCGCATCCTGATCGCACCTGGATCACCGGGCGCGGCTGGAATCAGGAGCAATGGGGCCTGAAAGACAGCAGCGGGCACAGCCGCTATCCCACTGCGGCCGAACTCGATTCGGTGGTGGGCGATCGCCCGGTCTGGCTGGAGCGGGTCGATGGCCACGCCGGCTGGGCCAACAGCGCCGCGCTCAAGGCCGCCGGGATCACCACCGCCACCAAAGCACCCGATGGCGGGGCGATCGATCGCCGCCCCGATGGCACGCCGGCGGGCGTGCTGGTCGATGCGGCGATGGGCCTGTTGACGCCGCGCCTGCCCGCGCCGCGCGCCGCCGACCGCGATGCCGCGCTGGCCAAGGCGCAGTCGATCCTGTTCCAGCGCGGCGTGACGGCCGTGGCCGACATGGGCACCAGCATCGAAGACTGGCAGGCCTTCCGCCGCGCCGGTGACAAGAACCAGCTCTATGTGCGGATCATGGCCTATGCCATGGGCACCGAGCAGATGGCCCTGATCGCCGGGGGTGAGCCGACGCCGTGGCTCTATGCCGACAGGCTGCGTATGGGCGGGGTCAAGCTGTTCATGGACGGCGCGCTCGGCTCGCGCGGGGCGTGGCTCAAGGCGCCCTATGCCGATGCGCCCAACACGCGCGGGTTGCCGCGCATGACCGATACCCAGCTTGGCAACCTGATGAGCCGGGCGGCGATGGACGGGTTCCAGGTGGCGGTCCATGCCATCGGGGACGCGGCCAATGCCGCCGTGCTGTCCAGCATCGAGGATCTTTCCGCCACCTATAAAGGCGATCGCCGCTGGCGGGTGGAACATGCCCAGATCGTCGATCCGGCCGATATCGCCCGGTTCGGCCACAATGGCGTGATCGCGTCGATGCAGCCGGTGCATGAAACGTCTGATCGGGTGATGGCCGAAGCGCGCCTTGGGCCGCAGCGGCTGGCCGGGGCCTATGCCTGGCAATCGATCGCCAAGGCAGGCGCGCGGCTCGCGTTCGGTTCGGATGCGCCGGTGGAAGCGCCCGATCCCTTTGCCGGGATCGCCGCCGCGATCAGCCGCGAAGGCCCGGATGGCCAACCCGCCGGTGGCTGGCAGCCGCAGGAAAAGGTGACTCCGGCCCAGGCACTGGCCGCCTATACCACCGGCGGCGCCTATGCCGGCTTTGCTGAAGGTCGCTTTGGCCGCCTGGCACCGGGCCTGCGCGCCGATTTCATCCTGGTCGATACCGATCCGCTGACCGCCACGCCCGATGCCATCCGCCACACCCGCGTCCGCGAAACCTGGGTGGGTGGCGGCAAGGTATGGCCGGATGATGCCGAAAACGGGGCGGCCAAAAAGGATGGAAACCAAAAAGGCTGAGAGCCGTTAGATGGCGCGACGCGGAAGGCGCCGGGTTCCCCCCTCATCCCGGCGCTGCGTTGCCAAGCCTTGATGGTGTTCTCCCCTCGCACCCGGGCACGGCCATGCGGGCAGCGGAAAAATCCCGCCGCGCATGCAATTTCCCTCAAGACTGCGCAGGCGGTGGGGGCCAGTGATGGCCCCCACCGCATAGCCATGTCAGGGCAGCAATTGCGTGGGATTTCCGCTGGCCTGCTGGGCCGCAGCGGCGGCATCAGCCGCGGCCTGGGCCGCCTCAGCCGCGGCTTCTTCGGCCGCCATGCGGGCCTTTTCCTCGGCATCGGCCTTTTCGACAAAGCGCATGACGATCAGCGTGCCTTCGAACAGGATCAGCAGCGGGATCGCCAGCATCAGCTGCGACACCACGTCAGGCGGGGTGATCAGCGCAGCCAGCGCGACGATGCCCACGATCACATAGCGGCGTGCCTTGACCAGCGCATCGCGGCTGACGATGCCCGCGCGGTTGAGCAGCATGAGCAGCACCGGCAGCAGGAACGAGACGCCGAACGCCAGGATGAACTGCATCACCAGCGCGAGATACTCCTCGATCCCCGGCAATGCTTCGAGTTGCAGGCCACCCTTGTTGCCCTGGAAACCGACGAACCATTTGAACGCCGTGGGCATGACCACGAAATAGGCCAAGCTGGCGCCCATGCCGAACAGGATCGGCGTGGCGATCAGGAACGGCAGGAATGCACGCTTTTCCCGGGCATAGAGCCCGGGCGCGACAAACGCCCACAGCTGGTTGGCCACCACCGGGAAGCTGAGCAGGAAACCGGAAAACAGCGCCACTTTCAGGTTCACGAAGAACGCCGAATAGAGCTTGGTATAGATCAGCCGGCCATGCCCGGCCGGGAATGCCAGGCTGAGCGGATGGACCAGGATCGCCAGGATGGTGTCGACAAAGTAGTAGCTGATCGCCGAGGTCAGCGCCAAGGCATAGACACAGCGCAACAGGCGGGTGCGCAGCTCGATCAGGTGATCGAGCAGCGGGGCCTGGGTTTCATCGATATCGCGTATCTGGATCACGGTTGGCCCGGCTCGGTGTGGGGGTGAACGGCAGGCGCCACTGCCGCATGGTCTTCATCGGCCGGCTGCGGACCGCGCGGACGCTCGCCCCTGCTTTCCACCGGCAGCAACTTTTCAGGCGGCGGCGGAAGCGGCGCGGGATCGGTCGGCGCATGGGGCGCAAGCACCGGATCGACCGGATGTGCCGGCGCTTCGGCAGTGGCGGCATGGGGCGTTTCAGCCGCGCTCGCAGCCGCGCTTTGCGCCATGATCTGCGCGTTCTGCTCCTGCCACTTCTTTTCCATGTCAGCCAGTTCCGCCTCGCGGATCATGGTTTCGATGCCGGCGCGAAAGTGGTTTGAAACACGGCGCATCTTGCCGATCCAACGGCCGGCGGTGCGCAGTGCGAGCGGCAGATCCTTGGGCCCGATCACCACGATCGCCACGATGACGACCAACAGCAATTCGGACGGCGCAATATCGAACATCGATGGTCAGCCCTGCGTTATCGGGCCGATCAGGCCTGCGGCCCCTGCGGGTGATCGCCCGGCTGCTGGACCGGCGCGGGGTGAACCGGCGCTTGCGGCGCAACGGGGGGAACCGGCGGGGTCTGCTGGATCTGGGCCGGCGGCGGCGTAACCGGAGGATTGGCTTCCTCGTTCATGCCCTGCTTGAAGCTTTTGATACCCTTGCCGAAATCGCCCATCATTTCAGAAATGCGGCCACGCCCGAACAAAATCAGCACGACCAGCGCCAGAATGATCAGGTGCGGTAGAGAAAGGCCACCCATTTCAAATTCTCCTTTGCCTGCCCAGATAGGGGATGTTCCCGCACTTCGCCAGCGGGCAAAGCCGATTCTTGTCGTTTAGTCCGCCTCGCCCGGTTCGTCTGGCGCGTCGGCATCCTCTGGCCCGGCCTCCTCCCGGTTGCCGGTGAGCACGGCATAGGCTTCGTCCACCGGATCGAGCAAGCCGGCGGCGCGCAACTCGCCAATGCCGGGCAGATCTGCCCGGCTGGCAAGACCGAAATGGCTGAGGAACTGCGGCGTGGTGGCATAGATGGTGGGGCGGCCCGGCACTTCGCGCCGCCCGGCGATACGCACCCAGCCCGCTTCCATCAGCACGTCGAGCGTGCCCTTGGCGGTCTGCACGCCGCGGATCGCCTCGATCTCGGCCCGGCTGACCGGCTCGTGATAGGCGATGATCGCCAGGGCTTCGGTCGCCGCGCGAGACAGGCGGCGCACTTCTTCCTTTTCCCGCCGCAACAGGTGCGCCAGATCGGGCGCGGTCTGGAAATGCCAGCGCCCGCCGCGCTCCACCAGATGCACCCCGCGCGGGGCATAGTGCTCTGCCAGCAGGGCCAGCGCCGCGCGCACATCTGCCCCGCCCAGATGGCGCGAAATCTCATCAGCACGCAGGGGTTCCTGCGCGGCAAACAGCGTGGCTTCCACCGCGCGCACCAGATCATCGGGCGCGCTCATGGCCTGGCGCCCTGCAGCGGCCGGATCAACAGCGGGCCAAAGCATTCGTCCTGCACCAGTTCCACCCGCCCTTGCTTGGCCAGTTCCAGCGCCGCCAGAAAACTCGACGCCAGGGCCGATCGCGCCAATTGCCGATCGGCCGCGCCGTTGATCGCCATTGGCGGCAGGAAGGCGCGCAGATCGCGCCATTCCAGGCTGGTGCCGAGCAGCGCGGAGATGCGGGCGAGCGCGGCGTCCAGCGTCATGACCGGACGCTCGCGCACCATGTGCACCACCGGCCGGTTGCGGTGCTGGATCTGGCCATAGGCCTGGATCAGGCCAAACAGATCGGCCTGCCACAGCGACCGGCGGGCCAGGGTAATCCCTTCCGGCGCGCCGCGCGTGAACACGTCGCGCCCCAGCCGATCGCGCGCCATCAGCCGGGCGCCCGCCTCGCGCATGGCGCCCAGCCGCTGCAGGCGCAGTTGCAGGCGCAGCGCCATTTCTTCCGGGCTGGGCTGCATATCGGGGTCGCGCGGCAGCAGCAGCAGCGATTTGAGATAGGCCAGCCAGGCGGCCATCACCAGGTAATCGGCCGCCAGTTCCAGCTTCAGCGCCTCTGCCCGGTCAATATAGCCAAGATATTGATCGACCAGTTCCAGGATCGAAATCCGCCGCAGATCAACCTTTTGCCGCCGCGCCAGATCGAGCAGCAGATCGAGTGGGCCTTCCCAGCCATCGAGATCGAGATAGAGCGCGTCGCCCGTCGCCACGGCCGGAGGCAGCCCGTCCCACAGCGCGTCGTCCTGCGGCTCTGCCCCCTCGGCCATGCCGGATCAGGCCAAGGCCAGCAGCGTGTCGCGCCGGGCGAAAAGCTCTGCCTGCAAGGCCACGTCGCGCGGCACGGCCACCGGTGCCGTGGGCGCTAAGGCGCGGTCCAGCCGCGCGGCAGTCTGCGCGCTCATCGGCGCCAAGGATTGCGCGATGCCGATCATGTCGGGCATCCTGGCCCAGCAGTTGAGCGCGATATCGCACCCGGCGGCCTGCGCCCGCGCCGCGCGTTCCGGCACAGTGCCATCAAGCGCTGCCATGTCGAGATCGTCGGTTAGCAGCAGCCCGTCAAAGCCGATGCGGCGGCGGATGACCTCGGCAATGATGAACGGAGACAGCGTGGCCGGCAGATCGGCGTCCCACGCGGTGAAGCGGATGTGCCCGGTCATGCCGATGGCGGCGCCAGACAGGGCCTGGAACGGGGCGAGATCGGCGGCCAGTTCGTCTTCCCCGGCAGTGACCGTGGGCAGTTCCTTGTGGCTATCGGCCATGGCGCGGCCGTGGCCGGGCATGTGCTTGATCACGCCCATCACCCCGGCCCGCGCCAGGCCATCGAGCGTGGCGCGGGCCAGCGCGGCCACGCGCTGCGGTTCCTTGCCCAGGGCGCGATCACCGATCACGTCGTGCGCGCCGGGCTGGCGCACATCGAGCAGCGGCAGGCAATCCACGCTGATGCCGGCTTCGGCCAGATCGATGCCCAAGGCTTGCGCATTGGCGCGCGCCGCCTCGATCGCGCTCGCGGGCGCCACGTCATAGAGCCGGTCGAACGCCTCGCCAGCGGGATAGGGAGCCCAGACCGGCGGCTTCATCCGCGCGACGCGGCCACCTTCCTGGTCGATCGAGATCAGCAGCCGGTCGCGCCCGTGCAGGTCACGCAGCGAATCGGTCAACTCTCGCAGCTGGTCGCGCGATTCGACATTGCGGCCGAACAGGATGTAGCCGGCAGGATCGGCGTCCTGGAAAAAGGCGCGCTCGTCGGCGGTGAGAACGGGGCCGGAAAGGCCGAAAATGGCTGGAAGCATCGGGGAAGCTTTCCCGCAATTCGGTGCCTTTGACAAGCCACGCAGGCCTTGCCGCCCCATCCGCATTTCCGCATTCCCCGGATGAAGCCATCCGGGGTCAGGCTGTCAGGCAGATCAGTGCTTGACCTGGCACTTCACCCCTTCGCCCTGCAGCGTGTTGCACAGCGAATTGGCAGCGCTCGCGTCGCCGGGCACGGCCTGAAGGCGATAGACCGTGCCGATATCGGCCTTGCCGGCGATGATGCGATGGCTGACGCCCTTGAGGCTTTCATGCGCGACGACCAGCTTGTTCCACCCGGCTTCGGCCAGGGCCTGGCTCGAAAACGCGCCAACCTGCACGCCCACGCCGCTGACCGGCGCAGCGGCGGGCGCGGCCTTTTCAGCGGGCTTGTCTGCCGGCTTGGCCGTGGCGGATGGGCTGGCCGCGGGCGCCGGCGCGTCCTTGGCAGCAAGGGCCGCAGTCGGGCGTTCGCCTTCGCTGACCTTGAAGCTGGAATCGCCAGTGCCCTGGAACGTCTTGCCGCCCGGATCCTTGGGCGCAACCTTGTAGGGTTCCTTGCTCGCCTCGATCAGGCTGCCATCGGCAGCGGCCGGGGCGGCGTTGCGGTGCGTGGCCCAGTAGATCGCCCCGACGATCGCGGCGAGCAGGATCAGCGCCAGCACGCCAAAGCCGATCAGGCGCCCGTTGTCGGGGCCTTCCTCTTCCAGATCGACATCGTCGGCGCTTTCCAGCCAGGGCAGGCGTTCTTCGCTGCCCAGGTCCAGCGCCTGCGCGCCGGTGCCCTGGCCATGTTCGCCCAATGCGGCGTTGTCGTGCTGATCCCCGTTCACCATTGCCTTCAAAGCTCCTGCGCGGCCTCAACCCCCAAGATGGCCAGCCCGTTCTTCAATACCTGCCCGATTTGCGCGGCCAGGAAAAGGCGCGCCTCGGTCAGGGCTTGATCCTGTGCCACAATGAAGCGCTTTTCAGGCTTGTCGTTGCCCACGTTCCAATAGGCGTGGAATGCGGCAGCCAGATCGTAGAGGAAAAACGCGATGCGATGCGGCTCGCGCGCAACTGCGGCGCCTTCCACCATGCGCGGGAACTGCGCGGCCTGCTTGATCACGGCGAGTTCTTCCTGGCCCAGCAGCGCGAGATGGGCAGCGCTCGGCGCCCAGCCCAGTTCGGCGCCCTTGCGCAGGGTGGAGGAAATCCGGGCATGGGCATATTGCACATAGAACACCGGGTTGTCCTTGGAGGCTTCCACCACCTTGGCAAAGTCGAAGTCCATCTGCGCATCGGGCTTACGGGTCAGCATGGTGAAACGCACCACGTCCTTGCCCACTTCCTCGACCACGTCGGCCAGCGTCACGAAATTGCCCGCGCGCTTCGACATCTTGACCGGCTGGCCATCGCGCAGCAGCTGCACCATCTGCACCAGCTTGACTTCGAAAGGCTTGGGGCTCGCGCCTTCTGCCCCGGTCAGCGCGGCGACGGCGGCCTTGATCCGCTTGACCGTGCCGGCATGGTCTGCCCCCCAGATATCCACCAGCGCGTCGGCGGTTTCCGCCTTCTGGAAGTGATAGGCGAGGTCTGCGCCGAAATAGGTCCAACTGCCGTCAGACTTCTTGATCGGCCGATCCTGGTCATCGCCAAACCGCGTGGAGCGGAACAGCGGCAGTTCGACCGGTTCCCAGTCTTCGGGTGTCTTGCCCTTGGGCGCTTCGAGATGGCCGTCATAGACCAGATCGTGCGCGCGCAGCCAGGCTTCGGCCGCCTCGGGCTTGCCAGCGGCCTGCAGTTCCGCCTCGGACGAGAAGAGATCGTGAACGATGCCCAGCTTGGCGAGGTCTTCCTTGATCATCACCAGCATCGCGGCCACCGCCTTTTGGCGGAACAGCACCAGCCATTCGCTTTCGGGCGCGGCGACATAGCGATCGCCGAATTCGGCCGCGAGCGCCTGGCCCAGCGGGATCAGGTATTCACCCGGATAGAGGCCTTCGGGAATGCCGCCAACATCTTCGCCCAGCGCCTCGCGATAGCGCACGTGCGCCGAGCGGGCGAGCACATCGACCTGCGCGCCGGCATCGTTGACGTAATATTCCTTGATCACCTTATGCCCGGCAAATTCGAGCAGGGCGGCAAGCGCATCGCCCACCACCGCGCCGCGGCAATGGCCCATGTGCATCGGCCCGGTGGGATTGGCCGAGACATATTCGACGTTCACCGTGCTGCCACCGCCCAGGGTAGAGCGGCCATAGCTGTTTGCGGCCTGGCCGATCAGGGCCAGCTCGTCGGTCCACGCGGCATCGGCCAGGCGCAGGTTGATGAAGCCCGGACCGGCGATCTCGGCGCTGACGACACGCGGATGGGCGGCCAGTTCGTCTACCAGGAGCGCGGCCAGCGCGCGCGGGTTGGTGCCGGCGGGCTTGGCCAGGACCATCGCCGCATTGGTGGCCAGATCGCCATGCGCGGCATCGCGCGGCGGCTCGCACGTGACGGCGCCGCGCGGCAGGCCGGCGGGCAGCGCGCCCTTGGCGACAAGGGCATCGAGCGCGGCATCGATCACGCCGGCATAGGCAGCGAACAGCGTCTGGGCGGCAACGGGGCTATCGGTCGTCATGGCACGGGCCGATAGCGAATTTGTGGGGCGTTGGAAACCCGAGCGGCGCGGGCATGCGCAACGCCGGTACAGCCAACGCCGGTTCAGCCCCTGTGCGCCATCCACCATTCCAGCAGGTGCCGCGCCACCGCCGTATGGGTCGGCGCCCCGAACGGCGCATCGGGCCGGCCCTCCAGCGCGGCGCTGACTTCTTCGCGGGTGAACCAGCGCGCGTCTTCCAACTCGTTCTGATCGATTGTGATGGTGGGATCATCGGCCAGGGCATGGCAGGCGATCATCAGCGACGAGGGATAGGGCCAGGGCTGGCTGGCGACATAGCGCACGTCGCGCACGCGCACGCCGGCTTCCTCCAGCACTTCGCGTGCCACGGCTTCTTCCACCGTTTCGCCCGGCTCGACAAAGCCGGCCAGCGCGGAATAGCGCCCGGCGGGAAAGCGTGGCTGGCGCCCCAGCAAGAGGCACCCGTCATGTTCGACCAGCATGATCGTGACCGGATCGACGCGCGGAAAGTGATCGGCGCCGCAGTCCGCATTGGTGCAAGACCGCTGCCAGCCGCCCTTGGTCGCCTGCGTGGCATGGCCACAGCGCGCGCAAAAGCGGTGGCGGGCATGCCAATCGACCAGGCTGCGCGCGCCGCCATAAATCGCCAGGTCACGCGCCGGCATGGCATCGAGCAGGGCGCGCAGATTGGGCGCAGCCGGCGCCGTGCTGCCACCAAGGCCAGGCGCGGCGGCGGCAAAGCAGCCCCGCCCGGCTTCATCCAGTCCCAGGAACACCAGGTCCGCTCCATCCGGCGCGGATTGCAGCGGCGCCCAGGTCAGCCCGCCATCGGCCCCAAATTCCGGCGCCAGACCATCGAGCACCAGCAACTGCGCGTCGGGCGCGGCCTGCACCGCCGCCAGCCGCACCGGATCGGTGCGCACCGCATCGGCCCGGTCCAGCGGATTGCCGGCATAGGCAATCGGCGGCAGCGCGCGGGCCAAGGTGCGGGCCAGCGTGTCGGTAGTGGTCATGCGGCAACCTTGTGCTGGGCCAGCAGCCGCGCGCGCACATCGCTGCGCACGGCCTGGGGGAATGCAGTATCGAACGGATAGGCTGTGCTGGGCATGAACTGGGCAAAGAACCCGCCGCGCACGCCGCCCACCTTGCTGATGAAGCCGATCGTGCCAGCCGCGCCCGACCAGCCATAGGTGCCCGCCGAATCGCCAAGGCCAACGCGGCCGCCCGCGCCAAAGCCATGGCCGGCAATCCACGTACCTGCAGTACTGGCGCCGGGCGGCAACAGGTTGCTGGTGCCCATGTCGACCGCCCGCTGGCTCATCACCCGCTTGCCGGCAAACACCCCGCCGCCCAGCAGCATGGCCAGGAACCGGTCATAATCGCGCGGCGAACTGATCAGGCCTGCGCCGCCAAACGGAAAGGCCGGCGGATCGAGATAGACCGAATTGGTCGCGCCATCGATCGGCAGCAGGCGGCCATCGGCCACGACATAGTTGGTGGTGAAGCGCGGCACATCGGCCGGGGCCAGCTGGAACGTGGTGCTGTCCATGCCCAGCGGATCGAAGAAACGCGCTTTCAGGAAGGCGCTGAACTCTTGCCCGGAAGCCAGTTCGATGATCCGGCCCATCAGATCGAGCGCCACCGAATAGGACCAGCGCGTGCCCGGCTGATAGACCAGGGGAAGGCGGGCGAGATTGTCGGCAAAGGCAGCCAGGCTGGGCGCGGTATGCACTTCGCCAAAGCCCGGCAGCGGCACGCGGGTGGCGCGATAGGGCATGATGCCGGCCGCGGCATAGGCATCGCGGATCGGGCCGGTCTGGATAATGGTATAGCCAAGCCCGGCCGTGTGCGTCAGCAGCTGGCGCACGGTGATCGGTGCGGTTGCCGGCACCACCTTGTCCACCGGGCCGGCCGGATCGACCAGCACGTTCATGTGGGCATAGGCCGGCAGGAAATCGGCGATCGGCTGATCGAGGCCAAGCTTGCCCTCGTCGATCAGGATCATCGCAGCCATGCCGGTGATCGGCTTGGTCATCGAATAGATGCGGAACAGGGCGTTTTCATCCAGCGGCCGGGCATCGCCACGCGTGCCAGTGCCGCGCGCCACCACCTCGGGCGGGGCATCGCCCCAGCCCAGCGTGGCAACCGCGCCGGCCAGCTTGCCACTGCCGACATAGTCATCGAGCAGGCCGGTAATGGCCGGCAGGCGCGGGTCTGTCGGCGCGGCATGGGCCCAGCGCTGCAACAGCAGCCCCCCGCCCAGCAGCCCTGCCCCGCCCAGCAGGCCACGACGGCTGAGCGCCGGGGTTTGCGGAAGTGTCATGCGATCGTGCATTGCAGCCAAACCTTTCCAAGACGCCTGTTCATCGTTGCGCCCACGGCGCTTTCACCCTTCGTGCGCACCGGCCAATGCCAGGCGTGCCGCCTTGGCAAAAACCGTTGGCAACCCGGCATTTTCCATATCGCTGCGGGGCCACCACAGCGCACCGGGAATGTGGGCGCCGGGGATATTAGCGGGAGAAAATCCTGCGCCTACCAGCAAATGCAGATCGAGATCGAAATGGGTAAAGGCATGGCGCACCACCCCGGCGAATCGCCAGGTTCCGGCCACCGGCGGCTGGCTATCACCATCGGCCCGCGCGCTCCAGCCATCGTCGGGTAGCGCCCGCATGCCGCCCAGCATGCCCTTGCCCGGCCGCGTCACCACCAGCACCTGCGCCTGGCCATCGGCATCGACCCGTTCGATCCAATAGGCATGCCCCTGGCGCTGCGGCTTGGCTTTCTTGGGCGCCTTGACCGGCAGCGCCTCGGCCCGGCCTTCCGCCTCTGCCCGGCAGGCGCCGCGCAGTGGGCAAAGCAGGCAGCGCGGCGCCTTGACCGTGCAGATGGTGGCGCCCAGGTCCATCATCGCCTGGGCGAAATCACCCGCGCGCGCCGTGGGCGTGATTGTGGCGGTGGCCGCGCGAATGGCAGGCCGCGCCGCAGGCAACGGCACATCGATGGCAAACAGCCGCGCCACCACCCGTTCGACATTGGCATCGACCACTACGGCATGCCGGCCAAACGCGATCGCCGCCACTGCCGCTGCGGTATAGGCGCCAAGGCCCGGCAGCGCGCGCAGGCCCTCCTCGGTATCGGGAAAAGCGCCCAGCGCGGAAACCGCGCGCGCGCAGGCCAGCAGATTGCGCGCGCGGGCATAATAGCCCAGCCCCGCCCAGGCCGCCATGACCGCCGCGTCGTCGGCGGCGGCCAGATCATGCACGGTGGGCCAGGTGCGGGTGAATTTCTCGAAATAGGGGCCGACCGCTGCCACGGTGGTCTGCTGCAGCATCACTTCCGACAACCACACGCGATAGGGATCGGGCGCCGCCGTTCCCGGCCGGCTGCGCCAGGGCAGCACCCGCGCATGGGCATCGTACCAGGCCAGCAGGGCCGCGGCCACGCCATGGCTGGCCGGCACGCTTGCGGTTTCATCACGTTGGGCGGGGAAATCGTCAGGATGGCCACTGGCTTGCATGGCGCCGCTATGGCATGGCAGGCGCCATCATGGAAAGCGATCAGGCCAAACCCCGCCCTGCCCGAAAGGGTGCCGCCAAGCCGGCCGCCAAGCCAGCCAACGCGGCAGCGAGCAAGGCCGCGCCCAAGGGCTTTGAGCGCAAGCGCGGCGGAGAGGCACGGCAGATTGCCGACTTGATGCCGGCGATCGGCCGCACCGCGTTTCGCCGCTTCGGCTTTGTGCAAAGCTCGGTCGTGACCCGCTGGCCCGAAATCGTCGGCACGGCCCATGCCCGCCATTGCATGCCCGAATCGATCCGCTTTGCCCCGGGCGAAAAGGCCGACGGCATCCTGCAACTGGTGGTAACCCCCGCCCATGCCCCGCTGATCCAGCACGTGGTGCCCGAGATCATCGAGCGGGTGAACCGCTTCTTCGGCTATCGCGCCGTGGCCAAGGTCAAGCTACGTCAAGGCGTGGTTCAGGCGCCACGCCCGACAGGCCCTGCGCCGCTGGCGCCGCCGACGTTAAAACCGGTGCCGATGGACCTGGGCGACAGCCTGCGCGCCGTGGGAGACCCGGAACTGCGGGCCGTGCTGGAATCGCTCGCCCGCTCGCTGGGCGAAGCCAGCGCCAAACCAGAACCAAAGCCAAACCGGGACAACAGGGATATCCGCAAGTGACCATTCCGAACGTGACCACGACACTTCGTTCCACTGCCAGGGCCATGGCCCTTTCGCTTGCCGCCGCGCTTGCCACGCTGGTGGCCAATCCCGCCCAGGCTGCTCCGCCGAAAAAGGCGCCCGCCGCACCCGCTGGCCGCAACTGGAACCAGACCGTGGTGCGCACCGCGCGCGACAGTTTCCTGCTCGGCAACCCCAATGCCCCGGTCAAGCTGGTGGAATACATCAGCTATACCTGTCCGCACTGCGCCCATTTCACCCAGGAAGCCGATGCCCAGTTGCGCCTGGGCTTCATCGCCCCGGGCAAGGGTTCGATCGAGGTGCGCAATTTCGTGCGCGACCCGATCGACCTGACCGTGGCGCTGCTCACCCACTGCGTGCCGCCCGCACAGTTCTGGCAGACGCACCTGATGTTCCTGACGCGCCAGGACGATTGGATCGGCCTGGAAATGACCGCCAGCCCGGCCCAGCGCCAGCGCTGGATCACCGGCCCGCTGGCCAGCCGCACCCGCGCCATCGCCAGCGATTTCAAGTTCTATGACATGATGGCCTCGCGCGGGGTCAGCCGTACCGCGGCCGATCGCTGCCTCGCTGACGAAGGCCTGGCCAACCGCCTGGCCGCCGGCACCAAGGACGCCGCCGAAAAGGACTATGTCGAAGGCACGCCGGCCTTCATGATCAACGGCTTGCCGCTGGCCGGCACGGCCAGCTGGGCCGCGCTCAAGCCGCAGCTTGAAGCGCGTATCAACTGATCGGCACCCCCCTCCCTTTACCGCCCCATGCAACGGGAAAACCTGTGATGAAATTTGCCACCACACGCCTTGCGCTTCTGGCCCTGCCGCTCACCCTGGGTCTTGCTGCCTGCGGCAAGAAGGACGATGCCGGCGGCCCGGCCGCCCAGTCTGCCGCTGCCCTGCCCACCGTGGCCCCGCCCGCCGGCAAGGCCTGGAGCGATGTGGTCAGCAAGAATGCCGATGGCGGCTATGTGATGGGCAATCCCGACGCGCCGATCAAGCTGATCGAGTTCGGCTCGCTCACCTGCCCGCACTGCGCCGAGTTCGAGGAAAAGGGCTTCCCCAAGCTGCGTGACACTTATGTCAACAGCGGCCGCGTCAGCCTGGAATTCCGCAATTTCGTGCGTGATCCGTTCGACACGACGATGGCCATGCTGACGCACTGCGGCTCGCCGGACAGCTTCTTTGCGCTGACCCAGCAGGTCTATGCCAACCAGAAGGACATCTTTGCCAAGCTGCAGCCCGCCGCCAAGGAAATCCAGGCGATGAACCTGCCGCCCGCGCAGATGTTCGGCGTGATGGCCGACAAGGGCGGCCTGATCGATTTCTTCGGCGCCCGCGGCATTGCGCGCGATCAGGCAATGGCCTGCCTCGCCAATTCCAAGACTGCCGAGGCGCTGGCCAGCGATACCCAGACCGCCGGTGACAAGTACACCATCAGCGGCACGCCCACCTTCATCGTCAACGGCAAGAACGTGGACGTGGCCACCTGGGAACAGCTCGAGCCGATCCTGCAGCGCGCCGGCGCGCGCTGATCCCCGTTCCGGGGATGGGGCCAGGGGGGCCGGGGCGATGCATTTCCAGCGGTTGAAGCTTTCGGGCTTCAAGAGCTTTGTCGAACCGGCCGAACTGCGCATCGAACCGGGGCTGACCGGCGTGGTCGGCCCCAACGGCTGCGGGAAGTCCAACCTGCTGGAAGCGCTGCGCTGGGTCATGGGGGAGGCTTCGGCCAAGGCCATGCGCGGCGCCGGCATGGACGACGTCATCTTTGCCGGCAGCACCAGCCGACCGGCCCGCGCCTTTGCCGAAGTGGCCCTGACCGCCCAGACCGACCCTGACGACCAGTGGGGCGGCGAACTGGAAGTGGTGCGGCGGATCGAACGCGGCGCCGGTTCCGCCTATCGCGTCAACGGCCGCGACGTGCGCGCCAAGGACGTGGGGCTGATCTTTGCCGATGCCGCCACCGGCGCGCATAGCCCTGCACTGGTCAGCCAGGGGCGCATTGCAGCAGTCATCGCCGCCAAGCCGGCCGAGCGGCGGATGATGCTGGAAGAAGCAGCGGGCATTGCCGGCCTGCACGTGCGCCGGCGCGATGCCGAACAAAAACTGCGCGCGACCGAGGCCAATCTGGCACGGCTGGAAGACCTCATGGCCGGGCTCGATGGCCAGATCGCCGCGCTGCGCCGCCAGGCCCGCGCGGCAGAGCGCTATCGCGCCGTATCCGACAAGATCCGCGTGGCCGAGGCGCGGCTGGTCTTTGCCCGCTGGCGCGATGCCGCCGCCGCTGCCCAGGCCGCGCGTGAGGCTGCCGCCCGGGCCGAGGCGGCCGTCGCCGGCGCCCAGGCCGCCACCGTCACCGCGCAAGGCGCGCAGCACAGCGCCGCCACGGCCCTCGCCCAAGCGCGCGAAGAGCTGTTCGATCGCCGCCAGGATGCCTCTGCCCACGGGCAGCGCATGGCCGCCCTTTCCGCGCAGCTCGAGGCAGCTGAGCAGCGCGTGGCGGATATCGATCGGCAATTGCGCGCGATCGAGGAAGACCGCGCCCAGGCCGACCAGTTGACCGCGCAGGCGGCACAGGCCCTGGCCCGGCTGGAAAGCGACCTGGCCAGCGCCGAAGCCACCCTGCTGGCCGACGAAGCACGCCGCCCGCTGTTGGCCGGCGCGCTGGACGAGGCGGAACGCGCCGCCCGCGCCGCCGAACTGGCCCAGGCACAGGCCCAGGCGCAACAAGCCGGCGTCGAGGCCGAGTGGCGCGTGGCCCAGGCCGCGCTGGCGGCCACGCAAACCGCGCTGGCGCGGCTGGACAGCGAGGCCCAGCGCCTCGCCGGGCGCCGCGCGGCCCTGGCTGCCGAACCCGATCCCGCACTCGCCCTGGCCGAGGCGGAACGCCGACGGGGAGAGGCTGCGGCAACCCTGGCGGCGCAGCGTGCCCGGCGCGAGGAATTGGCCACCACGCGCGAGGCTTTGACCCAGGACCGCGACGGCGCCGCCAATGCCCTCGCCACCGCGCGGGCCGAATTCGCCGGCGTCGCGCGAGAGGCCGAAGCCCTGGCGCGGGACAAGGCGGCGCGGGCCAAGGCCGCCGCGGCGCGCGGGCGCGGGCCATCGGCGCTGTCGGGCTGCCGCGTCGCCCCCGGCTGGGAACGCGCGCTCGCTGCCGTGCTGGGCCGCGATGCCACCGCGCCGCTCGGCCCGGCGCCAGCGGCCGGCGAAGGGCGGTTCTGGACCGGCGCCACACCGCCCGCGCCGCTTGCCGATGCGCTGCTGCATCACCTGCGCGCCTGCCCTGCAGAACTGGCGGCGCGGCTTGCCTTGGTCCGTGCGGTCGAGGCCGACAGCGGCGAGGCGCTCAACCTCGGGGAATGGCTGGTCACCCGCGCCGGTCACTTGCGCCGCTGGGACGGCTTTGTTGCGCGCGGCGAAGGCGCGGCCGAGGCGGCCGCCCTGGAAGCCGACAACCGCCTGGCCGACCTGGAGGCGCGCCGTCCCGCGCTCGACGCGGCGGTGGCATCGGCGCAGACTGCGCATGATGCGGCGCGCGATGGCCTGGCCCAGGCCCAGGCGGAATGGAGCGGGGTGGAACGCCTGATCGGCCAGGCGGCCGAAGCCGAACGCAGCGCCCTGCGCGCAGTGGACCAGGCCGAGGCAGCGCGCGCGCAGCAGGAGGCCCGCGCCGCTGACCTTGCCCGGCAGGAAGCAGCCCTGGCCGAACAGATCACCGCAGCCCAGGCCGAGGCGGAGGGCGCGCAAGCCCGCCACGCCGCGCTGCCCGATCCGGCAGAAGGCCGCGCCGCCGTTGCCACGGCGCAGGCCCAGCACCAGACAGCACGCACCGCCCTGCAACAGGCCATGGCAGCCCATGCCGCGCTGGAACAGGCGCTGGCCGTGGGGCGTGAGCGATTGGGCGGGATGAAGGCCGACATGCGCAACTGGCAGGCCCGCGCCGGCGACGCGGCCAAGCGCCTGGCGCAAATGGCGACACGCGCCCAGGACCTGGCCGCCGAACGCGCGATCAGCGCAGCCAAGCCGGCCGGCCTCATCGCCGAAATCGAACAGGGCGAAGCGATCCGCAACCGCCTCTCCACCGATCTCGCCCAAGCCGAAGCCGCGCTGGCCCAGGCCGAAACCGCCGGCAAGGCCGCCGATACGGCCCTCGCCCAGGCCACCGAAGCCCTGGCCACCGCGCGTGAGGCGCGCGCCACGGCCAGCGCGCAGGCCAGCCACGAAGACCAGCGCCGCCAGGAAATGGCCGGCATTTCCGGCGAACGCTTTCAATGCCCGCCGCCGCTGCTGCCCGAACGCTTTGCCTTTGCCGGGGCCGAGGTGGGCGATGCCGCCAGCGAAAGCACCACGCATGAGCGGCTGCTGGCCGAGCGGGAGCGGATTGGCCCGGTCAACCTGGTGGCGGCCGACGAGCTGGCGCAGGCCGAAGCGCGCCAGGCCGAAAGCCTGGCCGAACAGGCGGAACTGGCCGAAGCGGTCAACCGCCTGCGCGGCTCGATCGGCAACCTCAACCGTGAGGGGCGCGAGCGCCTGCGCGCCGCGTTCGAAGCGGTGGACGGCCATTTCCGCCGCCTGTTCACCCGCCTGTTCGGCGGCGGCGAAGCCCATCTCGCGCTGGTCGACAGCGACGACCCCCTGGAAGCAGGCCTGGAAATCATGGCCCAGCCGCCAGGCAAGCGGCTGCAATCGCTCACGCTGCTGTCTGGCGGCGAACAGGCGCTTACCGCCGTGGCGCTCATCTTTGGCCTGTTCCTCACCAATCCGGCGCCGATCTGCGTGCTCGACGAAGTGGACGCGCCGCTCGACGATGCCAATATCGAACGCTTCTGCGACCTGCTCGATGCCATGGTCGCCGAAACGCAGACCCGCTACCTCATCGTCACGCACAACGCCGTGACCATGAGCCGCATGCACCGCCTGTTTGGCGTGACCATGGTGGAGCGCGGCGTGTCGCGCCTGGTCAGCGTGGACCTGGGCGGCGCCGAAGAACTGCTGGCGTCGGCCGTTTAGGCGCGCAGGATCAAAAACGCGGGCGCGCGCCGTCATGGTCGCGCGCGCCCGCGCGTGCCATTCGGGCAGGATGACCGATCGACAGCGCTTTCGCCTCACCCTTCCCCTTGCCCTCATGGCAGGATCGTCCCTGCTGATCGGCGCGGCCCCGGCGTTCGATCCCCCGCCCTTTGCGCACTGGATCGATGGCACCACGGCCAGCGAACAAGAGATGCAGGTGCAACAGGTTGATGCCGACACCTTCGTGATCCGCCAATCAGTGAAAACCAATTTCGAAGCGCCGTTTCTCTATCTGCTGTTCGGGCAAAGCGGCGCGTTGCTGGTCGATACCGGCGCCGGCGGCCTCATGGTGCGGCCCACGGTGGAACGCGTGATCGCGCAATGGCGCCAGGCCCACGGCAACCACCCGCTGCACCTGACGGTGGCCCATTCGCACAGCCACGGCGACCATCATGCAGGCGACAGCGAATTTGCCGATCGGCCGGATACCACCGTGGTAGGCCTTGCCCCGGCCGATGTTGCCAGCGCATTTCACGTGACCGATTGGCCCAGCGGCCTGGGCACGCTGGACCTGGCCGGCCGCGTGCTGCGCGCCATCCCGACGCCAGGTCATCAAAGCGCCCACGTCATGATCTATGACCCGCAAACCCGTCTGCTCTTGTCGGGTGACATGCTCTATCCCGGCCGTCTCTACGTGCCGATCAACCACTTCGCCGAATTCCGCGCCAGCGCCCATCGCCTGGCCGCCTTTGCCCAGACGCACCCGATCCGCGCCTTGCTCGGCACCCATATCGAGATGACCACCACGCCGGGCCAGGACTATCCGATGGAAGCCCCCACACACCCGGCCGAACACGGCCTGGCCCTGCCGCCCGCCGCGATTGCCGACCTGGTGCAGACCGTGGATGCCATGGGCGACACGCCGGTGAAGGCCGTGCGGCCGGACTTCATCGTCTATCCGGTGGAGCCACGGCCGAACTGATTGGGGGGCGTGTTTGCCCAGACCTTGACATTTTTTGTAGTTACATTAATGTTTCCGGCCAAGATGGTGGCATCC
This sequence comes from Novosphingobium sp. GV079, assembly GCF_003058045.1. Classification (NCBI taxonomy): domain Bacteria; kingdom Pseudomonadati; phylum Pseudomonadota; class Alphaproteobacteria; order Sphingomonadales; family Sphingomonadaceae; genus Novosphingobium; species Novosphingobium sp. GV079. The sequence continues at coordinate 121,591 of NZ_QBUE01000010.1, read as the reverse complement.
GGGTTGGACGCAACAGGTTTCGTCGTGACATCACGCTGTGATGGAGATCACGTTCGATCCCGCGAAGCGGCGAAAGACCCTGGAAGAGCGCGGATTGGATTTTGCCGACGCGGCCAGGGTATTTGCCGGCGAACACTTCGATGTTGCCGACGAACGATTTGACTATGGGGAAGCTCGCTTCCTCACTTTCGGCTGGCTCGATGGCCGGGCGGTGTCGCTGGTTTGGACGCCGCGCGGCGAAGGCCGCCGGATCATTTCGATGAGGCATGTTCATGCAAAAGAACACGAAGCCCGCAAAAGAGCCCTGGATTGACCCGGACGATGCGCCTGAGTGGACCGAAGACATGTTCCGGATGGCAGCCATCCATCGGGGCGACACGCTGGTGCGGCCTGCCACCGGCGCGCTCAAAACTCCGGGCCGCCCCGTTTCACCGGCCCCCAAGAAGCAGGTGACCCTGCGTCTTGATCCGGATGTGCTCGACGCATTCCGTGCCAGCGGCAAGGGATGGCAATCACGCATGAATGCCGAGTTGCGCAAGGTGTTGGGAATTTAAACGGCTTCGGCCCGCCTACCCCGCGCTCCCCACCACCAGGCACGCCAGCGCCATCAGGAAACCCGCCGTGCGGTTTGAACGGAACCGCGCCAGGGCGTTGTCGCCATCGTCTACGTCAAGACTCAGCGCCTGCCATGCCAGGTGCAGCGCCACCGGCAGCAGCGCGAGCAGCGCCAGGGGATCGGGATGGATCAGCCAGAACGCCAGTGCCCATAGCGCAACGGCAGCGGCGTAGAATGCACTGACACCAGGCCTCACCTTGGCGCCCAGTGCGCGGGCGCTGGAACGGATGCCGACCATGGCGTCATCCTCGCGGTCTTGCAGGGCATAGATCGTGTCATAACCGATGCACCAGCACATCGCCCCGGCATAGAGCGCGGCGAGTGCGCCCAGGTCGCCATCGTGCACCGCCACCCAGCCGGTCGGCGCGCCCCAAGTGAAGACGAGGCCGAGCCAGGCTTGTGGCCACCAGGTGATGCGCTTCATGAACGGGTAGGCGGCGACCAGCGCCAGGCTGCCCAGCGCGACGATCTGCGCCTGCCAGCGCAACTGGAGCAGCACGACCAGCCCCACCGCAGCGAGCACCACGAGCCAGGCCCAGGCCGCCTTCTTGCGCACGCGACCACTGGCCACCGGGCGCTGCGCCGTGCGGGCGACCCGCGCATCGAGATCAGCGTCGACGATATCGTTATAGACGCACCCCGCCCCGCGCATGGCGATGGAGCCGAGCAGCATCCACGCCACCAAGTGCCACTGCCGCGCGCCGCCGGCCAGGAACACGCCCCAGGCGCAGGGCCAGAACAGCAGCCACCAGCCGATCGGCCGGTCCAGCCGGGCGAGCAGCGCATAATCGCGCAAGGGCTGCGGCAGGCGGGCCACCAGCCCGCGATGTTCGCTGTCAGGGACGATCTGATCGGTTGCCGTGGTCATGCTGCCATGCTCCTGCGCCGGTTTGGTCGGGCCCGCAAGGGGACAGATCGCCCGCGTGTTGCCGCCGCGCGCGGCGCTGCCTATGAACGCTGCCCATGACCGATCATCTGCCCGCCACCCCCGCCTGGCCGCCCCGCTCTGCCCCGCGCCTGTTCGTGGAACAACGGCTGGAAGACGGCGCCAGCCTGGCGATCGAGGGCGCGCAGGCACACTATCTGGGCAAGGTGATGCGCGCTGGGCCGGGCGACGCGGTGATCCTGTGCGACAACCAGACCGGCGAATGGCTTGCCCGCGTGGCGCACGCCGGCAAGCGTGACATGATGCTGACGCTCGAGCGGCAGTTGCGGCCACTGGAGGCGGTGCCCGATCTATGGCTGTGCGCGGCCTTGCTCAAGAAGCAGGCGTTCGACTGGGTGCTGGAAAAGGCGACAGAACTGGGCGCCGGCCAGATCCGCCCGGTGATTACGCGGCGCTGCGTGGCCGACAAGCTCAATGCCGAGCGCGCCGCCACGATCGTGACCGAGGCGGCCGAGCAATGCGCACGCACTGCCCTGCCCGCGCTGTTCGATCCGGTGAAGCTCGACGCCATGCTGCGCGACTGGCCAACCGGGCGCGCGCTATTCTTTGCCGATGAACAGGGCGGCGCGCCCGCTGCCGCTGCCTTTGCCGCGCACAAGGGCCCAGCGGCACTGCTGATCGGGCCGGAGGGCGGCTTTGACGAAGCGGAACGCGCCGCGATCCGCGCACATCCTGCCGCCCACGCCATTACCCTGGGTCCGCGCATCCTGCGGGGCGAAACGGCAGCCGTGGCGGGCCTGGGATTGTGGATGGGGGTTGCGGGGGACTGGGCTGCCGCGTGAGGGTTTGCGCTGCGCGCACACCCCTGGGATTATTGCCGCCCTGCAATCGTTCATCCCACGTTTATCGCTGGCGCAAAGTCCGTTTGGCCACTAACGGATGCGGGCATGAGCACGAGACAGGTTTCAGATAGCAACGATCCTCTCATCGAGAGCCGGGACCAGCTTGTCGCCCCCATGCAGAAGGGCGAAAAGCCGCGCGAGGCATGGCGAATCGGCACCGAGCACGAGAAATTCGTCTATCGCACGGCCGATCATGCCGCCCCGTCCTATGACGAGCCAGGTGGCATCCGCGATCTGCTGATGGCGCTGACCGAATTCGGCTGGGAGCCGGTGATGGAAGGCGGCAAGGTCATTGCCATGTCCGGCCCGGATGGCGCGGTCAGCCTGGAGCCGGCCGGCCAGCTTGAACTGTCGGGCGCGCCGCTGGAAAGCCTGCACGAAACCTGTGCGGAAACCGGGCGCCATCTTGCCCAGGTCAAGACCATCGGCGATCGCTTTGGCCTCGCTTACCTCGGCCTTGGCCTTTGGCCCGACAAGGCGCGCGGCGATCTGCCGATCATGCCCAAGGGCCGCTATGAGATCATGCTGCGCCATATGCCCCGCGTGGGCACGATGGGGCTGGACATGATGCTGCGCACCTGCACGATCCAGACCAACCTGGACTATGCCAGCGAAGCCGACATGGCGCAGAAGTTCCGCGTCAGCCTGGCGTTGCAGCCGCTGGCCACCGCTCTGTTTGCCAATTCGCCGTTCCTGGAAGGCAAGCCCAACGGCTTCCTGTCCTATCGCAGCCACATCTGGTCAGACACCGATCCGGCGCGCACCGGCATGCTGCCCTTCGTGTTCGAAGACGGTTTCGGCTATGAACGTTATGTCGACTACATGCTCGACGTGCCGATGTACTTTGTGTTCCGCGACGGCAAATACATCGATGCCGCCGGCCAGTCGTTCCGCGATTTCCTTGATGGCAAGCTGCCCGCTCTGCCCGGCGAAAAGCCGCGAAAGAGCGACTGGATTGACCACCTTTCCACCGCCTTCCCCGAAGTGCGGCTGAAATCGTTCCTGGAAATGCGCGGCGCCGATGGCGGCCCGTGGAACCGGATCTGCGCCCTGCCCGCGTTCTGGGTGGGCCTGCTCTATGACCAGGGCGCGCTCGATGCGGCGTGGGATCTGGTCAAGGACTGGGACATGGAAGGGCGCGAGATCCTGCGCGCCAGCGTGCCCAAGCTGGGCCTCGATGCGCCGCTGCCCGGTGGCGGCACCCTGCGCGACATCGCCGGCCGCGTGCTCGACATTGCGCGCTCGGGCCTGGCCGCGCGCGGGCGCCTCAACGCAGCCGGAGACAACGAGACCGGCTATCTCCTGCCGCTGGACGAGATCGTCGCCTCGGGCAAGACCCCGGCCGAACGCCTGCTCGATCTGTACCACGGCGCTTGGGGCGGTGACCTGTCCAAGGTCTATGCCGCCAAGAGCTTTTGAGAGGATAGCACCCCATGATCCTGGTAATGGGCACGTTTCGCCTGCCGACCGCCGCCTTCGCCACTGCCGCGCCGATGATGCGCGCGGTGATCGAGGCTACCCGCGCCGAAGACGGCTGCCTGGCCTATGCCTATTCGCACGATGCGCTTGATCCCGAAGTGATCCACGTCAGCGAAAAGTGGCGCGACCGCGCCGCGCTCGACGCCCATTTCCAGACCGCGCACATGGCCACCTGGGCACAGCAGCGCGCCGGCCTGGGCCTGACCGAGCGCAACATCCGCGTGTTCGAAAGCGATGAAGGCGTGGCGGTTTGAGCGCTTAGCGCTAGGGTTCCCCCCCAACCCCCTCCTATGAAGAGGAGGGGACTTTTAGATTAATGCTTTATCCTCCCCATCCTCTTTGGATGAGGGGGTCTGGGGGTAGTGGATACCCGCGCCCGACCGACCAAAAACCATTCGCACCAACCGGCCCAACCGCCGCGTGATCAGCCCATGCTGGGCCATCCAGGCATGGTATGCGCGATACTTGGCGTCTTCGCCCAGCAGGTGCTTTTCCTCGGTCTTGGCGCGCCAGAAATAGACCGCGCTGACTAGCGCGAGGGTGACCGTGTTGCGCACGGCATCAACCTTGGAATGCGTGGTGGCGAGGAACGGCATCGTCACCAGCCACCAGAACAGGTTCTTCGACAGATAGGCGGGATGCCGGGTAAAGGCATAGGGGCCGTTGGTCAGCACGCCGCGATACGTAAGGTTGGAAAAGCGCAAGCCGAAGGCAATCGTGGCCCAGGCATAGATCGCCGTCAGCACCACTTGCGCCAGGCCCCAGGCCCACAGCAGCGCCGGATGGCCATCGAACCAATAGGCCCATTCTGCGGTGTTCTGGTGATAGTCCAGCACGCCGCCGCCGCCCATCAGCACAAAGGGCGGATAGCACATCAGCGCTGCCACCCACCCCGCCAGATAGGGATTGGCCGTGCGGATGTGGGCATCGAGCGGCTTCATCGTCAGCAGGTAGCCGACCATGGCGATCTGCACGTCGATCATGAACATCGCCTCGATCGCGGTGTTCGACCAGCGTACCGGATCGGCCCACAGCCCGGTCCAGTCCGCCTCGACCACGGCGGCAAAACCACCGGGCAGGATCGAGATCATGAAGGCGCAGAAAAAGCCTTTCACCGTCCAGGCGCGCAAGTGGTGCCACACCTGGTCCACGTCATAGGCTTCGCGCCCGATCAGCATGGCACCGAAATGCCAGGCCCCGTCGCGCGGGCTGACCAGCACGCGATCGAGCCACAGCACATAGGGAATGGCGCCCAGGAACAGGAACGGCGCGGCCTGTTCCAACAGGTCCATGGCGAACAGATACTGCCCGCGCCAATACCAGCGCCCCAGGCAATAGACGAAGGCGATCAGCGCCCAGGTGGCCCAGAGCCCGGCCAGCTTGGTGATCGAGATATCGAGCACGCTGCGCAACGGGCGCGGCGCCATCCAGTCGATGCCGGTGGAGGGCCGGCGATGAACCTTGTCGACCAGCAGCGACCAGGCCACCATCGGCGTGCCGGAAAACAAGAGGGCAAGCACCGCCGCGCTTGATCCGGCCAGCCGCGCGTGCGGCCCTGGCAAGCCCAGCGCATCGACGATCTGTGGCCAGGCGCGGCACACCGCCACCCATGCCAGCAGGCCAGCGAGGCCCACCAAGCCTACCCAGACGGACACATCGCTGGCAGGGCGGGGCGAAACGGCGTGGGCGGGCGACTTGGTCATACCCGCCCGCTTATACGCGCAGAAGTGGAAATTCGGTGAAGAAGGTTAACGCCAGGCGGTGATTTCGCCGCTGTCATCCAGCACGATCAGGGTCTTGTCAGCCACGATCGGCGGCAGGGTAACGGGCGCAGCCACCTTGGTCACGCGGGCCAGCGTGCCATCACCCACGGTAATGGTGGAAATCTCGCCACGCGAATTGGCCACCCACAGCTTGTTGCCCGCCAAGACCGGCCCGGTCCAGAAGATCGGGCTCTCCTTCTTCTTGGGCTTGAGATAGCGGGGCAGCTGGCTCATCCAGCGGACCTTGCCGGTGGACTTGGCGATGCACAGCAGCTTGTCTTCGTCGGTCAGGGTGAAGATCCACTCACCGGCCACTGCCGGGGTGGAAATGCCCGCCAGGTTGAGTTCCCAGATACGCTGGCCGGTGACCAGTTCATAGGCGGCCATGCGGCCGCCCTGGCCCAGGGCATAGACCCGGCCACGTTCGATGATCGGATCGGCATCGATGTCGGTCAGCGTCGAAACGCTCGTGGCGATCGAGGTACGCGCCAGCGCATCGGACCACAGCTGCCGCCCGTTTTCATAGCGATAGGCCACCAGCTCGCCCGAACTGTAGCCGGCGATCACCGTGCCTTGGCCAGCAGCGGGAGCCGCCACGCCGAACACGCCGCTTTGCGTGACCGAGGCGGACTGGTTCCACAGGTTGGTGCCATCGGCGGTGTTGAGCGCAAAGATCTGGTTGTCCTGCGTCATCACATAGACCGCGCCGAACGCCACGGTGGGCGCGCCGCGCAGCGGGCCGGCCGGCTTTACGCGCCACTTGATCTTGCCATCGGCCGCATCGAGCGCGGCCACTTCGCCAAGGCCGGTGGTGATGTAGACGTTGCCCGAATCAAAGCTGACGCCGCCGCCAAAGATCGAATCGTTCTTTTCGGGCAGACGGAAGCCCTGCTTCCACTTTTCGTGGCCGTTGTTTTCATCGAGCGCGCGCACCACGCCTTCGGTGTCCATCACGAAGACAGTGCCATTGCCCACCACCGGCGATGCGGCCAGGCGCTGCTTGGGCGAAGACCCGGAAATGCGCGTGGACCACAGCTTTTGCGGGGCATCGGCAAGCGCGAGATGGCCCGAAGACTTGCTGGCAGTGCCACCGCCCTGGGCCCATTCGGTGTTGACCACGGGCGCGGGCACGACCACGTCCATGCTTGCGAGCGTGGGGTCAACCTTGGTGCCGGCCTCGATCCGCGACAGCACGGGAATGCGTTCGCCCACGGTGGGCGTGGCCTTGACCTTGCCCTTGTGCCCGGCGCAGCCGCCCAGAACCAGGGCCAGGCCGAGCACTGCCGCGGGGGCCAGCGCCGCAATCCGGCGGCGATCGGTGCCGGCGCCTGGCTGGCGGGCCATGTGGCCCTGGCTGGGAATGCGGATCATGCCTGTCTTCCTTGTCCTGTCATGCCCCGGCGGCCCGTGGCGGGCGGCGGCGCGCAATGCATGCAAACCCGATCGATCGGGAAACCGTGGCAGCCTTACTGGGCCTGCCCGATAACTGCCGAAACATCGTCAACCGCGTCGACACCCAGGCTGCCGGCAACCTGGCGCGCCCGGCGCTTGATCGTGTCGGGCACGTCCTTGTCCTTGGCAATGGCGGCAAACAGCGGCCCCGCCAGATCGTTGTGCCCCTGCTTGAGATAGGCCAGGCCAACCAGTTCGCCGGCGCTGCCGAACCACGGATTGCCCGGCACGGCCAGTGGCTTGAGGCGGTCGATCACCTGCTGCGGAGGCAGCTTGTCAAACGTGATGGCCACTTCACGCACCGTGGCGGCATCGCGATAGGCCTGCGGCGCATTGCTGTCGGCGGCCACGGCGGCAAAGCCCTTGGCGGCCTGATCGGCCTTGCCATCGTCCTGCGCCTTGCCGGCCAGCAGCAGCTGCGCGGCGGCGCGGTTGCCCGGGGTGCCATCCTTGGTCAGCGGATCGAGCAGGGCTTGCGCGGCCTTGTCGTTCTTGGCTTCGAAATTGTCGAGCGCCTGGGTCAGTTGCTCACCCTGCTGGCCGCGCAGCGTATCCTGGTGGTTGCTGTACCACAGCCAGCCACCCAGCCCGGCCAGGCCCAGCACCACGGCCGCGCCAACCGGCTTGCCCCACTTGCGCAGCGTGTAAAGCGCTTCATCCTGGCGCAGGGCATCGTCCACTTCGCGGGCGAAGACATTGCCTTCGGCGGCGCGCGCCACGGCACGCGGATCGGACGGGTTTTGCGGACGGTTCGGTCTAAGGGCCAAGGCTAAGCTTTCGGCGATTGAGAGCAAGGGATAGGCAAGAATTGCACGGAATGGGCGCGGTGTTTAGCGGATGGAGCCACCTTTTCAACGCCTATGATGCTGGCTGTCCCCCGCTGAACCGATGGTTAAGCGAGCAACCGCCTGCAACATCGCGACAACGAACGATGCTTCACGGGAATTGTGCCAGTCCCAGCGCATCGGCATAGACGCGGGCATAGTGGCCGGCCATCACGCTTTCATCATACTCGCGCTTGGCCAGAACCCGGTTGGCCGCCCCGGCGCGGCGGCGCGCCAGTTCGTCGGTCGCCAGGTCCAGCATGGCCTGGGCCAGCGCCGCTTCATCACCGACCGGCGCGATGAACCGCGCGTTGTCAGCGGCAACGATCTCGGCCACGTCGCCCACGGCCGGGCTCGCCACGGCGAGGCCTGCGGCCATCGCCTCAACCACAGAAAGCGGGAACTGTTCGCTATCGCTCGACAGCGCAAAGAAATCGAACAGCCCCACTGCCAGCGCCGGATCGGGAACATGGCCGGGCAGATGCACGCGGTGGCCGATGTTGAGATCCATCGCCTGGGTCAGGATCGCCTCGCGCTCTGGTCCTTCGCCCAGGATCACCAGGTGCCATTCTTCGGGCAGCGCGCGAAAAGCGCGCACCAGGCGGGGCAGGTTCTTGACCGGGCGCAGGCCGGCCAGCGTGCCCACCCACTTTTCGCCCGGCCGCTTGATCACGCGCGGCAGCGCGTCAGGGCGCGCCTTGCGGGCATAAGCAGCGGTGTCGATGCCATTGGCAATGCGGTGGACCTTGTCGGCCGGCTGGTGCCAGGCATCGCGGGCCACGGCCTCCAGCCGGCGCGAGGGCACCACCAGTGCGCTGGCCCGGGCCAGGGCCACGCGCCGGAACCAGTTGCGCCGGGGATTGAGCCGCTCTGCCTCGTCGGCATTGAAGCCGTCTTCATGGTGGACCAGCGGCGCCAGGCCATAGAGTTGGGCGAACAGCGCATGGGCCATGACCGCATCCATCGCCCCCCAGTTGTAGGTGCAGATCAGGTCAAACCCCTGCATGCCGCGTGCCAGGGTCTGGAGGCGACGCACGCCGAGCTTGCCCGCCAGCGGGGGAAAACCCAGCGGAAAATGCACCGAAAGCCCGCGGGCCAAAAGGCTGCGCGCGCCCAGCGCCCCAGGCTGCGCCGAAACCACCGAATGATCGAGCGCGTTGCCGAAACGGTTCATCAGCGCCACGCTGCGGCGTTCCTTGCCCCCGGCATCGAACGTGGAATGCAGGTGCAGCACATGCAGGCGGCGGGCCGGGCCGGCTTGGCGATCCATGGTCAAGGTTCCTGCGCCAGATACCGTCAGTCCAGCCGGGCCAGCAGGGCATCGATCGCCGCGCGTGCCTCGGGTTCGTCCAGTGTGGGGGCATGGCCCACGCGCGGCAGGGTCACCAGCGTGCAATCGGGATGGCGCTGCGCCATCGCGGCGGCGGTATCAGCCGAGAGAATGTCCGACGTGGCGCCATGGACCACCACCAGCGGCACCGGCGTCAACGCGGCGAACAGCGGCCACAGATCGGCCTCGGGCGGCGGCGCGGTACCTTCTGCCCTGGCCTTGGCCGCAGCATCGTCGCGCGCCTGCTCTGCCGCGTCGATCGGGGCGGCGATCTTCATGTCATAGTCAAAGGCGATGCGCCCGCCCGTGCCCAGTGCCATCAGCCGCTTGGCTAGGCGCAGCCAGTCTTCGATGCTAAAATCCGGGTAGATATCGCCCATCGTCTCGCGCAGGCCGCGTGCGGCATGCATCCAGGTCAGATAGCTGCGCCCCTGGCCGACATAGTCGGTGATCCGCGCCAGGCCGGCCGGATCGATCACCGGGCCGATATCGTTGAGCACGGCGCCCGCCACCAGGCCCGGCTGCCCGGCCGCCAGCGCCATGGTGAGAATGCCGCCGAGCGACGTGCCGATCGCGATGAAGCGGGTGATCTTTTCTGCGGCGAGCAGGCCCGCCAGATCCTGGGCATAGACCGGCGGCTGATAGGTCATCGGATCGCGGGCATAGTCGCTTTCCCCCCGCCCGCGCAGATCGGGGCACAGCACGCAGCGGCCACTCGCGGCGATATGCGGGGCCAAATCCTCGAAATCACGGCCATTGCGTGTCAGGCCGGGCAGGCAGATCACCGGAAGACGCGTCGCATCGCCGGGATAGGCGCGATAGGCCAGGCGCAAACCATCGGTGCTGGCCCAACTGCGAATCTCGAATGTGGCGATGGGCAAACGCGTTTTCCCGTGTCTTGTATCACTGTTAAGCCACAAGGCGCCTTGCCTGTGGCCACCAAGCACCCCACTAATGGAAGAATGGAGCCTGTCCCGCAAGCCGTGTCGGATCGCCCGCTGCCGGGTCAAGCCATTCCCTATCGCCCCGATCCGCAATTGGCGGCGCTGGCGCCCTGGCTGGGCGACAGCGTGGCGGCGGCCGATTTTCCGCAGACCGTGCTGCGCTGGCGCAATGATCGCGCCGCCGCGCAGGTGGGCCTCGATGGCCTTAGTGATAACGAGTGGATCGCCCACTTCGGCCGCTTCGTGCCGCTGCCCGGCAATCTGCCCGGGCCACTGGCGCTGCGCTATCACGGGCACCAGTTCGGGGTGTACAATCCCGACCTGGGCGATGGGCGCGGCTTTACCTTTGCCCAGTTGCGCGATGGCGCGGGCCGCCTGCTCGACCTGGGCACCAAGGGTTCGGGGCAGACGCCGTGGAGCCGGCGCGGCGATGGGCGCTTGACGCTGAAAGGCGCGGTGCGCGAAATCCTCGCGACCGAGCTGCTCGAAGCGCTGGGCGTCAACACCAGCCGCACCTTTTCGGTGATCGAGACCGGCGAGAACCTGTGGCGCGGCGATGAGCCCTCGCCCACCCGCTCGGCGGTGCTGGCGCGGCTCAGCCATGGACACATCCGCATCGGCACGTTCCAGCGCCTGCTCGCGCTCGACAAGCCGGCCGAAATGCACGAATTGATCGCCTATTGCCTGGCGCAGTTTCCCGGTGCGCCCGATGCCGCGCCTGCCGGGTCCAGCCCGGCGGCCACGCTGCTGCACCAGGTGGTGGCGCGCATGGCCGATATGGCCGCCAGCTATATGGTCGCGGGCTTTGTCCACGGCGTGCTCAACACCGACAACATGAACGTGACGGGCGAGAGCTTTGACTATGGCCCGTGGCGCTGGCTGCCGCGTTGGGATGCGGGCTTTGTCGCGGCCTATTTCGACGAGGCTGGCCGCTATGCCTTTGGCCGCCAGCCCGAGGTGATCGGCTGGAACTGCGGCCAGCTGGCCGTGGCGCTGCGCCTGGTGGAGGAAGCGCCGCCGCTGATCGCCGCGCTTGAACGCTTTGGCCCGCTCTATCAGGCGGCCATGGCGCGCCGCTGGTGCTGGCGCCTGGGCGTGGCATCGCAAGGGCTAGAACGCGATAGCGCCCTGATCGCGGCCTGCGAGGCGGCGATGCGCGCCAGCGGGACCGGCCCCGATGCATTCTTTCACGCCCATCGCGGTGGGCGCGGTGCCGATGCCTTGCCCGCGCTCGCTGCCTATGAACCTTGTGGCAGCGACCATCCGCTGTGGCAGGAAGAGGCCCCGCCCAGCCTGCTGATCGACGAAGTGGAAAGCATCTGGGCGCCGATCGCCGAACACGATGACTGGAGCGCGCTCGATGCCAAGATCGCGGCGATCCGTCGCCTGGGCGAGGCGCTCGGCCAGCCGCCAGTGCCGGCCGGCCACGATCATTAAGCAATGCGACAGGCTGCTGGGCCGATCGCTGACCCATTCGTAACGCTTTTGGTTTATCCCGCCCTGTGACAGCAAGCCTCACCCAAAGGATCGACGCCCACCCCGTGGCAGCCGGAGAGATCATTTCCACAGAGCCGGCCACCGGCGCTGAACTCTGGCGCGGCGCCGTGGGCGATGTCGATGCCGCAGTGGCGCGTGCGCGGCGCGCGTGGCCGGCCTGGGCAGCGCAGCCGCTGTCCACCCGCATCGAACTGATGCGCCGTTTTGCCAACGAAGTGCGCAAGGATGCCGAAAGCCTTGCCACCCTGATCGCCCGCGAAACCGGCAAGCCGCTGTGGGAAGCCAAGGGCGAGGTCGATACCGTGCTGGCCAAGGTGGAAATCGCGGTGCGCAGCTACGCCGAACGCACAGCGCAACGCCGGCTCGACAGCGCGCTGCAGGGCACGGCCGCGCTGCGCCACAAGCCACACGGCGTGATGGCCGTGATCGGCCCGTTCAACCTGCCGGCGCAAGCGCCTGTCGGCCATATCATTCCCGCGCTGATCGCGGGCAACGCCGTGGTGTTCAAGCCATCAGAAAAGGCGCCCGCCACCGGCCAGGCCCTGATCCAGTGCCTGCACCGCGCCGGGGTGCCGGCCGCCCTGGCGCAGATGCTGGTCGGCGCGGCCGAGGAAGGCAAGGCGCTGGCCACGCATGAAGGCGTCGATGGCGTGCTGTTCACCGGATCGAGCCACACCGGCCTGACGCTCAACCGCCGCCTGGCGGCCCAGCCGGGCAAGATCGTGGCGCTGGACCTGGGCGGCAACAACCCGATCGTGGTGTGGGACACGCCCAAGATCGCCGATGCGGCCGCGCTCGTCGTGCAATCGGCGTTTACCACCGCCGGGCAACGCGCCACGGCCGCGCGCCGGCTGATCGTCAAGGCCGATCTCTATGATGCCGTGGTTGGCGAGGTAAAGGCTCTGGCCGATCGCCTGATCGTGGGCGCGCCGCTGGATGATCCCGCGCCGTTCATGGGGCCGGTGATCGACAATGCCGCCGCCGATGGCCTGACCGAAAGCTTTGTCTATCTGCTGTCGCACGGCGGGCGCCCGATCCGCCATCTCACCCGGCCGCGCGGCGATCTGCCGTTCCTGGCCCCGGCGATGATCGACGTGACCGCCATGGCCCAGCGCCCGGACGTAGAGCTGTTCGGCCCGATCCTGCAGGTGATCAAGGTGGATGATTTCGACCAGGCCCTGGCCGAGGCGAACGCCACGCGCTTTGGCCTGTGTGCCGCGCTGATCGGCGGCACCCCGCAGGATTACAACCGTTTCTGGGCCAATGTGCGGGCCGGCGCGGTCAACTGGAACCGACCGACCAACGGCGTCTCACCCGCAGCGCCCTTGGGCGGGGTGGGCCTTTCCGGTAACCAGCGGCCCGGCGCGTTCTATGCGGCGGATTTCTGCGCCTATCCCGTGGCCTCGGCCGAAATGGAACAGCCGCGCGCCTCGATCGGTATCGGGCTGTCTGGCTAGGGCGAATCGGGGGGCGGCGTGGCGGGATCGACCGGGCCGCCCGGCACCACCGCCGCGTTGCGCATGTTCTGCTGCGACAGATCGGGATCAACCAACAATTGCCCCTCAAGCGCAGCGCTCATTGCGGGATCGTGATCAGCCTTGCGCTTGGGCGCGTCGTCCTGCGCGCAGGCCGTCACGGCCAGACTGGCAAGCAGCGCAAAAAGGCATGAGGCAAAAGGCTTGGCCATGGCCATTCCTGAACCGGCCGTGGTTAGCGCCGTGTTAACGGCCCGGCAAAACCAGACGCAAAAGGGGGCCTGCACGCCACCACGCATGCAGGCCCCGGTCCCGCCCGATCCCCGACTGGTCCCTCCGGTCGGGCAGGATCTAGGCTGTTCGCTTTAGCGGCAGCGGGCGTTGCTCTGGTCGATCGACTTGCCCAGCAGCGCGCCACCGGCTGCACCCAGCAGGGCGCCAAGCGTGCGATCACCGTTGCCGGCAATGCCCCGGCCGATCAGCGCACCGGCCACGCCGCCCACCAGCAGGCCGGTGGTGCCGTCATTGCGGCGGCAGTAATAGCGGCCGTCGTTGCCGCGCCAGCTCTGGCCGCGATAGGCAACATCGCCGTAATAGCCACGGTCGTTGCCGCGATAATCCTGGCGGTCATAGCCGCGATAGTCGTTGCCGCCACGGCCATAGCCACCGCGCCAATCGTCACGATCACGCCAGCCGCCACGGTTGTGGTTCCAACCCTGGTCCCAGCCATCGTGCGCCACCGCGGCAACCAGCGTGGGCTGGGGGGCAACTTCAATCGCCGCCAAAGCCGGGGCGATGCCGGAAGCCAGAGCGGCCGTTGCGGCCAGGCCCAGCATAGTCTTGCGAAGTGCGATCATGTTCGGTCTCCTGATCCGTCGTGTTGGTTCATGTTTACAGGCTTCAAGCTGAACGACATGCAACGCGACTGTCAGAATTGGTCAGAAACGAAAAAAGTTCGGACCGGCCGGCACGCCGCGCGGAAAAGGGCCTTGGCGCAAGGCGATGTGCCTGCCACAGGCCCGGCCATGAGCGAGAGGATAGACAGCGCAACAGCGAGCAAGCTGAACAACCCCGGCACGTCCAAGGCCGCGGGCGGCTTGGGCGCGGCCGTGCTGGCCTATGTGATCTGGGGATTCTTCCCGATCTATTTCCATCCGCTGCTCGGCGTTCCGGCGATCGAGCTGGTGAGTTGGCGCGTGGTATTCACGCTGCCGGTGTGCCTTGCCGTGGTCTGGCTCAGCGGCCAAGGCCCAGCCCTGCGCGCTGCACTCACCACCCCTGCGGTGCTTGGCCGGCTGGTGCTGAGCGCGGCGGCGATCGGCTGCAACTGGCTGATGTATCTGGTGGCGATTGAAACGCACCAGGTGCTGGCGGCGAGCCTGGGCTATTACATCAACCCGCTGCTCAATGTGCTGATCGGGGTGCTTTTCCTGCACGAGCGCTTGAACCGCCTGCAATGGGCAGCCGTGGCGCTGGCTGCCGGTGGCATTGCCGTGCTGATGGCCGGCGCACTGTCGATGCTGGGCGTGGCCATGGCGATGGCCGGCAGCTTTGCCCTCTATGGCCTGGTGCGCAAGTTCGTCGTGGTGCCTTCGGTCATCGGCCTGACCGTGGAAACTGCGGTGCTGTTCGTGCCGGCGCTGCTCGCCGTGCTCCATGCCGCATCCGGCCCGGCCGGCTCTGCCCTGTCGCAAGGCGGCGTGGTGCCCTGGCTGCTGGCCGGATCGGGCGTGGTCACGGCCGTGCCGCTGCTGCTGTTTGCCGTCGCCGCGCGCAAGCTCGATCTTTCGACGCTGGGCTTTGCCCAGTTCATCGCGCCGACCATCCTCTTCGTGCTGGGCGCATTGCTCTATGGCGAACCGCTCGATCCGGCGCGGGTGACGTGTTTCATGCTGATCTGGGCGGCGATTGCCTTGTTCAGCTATGACCTGCTGCGCCGGCGGCAAGGCGCCAAATGATCAGCGGGAATTGCAACAGTAAGCGGGACCCCGGATCAAGTCCGGGGTGACGTCAGATAGATAAATTATTTATGATGTCGTCACCCCGGACTTGATCCGGGGTCCCGCTGTTGTGCCGATAGGTGAAGCGCCTGGAAGCGATCTCTCGCCAAAAACCTCAGACCAGGCGCCAGGCCAGGGTTTCACCTGCGTGGAACGGCACCAGCACCGTGCCGCCCGCCGCAATTTCGGCCGGCACGGCAACGCCGGTCTTTTCCAGGGTCACCGTGCCCTGGTTGAGCGGCAGGCCATAGAAGCGCGGGCCGTTTTCGCTGGCAAAGGCCTCGAACTTGTCGAGCGCGCCCTCTTCATCGAACACGGCGATGTAGCTTTCCAGCGCATAGGGCGCGTTGAACAACCCGGCGCAGCCGCAGGCGCTTTCCTTGAGGTGGCGTGCGTGCGGCGCGGTGTCGGTGCCGAGGAACACGCGATCATGGCCCGAGGTGGCCAGCTTGCGCAGCGCCAGGCGGTGCTTTTCGCGCTTGGCCACCGGCAGGCAATAGGCATGCGGGCGCATCCCGCCCACCAGCATGGCGTTGCGGTTGATGTGCAGGTGCTGCGGCGTGATCGTCGCGCCCACATTCGGCCCGCCGCTTTCCACGAACTGCGCAGCTTCTTGCGTGGTGATGTGTTCGAACACGATTTTCAGCGCCGGGAAATCGGCCACCAGGCGGTCCAGCGTGCGCTCGATGAACACCGCCTCGCGATCGAAAATGTCAACGTGGGAATCGGTCACCTCGCCATGGATCAACAGCGGCATGCCGATCTTCTGCATGCGTTCGAGCACGGGATAGATTGTTGCCACGCTGGTGACGCCATGGGCCGAGCCGGTGGTGGCATGGGCAGGATAGAGCTTGGCCGCAGTGAACACGCCGGTGCTGTGGCCACGCTCCACCTCGTCAGGATCGGTGTGGTCGGTCAGGTAAAGCGTCATCAGCGGGGTGAAATCGCTCCCCTCCGGCAAGGCCGCCAGGATACGATCGCGATAGGCGGCAACGCCGGCCACGTCGGTCATCGGCGGAGACAGGTTGGGCATCACGATGGCGCGGGCAAACTGGCGCGCGGTATAGGGCGCCACGCCTTCCAGCATGGCGCCGTCGCGCAGGTGAACGTGCCAGTCATCCGGGCGGCGGATCGTGAGAGTCGTTTGCGTGCTCATGGCTTCCCCTTAAGCCCAAGCGCTCCTATCTGTCACCCATGAGCAATCCCCGCCTGTTCGATCGCGCCCTGATCCGGCTATCCCCCACTGCACCGGGAGAAGACGTGGCCGCGTTCCTCCAGGGCCTTGTCACCAACGACGTGCAAGGGCCGCTGCCGGTCTGGGCCGGGCTGCTGACCCCGCAAGGCAAGGCGCTGTTCGATTTCCTGGTCTGGCCCGATGGCAACGACGCGCTGCTGATCGATTGCGAGGCGGCCGTGGCCGAGGCCCTGGTCAAGCGCCTCTCGCTCTATCGCCTGCGCCGCAAAATCGCGATCGCCATTGCGCCCGAACTGGGCGTCTATTGGCAGGGTCACATGGGCGATGGTGGCGCCGCCGATCCGCGCCTGGCAGCGCTGGGACAACGTTGGATCGCCGCGGTGGCTGACGATGACGTGGCGGTTGATGCACAATGGCGCGAACACCGCCTCAAGCTGGGCGTGCCCGAGGGTCAGGCCGAACTGGGCAGCGACCAGACGCTGTGGCTGGAAACCAATGCGGCCGAGCTCAAGGGCGTGAGCTTTACCAAGGGCTGCTATGTCGGCCAGGAAAACACCGCGCGGATGAACTGGCGGCAAAAGGTCAACCGCCGCCTGACGGTCGTTCCCCTCGCCCAGTCAGACCCGGCCCGCCAGCGCGCCGCCTATCCCGACCTCGGCCTGGCGGTGGATCATCTGCGGACAGAAGCGATTACCCACGTCCCGCATTGGCTTGAGGATGCGCTGAAAGCGGATTGAGCGTTGTGCAAGCCGCCCTTCGACAAGCTCAGGGCGAACGGAGTCCGGTAACAATTCCTCGGAATTCCGTTCGGGCTGAGCCTGTCGAAGCCCCCCGCAGGCACGCGCCGCCCCCCTCAAAACCGGCTTTGCGCGCGCCAGCGATGCACGGTGCGCGCGACGCTTTCCTCTTCGCCGCCGCTCTTGCCCCATAGCTGGCTGAACGAAGGATCGGCCGATGCCGGGCGGCGCACCTCGTCCAGGTCGTCGAACGCGACGCGGATCGGGATCGCCACGCCCTCGCCACAGATGATGCATTCGCGGTTGCGCAGCGCGGGAATCGAATCGAGGAACCCGCGCGCGCCTTCGGGCATGGCCGCGCGCACGAACTGCTGGTCGCGATCGTTGTTAAGGCGCATCGAGATGATCGTGCCGCATTGCGACAGCACGCCTTCGGCCAGGTCAGACGGGCGCTGGGTGATCAGGCCCAGCGACACGCCGTATTTGCGGCCTTCCTTGGCGATGCGCGACAGGATACGACCGACCGACGATCCGTTGGAATTGCGCTCGTTGGGCACATACCGGTGCGCTTCTTCGCATACCAGCAGGATCGGCCGCGTGGTTTCCTGGCGCGACCAGATGGCATAGTCGAACACCAGGCGGCTGAGCACGGCAACCACGGTAGAGGTGATTTCGGACGGAACGCCCGACACGTCGATGATCGAGATCGGCTTGCCATGTGCCGGCAGGCGGAACAGCCGCCCGACGAATTCGGCCATCGTATCGCTGACCAGCATGCCCGAGAACATGAACTGATAGCGCGGATCGTTGCGGATTTCCTCGATCTTGCTCTTCACCCGCATATAGGGGATCGAGCTGTGCCCCTTGTCGAGCTTGCCCATCTCGTTCTGCAGGATGTTGCACAGATCGGACAGCAGGTAGGGGATCGGCGAATCCTGCGTGATGCGGCCCACCTGTTCGGCCAGACGGTTCTTCTGCCGCGCCATCAGCAGGCACTTGGCCAGGATATCGGCGTCGATCTGGCGTTCTGCCCCGGTAGCGGTGAGGAACACCTCGCAGTGTTCTTCAAAGTTCATCAGCCAATAGGGCATCTGCAGGTTCGACACGTCGAACAGTTGCCCGGTGTTGCGAAACGCCGAAAGATATTCGCCGTGGGGATCGATCATCACGATATGACCCTCGGGCGCCATGTCGCAGATGCGGTGCAGGATCAGCGCGGCGGCGGTCGATTTGCCGGTGCCGGTCGATCCCAGCAGCGCAAAATGCTTGCCCAGCAACGGGTCGATATAGAGGCCGGCGCGGATATCCTGGGTGGGAAACACCGTGCCCACGGTGACATGCGCGCGGCCGTCGCTGGCATAGATCTGGCGCAGATCGGCGCTGGTCGCCGGATAGACCAGCGCGCCGGGCACGGGAAACCGGGTAACGCCGCGGCGAAAGCCGAAGATGCGGCCGGTGGCGGGGTCTTCCTCGCCCTCCCCCAGGAAATCGAGCTGGGCCAGCGCGCCACCATCCACCTTGCCATCGCGGCGCTGGTTGCGCACCGAGCCGAGCAGCCAGCCGCGCCCCACGCGCACCTTGATCTGGCTGCCCACCTGGCCCGATAGCGCCACGGTGGGATCGGCATCGTCCATGCAGTCTTCCAGGCGATGCAGATCGAGCGCGATGCCGCTGCCCGATCCGGCCACATCCACCACCACTCCGATCGGGCTGAGCGCGCAATCGGACGGCGGCAGATCGCGCGGTTCAAGGACAATATCGGGCAAAGCGGCAGCAGCCGGCATCGGCCCGTGGGGGGCAAGGTCTCCAGGCCGGGCAGGGTCTGCCGAAATGAATACCTGCCTGCTCATGTCCGTCATGCCTGTTCTTGCCCCAGCCCGTTGTCGCGCCAAACGCTAGAACTGGCAGGGTTAATTTTGGGCTAAGCAGTGCCCCACATCACACCAGCGCAAACAGGCGCCCGGCGATCCAGCCCATGCCCACCGAGACCAGCACGGCAAACAGGCCATAGAGCAGGCCGTTGCCATCGGCCTGGTCGGCCACGAAGCGTTCGAAACCCTGCTTCGACACGTCAACCCGCGTGACCGCCGAGGTGATCACGCGGCCCTGGCGGATGGCAAAGGTTTCGGCCGTGTACGTGCCGGTGCGCACTTGCGAAGGCAGGGTGATGCGCGCCTGATACAGCACCTGCCCGCTGATCGTTACGCCGTGGCCGTCTTCGCGATAAAGACCTTGCCTCTGCATCAGATCCACCAGGCCATCGGCAAAGTGCCGTTGCCGCGCCGGGTCGATCGCCCCGATCGGGGAAAGCTGCAGGCGATCGAGACCGAGTTCATAGATCGCCGCGGTCTTGTCATCGACGATCTCGCGCACCGGGCGGGACGAGGCAATGGCAAAGAAACTGGGCGCAGAGCGCAGCTCGCTGCTGGCGGCATTCACCCAGATGCCCGCCACCTTGCGCTTCTCCCGCAGCACGATCGATTGCACCGGGCCTTTGAGCACAACGACGATATCGTAATCCTGCGCGGCGCGGGTGCCACCCGGATCGAGGATGGCACCAAACAGCAAGAGGTCCGCCCCGGTAAAGCCCTGGCGCACTTCCACCCGATGCTGCGATATTTCGGGCACCAGGATCGGCGCGCGCGCCCCGCCGAGCAGAATGGCCACCGGCGCCAGCAGCGCCAGCACCCAGCGCGGCGTCATAGCGGCACCACGGTGAAAATCTCGTCGGGTCGATAGCCCAGGCCCAGCGCCATGCGCAGTGCCACGCCCAGCACGATCACCGCCAGGATCAGGCGCAACTGTTCGGGCTTGGCCTTTTGTGCAAACTGCGCGCCGATCTGCGCGCCCGAAACCGATCCCACCAGCAACAGACCCGCGAGCACGATATCCACCGCATGCGTGGTCAGCGCGTGCATCATGGTTGTCGCCATCGTCACGAACAGAATCTGGAACAGCGAGGTGCCCACCACGACGTTGGTGCTCATGCCCAGGATATAGAGCATCGCGGGCACCAGGATGAACCCGCCGCCGATGCCCATCAGCATGGTCAGGATGCCGGTGGTCATGCCCAGCAACAGTGGCGCCAGTGGCGAGATATAAAGGCCCGAGCGATAGAACCGCCAGCGCAGTGGCAGGCTGGCTACCAGGGGATGGTGGCGGCGGCGGCGCGCCGGCTGGGCGAGGCCAAGCCGCTGTGCGCGCAGGGCCGTGATGCTTTCATGCGCCATCAGCCCGCCGATGCCGCCCAGCAGCACGACATAGAGGATGTTGATCACCGTATCGATCTGGCCCAGCGCCTGGAGCAGGCGGAACAGCAGCGCCCCCACCCCGGTGCCCAGCACCCCGCCGGCGACCAGCACCGCGCCCATGTGATAATCGATGCCGCCGCGCCGGGCGTGGGCAAATGCGCCCGAAACGCTGGCCCCGGTCACCTGGCTCGCGGCCGATGCGGCGGCCACCGTCGGCGGCACGCCATAGAAGATCAGCAACGGAGTGGTGAGAAAACCACCGCCCACGCCGAACATGCCAGACAAGAGCCCGGTCAAGGCGCCAAGCCCCACGATCACCAAGCCGTTGACCGCCAGATTGGCGATGGGAAGGTACACATCCATCGCCGCTTGTCCTAGGCGGCACAGGCCAATTCCGCAATGCCACGGTTGCCCCGCACGGCTGCACTGCGCCAGCAAAAGGGCGATCGGCGATACATGCGAAAGCTATGCCCACAGCGCGGGAAGCGGCGGTTGACCATATTCGTCGTCGCGCGGTTTCGAGGCATCGTGCACGATTACGCTTCGCACGATCCTGCCGCTGCGCGCCTCATCGGCCTGCAACGCAAGATAAAGCCGATTGAGGCAATCGGCCTTGGTCGTCGGACCGTCGCGATCATGCACCACGATGCGCAGGCGCGGATCGGTGGCGCAGCGCATGACCGCCGCCAGCGTGGCGGGATCGTTGCGATGGCAGCCCACATAGAGCCGCAGGTCCGCATTTGGCCAAGCCGCCAGACAATGCTCGATCACGGCGGCCACACCCGGCGCTTCCGACCAGACCGGCACCAGCACCGCTGCCGCACCCGGCTGACCACCCGCGCCACGGTCGACGCGCGCGGGCCAATCGGGAGTTGCGGCAAAGCCCGAAGCCAGATGTAGTGTGCAAGCCCGGCCCGTGATCCGGAGCCAGGCCCACAGTCCGTCCATCCGCCGTTCTTGGCAGGCACCCACGGCCAGGCATGTTGCAGCGAAAAGCAGAAGTTCGCGCTGCAACATGGCCAGCCACAGCCAGACTGTGGACAGCGACATCATTCCCAATTTGCCCTCACCCCCGTTTGACGGCAAACACCCCCACTGGCAAATTACGGCTGGCCGGGGCGCGTGGCAACGCTTGCAACCTTCAGGAATGAATCGAATATGGCGGAAATGCGCGGGTCCCCTCATCAGCCGCAATCGGCATTGCGCCGGTTGATGCGCCACGAAGCAGCGCCGGGCGTGCTGCTGCTGGTCTGCGCGGCACTGGCTATCGCGCTGGCCAATTCGCCCTTGCACCATACCTATCACGCCGCACTGCACCATGCCCTTCCGGTGATCGTGGCGCCCCAACTCGACAGCCTGCATGCTTGGATCAACGACGGCCTGATGGCCGTGTTCTTCTTTGTCGTGGGGCTTGAGATCAAACGCGAAATCATCAGCGGCGCACTGGCCGATGCACGGCGGCGGCGGCTGCCGGTGCTGGCGGCGCTGGCAGGCATGGCGCTGCCCGCGCTGGTGTTCCTGGCCGTCAGCCGTGATTTTCCCATGCTGCATCGCGGGTGGGCCATTCCCGCCGCCACCGACATCGCCTTTGCCATGGGTGTGCTGGCCCTGATCGGGCGCCGTGCCCCCCGGTCGATCAGACTGTTCCTGTTGACCGTGGCCGTGGTCGATGACCTTGGCGCGGTGGTGGTGATCGCCATTTTTTACACCAGCGGGGTGGCCTGGGCCTGGCTGGCGGCGGCGGCCGCCGTGTTTGGCGCGATGATTCTCATCAACCGCGCCGGTGCGACTCGGGCGTCGACCTATGCGGTCTTTGCCGTGGCCCTCTGGGCATGCGTGCTGCAATCGGGCGTCCACGCCACCGTGGCAGGGGTGCTGGCGGCGCTGACCGTGCCGATGAAGCTCGATGCCCGGGGTAACAGCCCGCTGCTGCGCCTGGAACATCTGCTTGTGCCGATCAATGGCTTCGTGATCGTCCCGCTGTTCGGCCTGGCCAATGCCGGGGTCGATCTGCGCGCCACGGGCCTGGCCGGCATCCTGGCGCCGCTGCCCCTGGCAATCGCGGCCGGGCTCGTCGTAGGCAAGCAGGCCGGCGTGCTGGGCGCGGTTCTGGGTGCCGAACGGCTGGGCCTGGCGCCACGGCCGGCCGGCGCGCAGATAATGCATCTGTGGGGCATGGCACTGCTGTGCGGTATCGGCTTTACCATGAGCCTGTTCATTGCCGCGCTGGCGTTTCCAGCGCAGCCCGATCTGGTCGAGCAGGCCAAGATCGGCATCCTGGGCGGATCGCTGCTGTCCGCCCTCGGCGGCGCGCTCGTCTTGCGACTGGCGCCAAAGCCTGCCGATTGATCGACAAAACCGATTTTTACAAGCCACCATTTGCGTGAAACTTTGGCGCCGTTGTGGCGTATGAAAGCGCAAAGCCAAGCAAAGGAAAGGGGTTTACCATGCCGGGCGACAACGCAAACAAGGCGCTGATCGATAGCCTGAACGGGCTGCTCGCCGATTATTTCGCGCTCTATATCAAGACCAAGAACTATCACTGGCACGTGGCCGGCCCGCAGTTCCGCGATCTGCACCTGCTGTTTGACGAGCAGGCCACCGAACTGTTCGCCCTGACCGACATCGTGGCCGAGCGCGTGCGCAAGAACGGCGGCGCCACGCTCACCTCGATCGGCGCGATCGGCGCCAAGGCCAGCGTCCAGGATGATGACCGCGCCAAGGTTGATGCGATGGACATGGTCAAGGCCCTGCGCGACGACAATGCCGCGCTGGTCGAAACCATCCGCAAGGTGAAGGCCGCCGCAACCGAAGCCGGCGACAACGCCACCGAAGGCGCGGCCGATGACTGGACCGACCAGGCCCAGCAGCGCGTGTGGTTCCTGAGCCAGATCCTGGCCTGAACCAACGCTGCCCGCCATGCCGAGGCCCGCCGCGCATGCCTTGCGCGGCGGGCTTTTTCCTGGGCAGCGGCGCTACGCAAGGCGGTTTCCATCCGCGCCCGATTGCCTTATGGGGCGCGGCTTATGCCCGCAGAGAATCCCCCCCGGACGTTTCACGTCAAGAGCTTCGGCTGCCAGATGAACGTCTATGACGGCGAGCGCATGGCCGAGTTGCTTGCCGCCCAAGGCATGACCGCCACCGACGAGCGCGATGGCGCCGATCTGGTCGTGCTCAACACCTGCCACATCCGCGAAAAGGCCACGGAAAAGGTCTATTCCGATATTGGCCGCCTGCGCCGTGCCGATGGCTCCACGCCGCTGATCGCCGTGGCCGGTTGCGTGGCCCAGGCCGAGGGCGAGGAAATCATGGCGCGCGCGCCGTCGGTCAAGGTCGTGGTCGGGCCGCAAGCCTATCACCGCCTGCCCGAAATGGTGGCCGACGCCGCCGCCGGCAAGCGCGGCACCGAGACGGACATGCCGGCCGAAGCCAAGTTTGCCGCCCTGCCCAAGCGCCGCCGCTCGGGCCCCAGCGCGTTCCTGACGGTGCAGGAAGGGTGCGACAAGTTCTGCACCTATTGCGTGGTGCCCTATACGCGTGGCGCGGAAATCTCGCGCCCGTTTGCCGATCTGGTGGAAGAGGCCAAGCTGCTGGTTGCCGGCGGCGCGCGCGAAATCACCCTGCTGGGGCAGAACGTGAATGCCTGGACCGGCCAGGACGACAAGGGCCGCGCCATCGGCCTCGATGGCCTGATCCGCGTGCTGGCGGCAGAGCCAGATCTGGCGCGCATCCGCTATACCACCAGCCATCCCAACGACATGAGCGAGCGCCTGATCGCCGCCCATGGCGAAATCGACAAGCTGATGCCGTTCCTGCACCTGCCCGTGCAGGCCGGCAACGACCGCGTGCTCAAGGCGATGAACCGCAGCCACACGGTGGAAAGCTATCTCAAAATCCTCGATCGCGTGCGCGCCGCCCGGCCCGATATCGCGCTGTCGGGCGATTTCATCGTCGGTTTTCCCGGAGAGACCGAGGCCGAATTCCAGGACACGCTCGATCTGGTGGGCGCGGTGCGCCATGCCCAGGCGTTCAGCTTCAAGTATTCGCCCCGCCCCGGTACGCCAGCGGCGACGATGGACGATCAGATCGCGCCGGCAGTGATGGACGAGCGGCTCA
The DNA here is from genome assembly GCF_003058045.1 of Novosphingobium sp. GV079. Lineage (NCBI taxonomy): Bacteria > Pseudomonadati > Pseudomonadota > Alphaproteobacteria > Sphingomonadales > Sphingomonadaceae > Novosphingobium > Novosphingobium sp. GV079. The sequence continues at coordinate 97,124 of NZ_QBUE01000010.1, read as the reverse complement.
AGCGGCTGCAGGCCGCATTGGCGTGCGATGCCACGGCGTTCAACCAGGCCAGCGTGGGCCGGCGCTGCCAGGTGCTGGTCGAGCGGCGCGGGCGCCTTGCCGGCCAATGGCTGGGCAAATCGCCCTGGCTGCAATCGGTGCACTTCACCGGCGATGTGGCGATCGGCGATCTGGTGACGGTTGACCTGGTGCAGGCCGGGCCCAATTCGCTCGCTGGCCAACTGGTCGCCTGATCCGGCCCAAGCACCGCGCAGACAGCAAAAGGCCCCCGCCGCGATCCACGCGACGGGGGCCTTTTGGTTTGGGCGCCTGACCTTAGCCGTGGTGATGGCGATAGGCGTGGCGGATCTTGTGATGCATCACCTTGCGATCGTGGCGCATGTCACGGCGATCATGGCGCAGTTCGTGCTTGGCGATGCGCACCGCGCGTTCGTTGCCATGGGCGCGGGCCACGGCCACTTCGCGGCGATCATGGCGCACTTCGGCGCGGTCGCGGCGCACTTCGTGGCGGGCGGCGGCAACGGCCGGGGTGTTGACCGGCTGGGCATTGGCAATGGCCGGCGCCATGACGGGGGCAACCAGGGCGGCGGCAACGAGAGCGAGGACGAACTTGCGCATGGGGGTAACTCCTTGTTCCGGCCGGACCTGAGCGTTTTGCCCGGGGGTCTCGTTCGGCCATGAAACGGTTATGGCCCTGCCCGGCTGAATGCCTGCCGAAGCACGTTGCAAGAAACCGCTCAGGTTTGTCGTGCCCCGGCAGCAAAGTGTCGCGCAATTGTTACCTGCGTTGTGCATTTTGCCCCCAGTCTCCCTTGCACAAGGACAATCACGCCTTACACTTGGATAAAGTGGTTCGATGAAAGGAGCGCGAAAACCCCATCCCATGGCTCGCAAATTCCCCCGTGCCCACGACGAGGCACATCGCGACATGACCTTCGACCGCCCCGGACACCGTGCCGGAATACAGGGCGATGGCGGGGTCAGGACCGGGCCGCGGCCCGACCAACCCCGTCGCGCCCGCGTGGAAGTGGAATTTGAAGAGCAGACGATGCTGGGTGCGCTGTTCGGACAGTTCGACACCAACCTGGTCCAGATCGAAAACCGCCTCGGCGTGTTCATTTCCGCACGCGGCAACAAGGTCTTGATCGAAGGACCCGAAGACGCCGTGGCCCGCGCCCGTGACGTGCTCAAGGGCCTGTACCAGCGCCTCAACACCGGGCACGAGATCGACAGCGGCGCCCTGGAATCGCTTATCGCGATGAGCGCGGAACCCACGCTCGAAGGGATCATCACCGGAACGCCGGGCAATGCCCCGCCGATCATGATCCGCACCCGCCGCAAGACCATCGTGCCGCGTTCGGCCACGCAGATCTCCTACATGCAGGCGCTGGTGCAGAACGATGTGATCTTTGCCCTGGGGCCGGCGGGTACCGGCAAGACCTATCTTGCCGTGGCCCAAGCCGTGGCCCAGCTGATGACCGGTTCGGTTCAGCGGCTGATCCTGTCGCGCCCGGCGGTGGAAGCTGGCGAGCGCCTGGGCTTCCTGCCCGGGGACATGAAGGAAAAGGTCGATCCCTATCTGCGCCCGCTTTACGATGCGCTTTATGACTGCATGCCGCCCGAACAGGTGGAGCGGCGCATCGCCAGCGGCGAAATTGAGATCGCGCCGATCGCTTTCATGCGCGGGCGCACCTTGGCCGATGCCTTTGTCATCCTCGACGAAGCGCAGAACACCACGCCGGCGCAGATGAAGATGTTCCTCACCCGCTTTGGCCAGAACAGCCGCATGGTGGTGTGCGGGGATCCCAAGCAGGTTGACCTTCCCGGCGGCGTGGCTGCCAGCGGCCTGGCAGACGCAGTCGGCCGGCTGGAAGGCGTGGACGGCATCGGCGTGGTGCATTTCAGCCGCGCCGACGTGGTGCGCCATCCCATCGTGGGCCGCATCGTTGAAGCCTATGAAGGAAACGAGGCCTGACCTTGCACGGTGCCCCCACCACCCCCAACCCCCTCCTCTGAAGAGGAGGGGCTTTGTTTCATCCTCCCCATCCTCTTTAGAGGAGGGGGTCGGGGGGTGGCGGAAACCTTGCACTGACCCTGACCTTGCATTTTTTGCAAATGGCGGGTGGCGCGGGTCGCGTCGCCATGCCAAAGCGATTCGTCCCCCAATTGCACAGGCCCCCCGCATGACCGCGCCGATTCTGGAAATCGACATCGATCCCATCTGGGGAGATTCCACCGATTGGGAGGCACTGGCCAACCGCGCCGCCGAGGCGACCGCGCAGGTTGCTAATGAACTTGCGCATCCCAATCTGCTGGTCAGCCTGGTCCTGGCCGACGATGACGAGGTGCACGCCCTCAACAAGCAGTGGCGGGCCAAGGACAAGCCCACCAATGTGCTGTCTTTCCCGATGCTTGCCCGCGAAGACGTGCTGCGCGCCGCAGCCGACGAGGGCGCGCCGGGCATGCTGGGCGACCTGATCCTGGCGCAGGGCGTCTGTGCGCGCGAAGCCGCGGAAAAGGGCATTTCGGTCGAGAACCACGCCACCCACCTGATGATCCACGGCCTGCTGCATCTGGCCGGCTATGACCACGAGGAAGGCGAAGCCCAGGCCGAGGAAATGGAAGACCTGGAGCGGAAGGCGCTTGCCTTGCTGGGCCTGGCCGACCCATATGCATGAATATCGACAGTAACAGCTAAGGAGCAAGGTCAGTGCCCGAGGGCAATGGGTCCGGCGGTGAAAATCGCTCGGGCGAAGGCGACAGTAATGGGGCGCTTTGGCGCGTGATAAAGGCCTTTTTCAAGGGGCCTGACCATGACCAGTCTCTACGGGCGCAGATCGAGGAAGCGATCGAGGAGCACGAGCACGAACCCGGCCACGATCTGGGCGCCGATGGCGACCTGGTGCCGGTGGAACGCCAGATGCTCAAAAACCTGCTCCATTTCAGCGAGCGCGATGCCGATGACGTGGCCATCCCGCGTGGCCAGATCATCGCAATTCCGGCCTCCTCCACGTTTGCCGAAGTGGTTGCCGCCTTTGCCGAGCATGGCCACAGCCGCCTGCCGGTCTATGGCGAATCGCTCGATGAAGTGCAGGGCATGATGCACATCAAGGACGTGTTCCCGTTCCTGGCGGACATGGCGCTTAAAGGTGCGCCCGCGCCAGAGGACTGGACCGTGCTGCTGCGCCAGCCGCTGTTCGTGCCCCAGGCGCGCGGCGCGATCGACGTGCTGGCCGACATGCGCGGCAGCCGCACCCACCTGGCCGTGGTGGTGGACGAATATTCCGGCACCGACGGGATCATCACGTTCGAAGACCTGGTCGAGGAAATCGTCGGCGACGTGGAAGACGAGCACGACGACGCGCCCGAAGTGCTGCTCAACCGGCTCGATCCCGATACCTGGGATGCCGATGCCCGCGCCGAACTGGAACACGTCGCCCGCATCATCGACCCGCGCCTGGCCGAGGTGGAGGAAGACGTCGACACCCTGGGCGGCCTGGCGGTTGTCCTTGCCGGCGAAGTGCCACCAGTCGGCCGCGTGCTGGAACACGAATCCGGCTGGCGTCTGGAAGTGACCGGGGGCGACGAACGCCGCCTCACGCGCCTGCGCTTGCACGCCCCCTCCACCGCCCTTGCCGAAGAAGAAGACGCCTGATGATCCGCCGCCTGCCACCACTGCGCTCGCTGGAAGCTTTCATTCGCGTGGTGCGCGCCGGTTCGGCCAAGACGGCTGCAGCCGAACTGGCACTCAGCCCGTCGGCCCTGTCGCGTCGGCTGGCGGCGCTGGAAGAGTTCGTGGGCAAGCCGCTGTTCGAGCGCAAGCACCAGGCCCTCAAGCTGACCGAAGACGGGCAGACGCTGTATGATGCGGTGGCCCCGCTGATCGACGAGATGGCCGACCGGATCGACCGCATGATCGATACCGGCAAGGTTATGCGCCTGCGCCTGGGCGTGCTGCCGCTGTTCGGCAGCCAGCGCCTGTTCCCGCGCCTGGGCGAGTTGCGCAAGCTGCACCCGCAGCTGCACATTGATATCGACAGCTCGACCGCGGCGGAAACCAAGCTGGGTGACACGATCGACGCGGCGATCATCCTGTCGGAAGGGCCGGACGCCGCGCTGCATGCCGTACGGCTCGATCACAACCGGGTCTATGCCATCGCCAGCAAGCAGCTGGCCGAAGAGCTGGGCAACCGCCCCGACATGGCCAAGCTCGCCAAGCAGACGTTCCTGGTCCACAACGATCTGCCCGCCAGCTTTGAAGCCTGGAAGCGCACGCTACACCTGGAAGCGCTGGAGCCAGCCGCGATCGACCATTTCGATTCCGGCCAGTTGATCTTGGAAGCCGCCGCGCAGGGTCTGGGCATTGCCATCATGCACGATGACCATTTCAGCCGCAGCCACGATCCCCGGCTGGCGCGCGTCTATGACATCGAGGTGGACAGTCCCTATTCTTATTGGTTCGTCTGCCGCCCCCGCGCCCTGCAATCGCGGCCGGTGCGCCTGTTCCACGACTGGATGCTGAAGGCGGGGCTTTAAGAGGCCCCCTCCACCGCCCGCTGCGCGGGCGGTCCCCCTCCCCACGCCGTGGGGAGGATCCCAGGTCCTCCCCGCTCGGCGGGGAGGTGGCGGCCCGAAGGGCTGACGGAGGGGCTTACCCCGCCCGCATGGTGCCCGTCTGCACAAAGCGCTGATGCCATGAAAGCGCCTCGTCCAGCAACGAAGGCGAATGCTTGCCATAGGAATCGCGCAAGGCGCGGGCATAGTAGTCGCTCAACTGGTCGCGATAGATCGGGTGCACGCAGTTGGCGATGACCTGTTCGGCCCGCTGCTTGGGCGACAGGCCGCGCAGATCGGCCAGGCCCTGGTCGGTGACGATCACCTGCACGTCCTGATCGATATGGTCGACATGGCTGACCTGGGGCACGATCGTGGAAATCGCCCCGCCCTTGGCCAGCGAAGGCGCCATGAAGATCGAGATATAGGCATTGCGGGCAAAATCGCCCGAGCCGCCGATGCCGTTCTGGATGCGCGAGCCCATCAGGTGGGTGGAATTGACGTTGCCATAGAGATCGGCCTCGATCATGCCGTTCATCGCCAGGCAGCCCAGACGCCGCACCAGTTCGGGATGGTTGGAAATTTCCTGCGGGCGCAGCACGATGCGATCGCGATAGCGGTGCATTTCGCCGTTCAGCGCCTCTGCCGCATCGGGGCTGAGGGAAAACGCCGTGGCCGAGGCCATCGCCAGCTTGCCCGCCGCCAGCAGATCGAGCATGCCGTCTTGCAAGACTTCGGTATAGGCCGTCATCGGCTCGAACGGGCTGTCCATCAAGCCATTCAGCACGGCATTGGCGATATTGCCCACGCCCGACTGGATCGGCAGCAGCGAAGCCGGCAGCCGGCCCATTTTCACTTCATGACCAAAGAACTGCAGCAGGTGCCCGGCAATGGCGCGGGCGGCATCGTCGGGCGCCTTGAACGGGGCATTGCGATCGGGCGTATCGGTGGCCACCACCGCCACCACCTTGGCCGGATCGATGCGGAAGGTGGGCTGGCCGATGCGATCATTGGGATGGACCAGCGGGATCGGGCGGCGATGCGGCGGCAGCGCGGTGCCATAATAGATATCATGCATGCCGTGCAGCGCTTCATGCTGCCAGGAATTGACTTCCAGGATGATCTTGCCGGCGCGATCGAGCCAGGTCTTGTTGTTGCCCACCGACGAGGACGGCACCACGCTGCCATCGGGCAGGATCGCCGAAACCTCGACCAGCGCCACGTCGAGCGGGCCGAGAAAGCCCTGCCACGCCACGGGCGCCACCTGGCTCAGGTGCATGTCGAAATACTGCACCGTGCCGGCATTGATCTGCTCGCGCACCAGGGGATCGGAATTGTAGGGCAGGCGGAAGTCGATGCCCTTGGCCCGCGCCAGCGCGCCGTCGAGTTCAGGCCCGGTCGATGCGCCGGTCCACACCTTGATGGCATAGGGATTGCCGGCGGCATGGGCCGCCTCCATCCGCCGCGCCAGCGCCTGGGGCACCGCCTTGGGATAGCCTGCCCCGGTGAACCCGCTCATCCCCACCACGGCGCCGGGGCCAATCAGGCTGGCGGCATCGTCTGCGCTCATAAGCTTGGCGCGATAATCAGGATGGGCAATCCGCGCGTTGGACACGGACGGTGACGAAACGGGGGCGTTCATGGGGGGCTCCTCTCGGGTTCGATCTACCCTGCCCCTAAGCCGATGCGCCTTGTCCTACAGCAAAAAAGGCGGGGACCAGCCCCGCCTTTTCCCTGATATGATACAGGTTTTGTCTCGATAGCGAGACAGTGACCCGATCAGCCAGTCGTAATCAGGCAGCCTGCACGGTCGCCTTGCGGATCACGCCCGGGTTTGCCGGCGGCTCGCCCTTGGGCAGCGCGTCGATCAGTTCCATGCCGCTCTCCACTTCGCCCCACACAGTGTACTGGCGATCGAGGAAACGGGCATCATCGAAGCAGATGAAGAACTGGCTGTTGGCCGAGTGCGGATAGCTGGTGCGGGCCATCGAGCACACGCCGCGCACGTGCGGCTGATCGTTGAATTCGGCCTTGAGGTCCGGCTTGCTCGAACCACCCATGCCGGTGCCCTGCGGGCAGCCGCCCTGCGCCATGAAACCGGGGATCACGCGGTGGAACTTCACCCCGTCATAAAACCCTTCGGAAGCCAGTTCCTTGATGCGTTCCACGTGGCCGGGGGCCAGGTCGGGACGCAGCTTGATCACCACATCGCCCGAATCCAGCGACAGGACCAGTTTTTCTTCAGACATCGACCACTCTTCCTTGGCAAAGAATGTCGCCGATATAGGCAATCTTCGGACAAAGTCACGCTGCACTGCATCATTGCATTTGCCGGATGATCGCCTATCCCCGCCTTGATGGAACAAGGCGCGCCCCACGAACACGACCCGCGGATGGACGACGGCGTGGACACTGACACCTTGACGGTGGCAGCGCCCGAACCTGCGCGCAATTCGCAGGAACTGGACGAGGAAGACAACACGCTGCGGCCCTCGTTCCTGCGCCGGGTGACCGAGGCGCTGGACGCGGAAAACCAGGAAGCGGTCTATAACCTGGTCGAGCCGCTGCACCCGGCCGACATCGCCGACCTGTTCGAGCTGATCGGCCAGGAGTATCGCGCACCGCTGGCACGCGCGATCAACGACCTGCTCGGCTCAGACGTGCTCGCCGAGTTGAACGACTGGGTGCGCGATGACCTGGTCGATCAGCTCGAACCCGAAGAGGTTGCCGACCTTGCCGAGCAGATGGAGACGGACGACGCCGTCGCCCTGATCGAAGACCTCGACGAGGAAGACCAGGCCGCCGTCCTGGCAGAAATGGAGCCGGAAGACCGCGCCGCGATCGAAAGCGCGCTGTCCTACCCCGAAGAATCCGCCGGCCGCCTGATGAGCCGCGACGTGATCGCGGTGCCCGAACACCTGACCGTGGGCGACCTGATCGATTACCTGCGCCGCGACGACGATGACCTTGCCACCGAATTCTGGGAAGTGTTCATCGTCGACGTAAAGCATCGCCCGGTTGGCACCTGCATGCTTTCCTGGCTGCTGCGCGCACCGCGCAGCGTGCCCCTGGCCGATGTGATGAAGCGCGACCAGACGCTGATTCCCGTCACCATGGACCAGGAAGAGGTCGCGCTCCGCTTTCAGAAGTACGCGCTGATTTCTGCCGCCGTGGTGGATGACAGTGGCCGGCTGGTCGGCCAGATCACGGTGGACGACGTGGTCCACATTATCCAGGAAGAGGCGAGCGAGGACATCCTGCGCCTGTCGGGCGCGGGCGATGGCGACATCAACGAGCCGATCGGCCTGACCGTGCGCACGCGCCTGTCGTGGCTGGTGGTGAACCTGGGCACGGCGATCATTGCCGCCTCGGTGGTCGGCCTGTTCCAGGGCGCCATCGCGCGCTTTGCCCTGCTCGCCGTGCTGATGCCGATCGTTTCGGGCATGGGCGGCAATGCCGGCACCCAGACGCTGGCAGTGGTGGTGCGCGCGATTGCCACCAACCAGCTGACGAGTTCCAACACCGTGCGCATGATCCTGCGCGAATTGCGCATCGCGCTGGCCAACGGGCTCTCGCTGGGCGTGCTGATCGGGGTGGGCACCACGCTGATCTTTGGCAACCCGCACCTGGGCGCGGTGATCGGCGCGGCCATGGTGATCAACAACCTGGTGGCGGGCCTGGCTGGAATCCTCGTTCCGGTCAGCCTCGATCGCCTGCGGGTGGATCCGGCTGTCTCTTCGGCCGTATTCGTGACGATGGCCACCGATGTCATGGGGTTCTTCTCGTTCCTGGGGCTGGCTGTCGTCACCGGGCTTGCCGCCTGATTCGGATTGAAAGAACACCTGCAATGCCGCTCAACATGACCAAAGTGGCCTATGGCGCGCAGTCGCTGGCGGAAGTCCACGAATGGTTTTCCACCGGCCGGCGCCACGGTGCCGATGGCGTCGCCCGCCTGACCACGCGCAACTGCCCGCGCCGCCATGCCGAAATGATCGGCGGCTCGCTGTACTGGATTCTCAAGCACCAGCTGGTCGCGCGCAGCGAAATCTTGGGTTTTGAAGAGGCCGAGGGCGGACGCACCAATATCCTGGTCTCCACCCGCCTGATCGACGTGGTGCCGATGCCGCGCCGCGCCCACCAGGGCTGGCGCTATCTGGAAGCAGCCGATGCCCCGGCCGATCTTGGCCATGGGGAAGCCGGTGACGTGCTGCCCGCCGCGATCGCCGGCGAACTGGCCAAGCTCGGCCTGGTCTGACGCCCGCGGGCTGCCGGCCCGCCGATGCAGAAAAGGGAGCGACATGCGCTCCCCTTCCCTTTCCGCAATGGCCTGCGCGGCTCAGCTGACGTGGAACGCCAGCGCGCCGTCGCCTTCATCGATCGTCACCGTGCTGCCGTCGGGCACTTGGCCTGCCAGCAGCCGCTCCGCCAGCGGGTCTTGCAGATAGCGCTGCACGGCCCGCTTCAATGGCCGCGCGCCATAGACCGGATCATAGCCCACCCGGCCCAGCCAGCGCTTGGCCGCCTCGGTGAGGTCCAGCGTGATCTTGCGATCCTTGAGCAGCTTGGCCACGCGTGCCACCTGGATGTCCACGATCGGGGCCATGTGTTCCTGGCCCAGGCGGTGGAACAGGATGATTTCATCCAGCCGGTTGAGGAATTCCGGCCGGAAGTGCGCGCGCACCACATCCATCACCTGCGGCTCCACGCTGGCGGCATCTTCGCCCTCGCCCAGGTTGGCCAGGTACTGGCTGCCCAGGTTGGAGGTCAGGATGATCAGCGTGTTGGTGAAATCCACCACGCGGCCCTGGCCGTCGGTCAGGCGCCCATCATCGAGCACCTGCAACAGCACGTTGAACACGTCCTGATGAGCCTTTTCCACCTCGTCGAACAGGACGACCTGATAGGGCCGGCGCCGCACCGCCTCGGTCAGCACGCCGCCTTCGTCATAGCCGACATAGCCCGGAGGCGCGCCGATCAGACGGCTGACGGCATGCTTTTCCATGAACTCCGACATGTCGATGCGCACCATCGCACTGTCATCATCAAACAGGAAACCCGCCAGCGCCTTGGTCAGTTCGGTCTTGCCCACGCCCGTGGGGCCCAGGAACAGGAAGCTGCCGAGCGGACGGTTGGGGTCTTGCAACCCGGCCCGCGCGCGGCGCACGGCCTTGGACACGGCCACCACCGCGTCGCGCTGGCCGATTACCCGCTTGCCGAGCACGTCTTCCATGTTGAGCAGCTTTTCCCGCTCGCCTTCCATCATCCGGTCGACCGGCACCCCGGTCCAGCGGCTGACGACACCAGCGATATCTTCGGCCGTCACTTCCTCGCGCAGCAGGGCATTCTTGCTGGCGCCTTGCGCATCGGCCAGCTGGCGCTCCAGCTCGGGGATGCGGCCATAGGCCAGCTCCCCGGCCTTCGCCAGATCGCCCACGCGCTGCGCCTGCTCCAGTTCCACGCGCGCGCTGTCGAGCTGCTCCTTGATCTTGCCTTCGGCATGGATCTTGTCGCGCTCGTTCTGCCAGCGCGTGGTCAGCTCGGCCGATTGCTGTTCCAGGTTGGCCAGGTCTTCGCGCAGGGTATCCAGCCGATCACGGCTGGCCTGGTCGGTTTCCTTGGCCAGGGCCATTTCCTCGATCTTGAGCTGGATGATGCGACGATCCAGGTTCTCGATCTCCTCGGGCTTGCTTTCCACTTCCATGCGGATGCGGCTGGCAGCCTCGTCCATCAGGTCGATCGCCTTGTCGGGCAGGAAACGGTCGGCGATATATCGGTTGGACAGCGTCGCGGCGGCCACGATCGCGGCATCGGCGATGCGCACGCCATGGTGCACCTCGTACTTTTCCTTGATCCCGCGCAGGATCGAGATGGTGTCCTCCACCGTCGGCTCGCCCACGAACACGGGCTGGAACCGGCGTTGGAGGGCCGGGTCCTTTTCCACGTACTTCTGGTATTCATCCAGCGTGGTAGCGCCGATGCAGTGCAACTCGCCCCGCGCCAGCGCCGGCTTCAAGAGGTTGGACGCGTCCATCGCGCCTTCGGTCTTGCCCGCGCCGATCAGGGTATGCATCTCGTCGATGAACAGGATGATCTCGCCCTCGGCGCCCTTCACCTCGTCGAGCACGGCCTTCAACCGCTCCTCGAACTCGCCGCGATACTTGGCGCCGGCAATCAGGCTGCCCATGTCGAGCGCCATCAGCCGGCGATGCTTGAGGCTGTCGGGCACGTCGCCATTGGCGATGCGCAGCGCCAGGCCTTCGGCAATCGCCGTCTTGCCCACGCCGGGTTCGCCGATCAGCGCCGGGTTGTTCTTGGTGCGACGCGCCAGGATCTGCACGGTACGACGGATTTCCTCGTCGCGGCCGATCACCGGATCGAGCTTGCCCTCGCGCGCGGCAGCCGTCAGGTCGCGGGCATATTTCTTCATCGCGTCATAGGCGTTTTCCGCGCCGGCGCTATCGGCCGAACGCCCGCCGCGCAGCGCGGTGATCGCCGCTTCCAGCGCCTGGGGCGAAAGGCCCGCCGCCTTCAGGGCCTGGCCAGCCGCCGTGGTGCCGGCCAGCGTCAGCGCCAGCAGCATGCGTTCCACGGTGACAAAGCTGTCCCCGCTCTTGGCGGCAACCTGTTCGGCCTGGTCGAGCAGGCGCACGGTATCGTTGTCGAGCCCGGGCGAATTCTGCGCGCCCGAACCCGAGACCGCCGGCAATTTGCCCAGCGCCTTGTCCACTTCGGCCTGGGCCACGGCGGGGTTGCCGCCGGCCCGCTGGATCAGCCCGCTGGCCATGCCTTCAGGGTCTTCCAGCAACACCTTGAGCACGTGCTCGGGGGTGATGCGCTGATGGCTCAGGCGGATCGCCAGGGTCTGGGCCGCCTGAAGGAAACCCTTGGCGCGATCGGTGAATTTTTCGAGGTTCATAACGGTCTCTCGCTCTCCTGACCGCCACAAGGTAGTGTGACTTTTGGGCAACACAAGGACGTGGATCAAATTTTGCGCCACCGGTTGCAATCAAAACCAATGTCGCGTGGCAAGTCCTCACGATGGTTCAGCTTTGACTCCGCCGAACATGCCCTTACACATCGCCACAGAGACTTTTCGAGACAGGACAAGCCCCCCTCCATGCAGCGCTTCCTCAACGCCTCTCTCCTGGCCCTGGCGATCGCCTCGGCCGCGCCTTCACCCGTGCTTGCCGCCACGGCATCGGCCCCGGCAGTGCCTGCCCCGGCGCCGCTGGCCAACCTGGTTTCGGCAGTGAACATCCCGTACGAGCAGTTCACCCTGCCCAACGGCCTGCGCGTGCTGGTCCATACCGATCGCAAGGCGCCGGTCGTGGCCGTGTCGGTGTGGTATGGCGTGGGTTCCAAGAACGAGCCCAAGGGCAAGACCGGCTTTGCCCACCTGTTCGAACACCTGATGTTCAACGGGTCGGAACACAACAAGGGCGATTTCTTCACCCCGCTGCAGAACGCCGGGGCCACCGATTACAACGGCACCACCTGGTTCGATCGCACCAACTATTTCGAAACCGTGCCCACGGCCGCGCTCGATCGCTTCCTCATGCTGGAATCCGATCGCATGGGCTATCTGCTGGGTGCGGTGACGCAGGAAACACTCGATAACCAGCGCAGCGTGGTCCAGAACGAAAAGCGCCAGGGCGACAACCAGCCCTATGGCCTGGTGGAATACGAGCAGCTCGAAAACCTCTATCCCGTCGGCCACCCCTATCACCACAGCACGATCGGCTCGATGGCCGATCTCGACAGCGCCAGCCTGGCCGATGTGAAGGCGTGGTTCACCGATCACTACGGCCCCAACAACGCTGTTCTGGTCCTGGCCGGTGACGTCGATCTCGCCACGGCCAAGGCCAAGGTCGCCAAGTGGTTTGGCGCCATTCCCGCCGGGCCCAAGGTGGAGCCGGTATCGGCCCCGGTGCCGACCCTGCCCGCACCCGTCGCCAAGACGATCAAGGATGAAGTGGCCACCACCCGCATCTACCGGATGTGGGCGATCCCGGGCTATGACAACCCCGATTACCTGCCGTTGCAGATCGGTGCAGTGATCCTGGGCGGGCTTGCTTCCTCGCGGCTCGACGACAACCTGGTGCGTGGCCAGCAACTGGCCGTTGCGGCCGGGGCCAATGCTGAAATCTATGCCCAGGCTGGCCAGTTCGTGGTTCAGGCCGATGTGAAGCCGGGCCAGAATGCCGCCGCCGTGGGTGCCGCGCTCGACGCGCAGATCAAGCGCCTGGTGACCGAAGGCCCAACGGCCGACGAACTGGCCCGCGCGGCCACCGTCACCGCCAGCGACCAGATCCGCAAGCTGGAATCGGTCGGCGGCTTTGGCGGCAAGGCACCGACGCTGGCCGAAGGCCTGCTCTACAACGGCGATGCCAACCACTATCGCAAGGAACTGGCGGCCATGGCCGCGCTCACCCCGGCGCAGGTGCGTGACGCGTTGCAAAAGTGGCTGACGCGCCCGGTCTTTGCCCTGACGGTCGAGCCGGGCACCCGCACCGAGGGCGGCGAATCCCACGGCGGCTGGGCCAACAACGATACCAAGGTCGGTGGGGGCCACGGTAGCGCTGCCCATCCCGCCTATTGGCACCAGCCCGGCCAGGACCCGGCGCCGCAGCCGGCGGTGCCGGCCGCAGCAGCCGGCCCCGATCGCAGCGAACTGCCGCCGATCGGCACGCTCGCGGCGCTGCAGTTCCCGCAGATCGAGCGGGCAACGCTGTCCAACGGGGTGAAGGTGGTCTTTGCTCGCCGCGCCGCCGTGCCGGTCGTTTCGGTGCAGGTGGCGTTCGACGCCGGCTTTGCCGCCGATCCGCGCCAGGCGCTGGGTACGCAGGCGATGCTGCTCAAGATGATGGACCAGGGTACCAAGACCCTGGACGCCGCCGCCTTTGCCCGTGCCCGCGAAAACCTGGGCGCCAACATCAGCAACGCCGCCCTGCCCGACAGCACGGCGTTCCAGCTCGATGCCGTGGCGCCCAACCTCGCTGGCTCACTGGCCCTGCTGGCTGATTATATCCGCAATCCCGCGCTCAAGAGCGATGACCTGGAACGCGTGCGCGCCCAGCAACTCGCCGCGATCGATGCCGAACTACGCGATCCCTCGGCCATGGCCTCGCGCGTGCTCTATCCCGCGCTCTATGGGCCGCAGCACCCCTATGGCACGCCGCCCACCGGCACCGGCGATCCGGCCGTGGTCAAGCGCCTGACTCCAGCAGACCTCGCTGCGTTCCACCAGGCCTGGCTGCGCCCGTCCAAGGCGACGATCTTCGTGGTCGGCGATACCACGCTGGCCGCAGTCAAGCCGCTGCTGGAACGCAGCTTTGGCAGCTGGGCCGAACCGGCGGGCGCTGCGCCGGCCAAGAACCTGTCGGCAACGATTCCCGCAGCCAGCCCGCGCATCCTGCTGGTCGATCGCCCGGCCTCACCGCAGTCGATGATCATGGCCGGCGAAGTTCTCGCCGCCACCGGCCGCGACGATCTCGTGCCGCTGCGCACTGCCAACGAAGTGCTGGGCGGCAGCTTCCTCTCGCGCCTCAACATGGACGTGCGCGAAAGCAAGGGCTGGAGCTACGGCGTGGGCAGCGCGGTGAGCGACCGCCAGGATCGCGTGATCTATCGCCTCGTCGCGCCGGTCCAGACCGACCAGACTGGCCCCGCAATTGCGGCGATGCAGGGTGACATGACTGCCTTCCTCAAGGACAAGGGCGTTGCCCCCGACGAACTGGGCTGGGCCACGCAGGGCGCTGCGCGCGAACTGCCGGGCGCGTTCGAAACCTCGTCTGCCGTGCTCGATGGCCTGGTCAAGATCGTCCAGTTCCAGCGCCCGGACGACTACTACACGCGCCTCGCCGTGCGCTATCCCACGCTGACCGCCGCCGAACTCGACAAGGCCGCCCGCAGCGCGCTCGATCCGAGCAAACTGACCTGGGTTGTCGTGGGCGACGCCACCAAGATCAAGCCGCAGCTCGACAAGCTCGGCCTGCCGGTTGAGGTGACGAGCGTACAGGGGAAGTAAAACCCGATTTTGCCATTTTGGCAGCACTGGCTCGGCAAGGTTCCAGATGAAGCCTTGCCGATCTATGCCGGTTTAGCCTAGACGCAGACTTCGCAACGAATTGTTGCGCAAACTACGTCTGGGTGTCCCGGGGAAGGCATGACAGAAAAGATCGGGTGGGGACGGCTGCGCAAGGCGCCGATTGGTTTGCTTGTTGCGCTGGCCGTTAGTGTGCCGTGGACAGCAACTGCGCAGCATGCCACGGCAAGCCTGGCCACATCCACATCACCTTGCACACTTCACATTTGGCCTGGCAACCCATTGCGGTCTACTTTTTACGGCTGGCTCCACGGCGGAATCGTTGATGGGTCTGTTAACGGGCGGCAGGGCTATCCAAAGCTGCCGCGAGCGCCGCTGGACACGGCCACCCAACAGGCCGTGCTGGCGAGCCTCGACCTTCCGACTATACTCGGCCTGACGGGGTATCAAGTCACAGTCCATGCCGAAACGCTCGACAGTCGCACCCTGCGCAACACACCGGGTCGCTACACTGCCGAGGGCGGACCGTGCCATGCCGAACTCGCCGTGGATGACGTGTTCTTTCAGGAAGACACTTTTTCGGGTCGCTATCTCAAGGTGATCTACCGCTTCAAGCGGTTCGACGGCAGCGAAACGCCCAGCCGCAGCTTTGGCACGATCGCCACGGAAAAGCTCACACTGTTTCCTCCCGCAAAACCAGAAGACGATCCGCAGGCTGCGCTGGGCGAATTGCGCCACGCGTTTGCAGAAAGCGTGGAAACGTTTGGCAGGCAGCTAGCAGCGCCGCCGCGTAAGAAAAATTAACGCAAGCACAGCCCAAACGGGGCCATTCCAGATGGGGATTATGGAAATGCTCAAGACCTTCCTTGCAACTAGCGTGGCTTTGCTGGCCACGGTTGGCACCGTCCAGGCGCAAGACACGACGGCGCCCGCGTCTCAAGCAGCGCCTGCCGAAGCCGCAAAGTCACTTAGCCCGGAGGTCGTCGTGCATGCACCTTCCGCCGCTGCGCCCGATGGCTGCGAACTCCATATCTGGCCGGCCGAACGAATGGCGTCGATGACGACCGGACTCTTGGGCGGCGGCTTGCTGGATGCTGCCATCCACGGCAATCGCGATGCCACCAATCGCACGCTGATGGCCAGCGCGCTCGACAGTCCCAGCCAGCTCGATGCTCTCGAGACGCTCGACCTGCGCGGCATGCTCAAGCTTACTCCGGGCACCACGATCGTGACGCATGCCACGCCGCTGGTGCGCAAGACCATGAATTCCGTTAAAACGCGCCGCTCGGATTCTCAGGCCAAGTGCTATTCAGAACTCGTCGTGGCGGACGTATTCTACCAGAAAGCCGCAATTTACGGCCGCTCGCTGCGCACACTGTTCATGGTGCGGGAATTTGGCGACGATCAGAAAATCGACTTCGAATACAAAGCGTGGGGCGGCAATGGCCTCAAGCTTTTCCCGCCAAAGGAAGGCGATGACGCCGTGGCTGCGCTCGATGAACTGGTCGCCGTGTTCAAGAAGAATTTCGAGGAATATGCCGGCAACGAAGCCAAAGCGACGCGCACGCCCGTAAAGAGCTGACAGGCAGTCGACTTCCCAGAGAAAAGCCCCCTGTCCTTCGTCGGACAGGGGGCTTTCTTATGTCCTGAAAGTCTGGCCCTAGCGGTGCGAAGACCGCAGGGCGCGTCCCTCACCCCAGCTTGGCCTTCAGCACCTGGTTGACCAACTGCGGATTGCCCTTGCCGGCCATGGCTTTCATCGTCTGGCCCACGAAGAAGCCGAACAGGGCTTCCTTGCCATCACGGTACTGCTCGACCTTGTCGGCGTTCGCGGCCAGCACGGCATCCACTGCCGCTTCGATCGCGCCGGTATCGGTCGTCTGCTTGAGGCCTTCGCGTTCGACGATGGCAGCCGCGCCGTCGCCGGTTTCCAGCATCTTTTCCAGCACCTGCTTGGCGATCGAGCCGGAGATCGTGCCATCGCCGATCAGGGCCAGAAGTTCCGCTGCGCTCGTCGGCGAAACCGGGCTGTCTTCCAGGCCCTTGCCCAGCTTGTTAAGCGCGCCGAACAGCTCGCTGGTCAGCCAGTTGGCAGCCTGCTTGGCCACGGCGGCTTCGTCCTTGCCCTGCTTGGCGGCGCTCGCCGTAATCAGGGTTTCGAACCAGGCGGCGGTATCCACGTCTGCCGTCAGCACCGCGGCGTTGTATGCCGACAGGCCCAGCGCATCGGTATAGCGCGTGCGCTTGGCATCGGGCAGTTCGGGCAGGGACGCGCGGCATTCATCCAGGAATGCCTGGTCCAGCACCAGCGGCAGCAGATCGGGATCGGGGAAATAGCGATAGTCGTGCGCGTCTTCCTTGCTGCGCATCGACCGCGTGGTGCCCGTGCCCGGATCGAATAGGCGGGTTTCCTGCACGATCTTGCCACCGGCTTCCAGCACGTCCACCTGGCGGCTCGCCTCGTGCTCGATCGCGGCCATGACGAAGCGCACCGAGTTGACGTTCTTGGTTTCGGTACGCGTGCCCAGCGGCTCGCCCGCGCGGCGCACCGAGACGTTGACGTCGGCCCGCATCGAGCCCTGATCCATGTTGCCGTCGCACGAGCCGACATAGCGCAGGATCTGGCGCAGCTTGGTGAGATAGGCCCCAGCCTCGGCCGGCGACGTCATGTCAGGCCGGCTGACGATTTCCATCAGTGCCACGCCCGAGCGGTTGAGATCGACGTAGGACATCGTCGGATGCTGATCGTGCATCAGCTTGCCCGCGTCCTGCTCCACGTGGATGCGCTCGATGCCGATGACCTTGGTGCCGGCATCGGGGTTCTTGTCATCCAGCGCGATCTCGATCGACCCTTCGCCCACCAGCGGGTGGTAGAGCTGGCTGATCTGATAGCCCTGCGGCAGATCGGCATAGAAGTAGTTCTTGCGATCGAACCGCGACCAGGTGTTGATCTGCGCTTCAATCGCCATGCCGGTGCGCACCGCCTGGCGGATGCACTCGCGGTTGGGCACGGGCAGCATGCCCGGCATCGCCGCATCGACCAGGCTGACCTGGGTGTTGGGTTCAGCGCCGAACGCGGTGGCAGAGCCCGAAAAGAGCTTGGCCTGCGTGGTGATCTGGGCGTGAACCTCCAGCCCGATGACCACTTCCCACTCGCCCGTGGCGCCCTGGATACGATAGCTGCTCATCTTACCACCACTTACCCGGCTTAGCCGAAAACTGTGCGCGCTGTTCAAGCGCAAGGCTGGCGTTCAGCACGCCCTGTTCATCGAGCGGACGGCCAATGACATGCAGCCCCAGCGGCAACCCATCGCGCGACAGGCCGGCCGGAACCGACATGGCCGGAAGACCGGCAAGGCTGGCTGGCACCGAGAACACGTCGTTGAGATACATCTCGACCGGATCGGTGCTCTTCTGCCCCAGCGCAAAGGCCGCAGACGGCGCGGTGGGCGTCAGGATCACGTCCACCGTCTCGAACGCCTTGGCGAAATCCTGCGCGATCAGGGCGCGGACCTTCTGCGCCTGGGTGTAATAGGCGTCATAGAACCCGGCCGAGAGCACATAGGTGCCGATCAGGATGCGGCGCTTCACCTCGTCGCCGAAACCGGCAGCGCGGGTGGCGGCGTACATCTCTTGCAGGTTGGCGCCATCAGGCAGATCGCGCAGGCCGTAGCGCACGCCATCATAGCGGGCGAGGTTCGACGAAGCCTCGGCCGGGGCAATGATGTAATAGGTCGGCAGCGCGTACTTGGTATGCGGCAGCGAGATATCGACGATCTCCGCGCCGGCATCCTTGAGCCAGGCGATGCCATCTTCCCAGCTCTTGGCGACATCGGCATCCAGGCCATCGACGCGGTATTCGCGCGGAATGCCCACCTTCTTGCCGCGCATATCGGCATTGAGGCCCGCTTCCCACGCCGGCACAGCCAGATCGAGGCTGGTCGAATCCTTGGGATCGAACCCGGCCATGGCTTCGAGCATGATCGCGCAGTCGCGCACGTCGCGCGCCATCGGCCCGGCCTGGTCGAGCGAGGAGGCAAACGCCACCACGCCCCAGCGCGAGCAGCGGCCATAGGTCGGCTTGATCCCGGAAATGCCGGTGAAAGCGGCAGGCTGGCGGATCGAGCCGCCGGTGTCAGTGCCCGTGGCCGCCGGCGCGATGCGCGCGGCAACTGCGGCAGACGAGCCGCCCGAAGAACCACCAGGCGCCAGCGGGGTGGTGTCATCCCCCTTGCGCCAGGGCGAGATCACATTGCCAAAGCCGCTGGTTTCGTTCGACGAGCCCATGGCGAACTGATCGAGGTTGAGCTTGCCCAGCATGCCGGCACCCGCGTCCCACAGCTTCTGCGAGACGGTGCTTTCGTACGGCGGGACAAAGCCCTCCAGGATCTTGCTGGCGGCCGTGGTCTGCACGCCCTTGGTGGCAAACAGATCCTTCATGCCGATCGGCACGCCGGCCATCTTGCCCAGCGGCTGCCCGGCGGCGCGGGCTGCGTCCACCTTGGCCGCTGCGGCAAGCGCGGCATCCGGGGTGGTGACGATAAAGGCATTGAGCGCGCCCTGCGCCGCTTCGACCGCGGCGTTGAAGGCACTGGCCACTTCCGTGGCGGTGAAAGCGCCACTCGCCACCCCATCACGGAGCGCGGCAACGCCAAGTTCGGTAAGGTCAGTCATCCGTTCGGACCGATTGTTGCGCATGAACCGATCGGGGTTCGTGCGTGGGAAACTGGAAGGCGGTGCTGCGCCGGCCCTTCGACAAGCTCAGGGCGAACGGGGGATTGATCCAAAACCCACATCCGTTCGTGCTGAGCCTGTCGAAGCACGGCCCGCGCAAGGCCGGCCAAAGCTTACTCGATCACCTTGGGCACGCCGAAGAAGCCATGTTCGGCCACCGGGGCATTGGCCAGCACGGCCTCGCGGATGTCGCCGCCGGTCAGAGGATCGGCGTTCACCACGTCATCGCGCAGGCGCAGCGTGTTGGGGATCACGGCCGTCATCGGGGTAACCCCGGTCACGTCGACTTCGCCCAATTGCTCCACCCAGGCGAGGATGCCGTTCAATTCGGGCACCATCGCTTCAAGCTGGGCCTCACTCACCTTGATGCGCGCAAGACTGGCGATCTTCGCCACGTCGGCGGTATTCACGGACATGCCGTCCCTTTCGTGCAGGGTTTGCCAAAAACAAGAACACCGCGCGCTACCATCGCGCGCGGTGTCCTTCAAGCCGCTGGGGCAAGCCACGGGGCCGACAGCCCCCTGGCATAAAGCCGGATCAGTTGGCGGGCACCACCGGGGCTGCCGCCGGATCACCCGCTGCGCCACCAGCCGCACCGGCCGCGCCGCGCGCCTGCATCTGCTGCTGCAGCGCCTGCATCGCGGCCTGCTGGCGCTGCAGTTCGGCCATGGAGCGGAACTCGATCAGCTCGACCTCGAACACCAGGTCGCTGTTGGCGGGAATGGCGACGCTGCCATCCCGGCCCGGCATGGCCTGGCTGCCATAGGCAAGCGCGGCCGGGATCTCGAGGCGATACTTGCCACCCACCTTCATCTGTTGCAGGCCCTGGGCAAAGCCGGGGATCACGCCTTGCAGCGGCATCGCGGCGTTTTCGCCACGGTCGAATTCCTTGCCGGTGCTGGCGATGCGGCCAACATAGTTGATCAGCGCCACGTCAGACGTGGTGGGAGACTTGCCCGTGCCTTCCTTGAGCGCGACCACGCGCACTTCGCTGAAGTGCACCGGGCGCGCCGCCCAGGCCAGGCCGATGCCCACCAGCACGGCAACGATCACGCCGAGCCAAACCTTGGCGAGCGAGCCCTTGGCAACGGGCTGCAACGGAACGCGGGTGATTTCCGACATTGGTTTCCCTCTGGGGTTTCCCTCTGGATTTTCCCTGATCAGGCAGCGCCCAAAGGAACGGCCGCCCGGCCGGTGCCTGCCCGTCGATTCGAGCCGGGATGCTCGACCCAACGAAAAGGGCGCCGTGATTCACGGCGCCCTCTTGGCCCAGCACAGGGCCTATCGCAAGTGCTCAATGTGACGGATGATCCCGCCACGATTGAAGCTTACTTCGCGCCGTCGCGCTCCTGGCGCTTGCGCTCAAGCTTGCGGGCGCGGCGCACAGCAGCGGCCTTTTCGCGAGCGCGCTTTTCCGAAGGCTTTTCAAAGTGACGACGCAGCTTCATTTCGCGATAGACACCTTCGCGCTGAAGCTTCTTCTTCAGGGCACGAAGAGCTTGATCAACATTGTTGTCGCGAACGAGAATCTGCATAAACCGACATACCTCAACAGCTTCGGGCGAGAGCCCGCGGCCGCGCGGGGGTCACCAGATACCAGGAACACAAAGCGTGCCGAATCCGATCAGGACCGGCTCGAACCGGGCGCCCAATAGTGATTCTGCCGGCGAAAGGCAAGCAATGTCGTGCAATTTGCGGGCAAAGGCCTTATGGGCGCGACCATGACCTCTTCAAAAGCCTCTAATGGCAAAGCTTCGAATGGCAAAGCCGCCGGCAATGCAGATGCCGTGCGCCAGTTCACAGTTCGCCCTGATGACAACGATGTGCGGCTGGACCGCTGGTTCAAACGCAACCTCCCCGAGGTGAGCTTTGCCATGGTGTCGCGCTGGGCGCGCACCGGCCAGATTCGCGTGGATGGCAAGCGCGCCGATGTCGACACCCGCCTGATCGCCGGGCAGTCCCTGCGCGTGCCCCCGGCGGGCGGCCCACTGCCGCTGGCCGGCGGCGGCAAGGGCGGCCGCGTGCGCAAGCCGCTGACCGAAGAACAGCTCCACCTGGCCGAAGACATCGTGCTGGAACAGGATCGCGCCGCGATCGTGATCAACAAGCCGCCGGGCCTGGCCACCCAGGGCGGCAGCGGCACTTACGAGCATGTCGATGGCCTGCTCGATGCCTATGCCGGCGATGGCGATCCACGCCCGCGCCTGGTCCACCGGCTCGACAAGGATACCTCGGGCGTGCTGCTGGTGGCGCGCACGCCGGGCAGCGCGGCGTTCTTTTCCAGGCGCTTTTCCGGCCGCACCGCGCGCAAGATCTATTGGGCGCTGGTCATGGGCGTGCCCGATATCCACGATGGCATGATCGAACTGCCGCTGGCCAAGCAGCCGGGCACCGGCGGCGAGAAGATGATGGTCGATGAAACCGAGCACGGCATGCCGGCCCGCACGCGCTATCGCGTGATCGATCGCGCCGGCAACCGCGCTGCCTGGGTGGAATTGCAGCCGTTCACCGGGCGCACCCACCAGCTGCGCGTGCACATGGCGGCGATCGGCCACCCGATCGTGGGCGATGGCAAGTATGGCGGCCAGGCCGCGTTCCTGTCGGGCAGCATCAGCCGCAAGCTGCACCTCCATGCCCGCCGCCTGCGTATCGAGCATCCCGAAGGCGATCTGCTGGACGTGACCGCGCCGCTGCCCGAACACTTTGCCAAGAGCCTGGAGCAACTCGGCTTCACCGAAACCGAAGGCGATCTGCCGCTCGAAGCGCCGGTCTTGGTCGAACCCAAGACCATGGAAAAGCGCGCGGCCAAGGCCCACGCCAAGCAATACCGCAAGGAACGCCGCGGCGAGCGCCGCAAGCGCATCGATGGCCCGGCAACCACCGGCGCACGCAAGCCCACCGGCCAGCGCGCCCGCGTGGCCGGCGCCGCCGCAGGCAAGGCGCCTGCAAAGCCTGGCGCCAAGCCTGGAGCGAAACCGGGGGCCAAGCCGGCCACGCGCACCGCGAGTGCCAAGCCCGGCGCCAACCCGGCGCCGCGCCGCGCCGCGCCGAAGGCTCCTGGCACCAAGGCCCCTGCACCGCGGGGCCCCGGTAAGCGATGAGCCTGCGCCTCGCCATCTTTGATTGCGACGGCACCCTGGTCGATAGCCAGGCCGATATCGGCGCGGCGATGGACGGGGCGTTTCATGCCATGGGCCTGGTGCCACCGCCGCGCAGCGAAACCCGGCGCATCGTCGGGCTGTCGCTGGTGGAAGCGATGCGCCGCCTCCATCCCGAAGGTGACGCGCAGGCGCACGACATGCTCACCCAGGCCTACAAGGACACGTTCCGCGCCCGGCGCGAGGCGGGCATGGTGGGCGAGCCACTCTATGACGGCATCGCCGCGCTGGTCGAAGACCTGGCGCAGCGTGGCTGGCTGCTGGGCGTGGCCACCGGCAAGAGCGACCGGGGTCTGGCCCATTGCCTGGCCACGCATGGCCTGTCGCGCCATTTCGTCACGCTGCAAACCGCCGATCGCCACCCGTCAAAGCCGCATCCCAGCATGATCGAGGCCTGCCTCGATGCCACTGGTGCAGACACCGCGCTGACCGTGATGATCGGCGATACCGCCTATGACATGGCCATGGCCCGCAATGCCGGCGTGCGCGCGATCGGCGTGGACTGGGGCTATCACGAGCGGGCCGAACTGTTCGCTGCCGGCGCCCATGCCGTCGCCGGCACCGTGGCAGAGCTGGCCGAACTGCTCCACGCGGTAGGCTGAGGCGATGCGCGACCCGGCGATGGGGCGCTTTGCCCTGCTACAACTGCTGCGCCTGGCAGGCACGCTGATCGTGATGATCGGCGCCATGGCCGCATCGGGCAATGTGCCGTGGCTGGCGCGCGTGCCGCAATGGGGCGCGTTCGCACTCGCCTTTGCCGGACTCACCCTGTTCTTTGGCGCGCCGCGCTGGCTGGTGCGGCGCTGGAAAAGGCCATCATGAAGCGCTTTTATCAAGACGTTACCGTTTCGCCTGAAGATGCTGGCTTTCGCGTGTGCCTCGATGGGCGCGGCATTCGCACCCAGGGCGGCCGCCCGCAGATCGTGCCCACCGCCGCCCTCGCCCAGGCCATGGCCAGCGAATGGGCCAACCAGGGCGAGACGATCGACACCGCCGCCTTCGCCTTTCGCGACATGGCCGACTATGCGATCGACGTGGTAGCGCCGGCCCCGGCCGCCGCGCGCGCCGATCTGCTGCCTTATGCCGAGACCGACACGCTGTGCTATCGCGCCGAGCCGGACGAACCGCTCGCCGCGCGCCAGCGCCTGCTGTGGGAGCCCCTGCTTGCCATGGCCGAGGCGCGCTATGGCGTGGCGTTCACGCGCGTGGCCGGGATCATGCACAAGCCCCAGCCCGCGCCGACGCTTGCGGCACTTGCCGCCGAGCTGGAGCAACTTTCGCCCTTTGCCCTGGCTGCCCTGCGCAACACCGCAACGCTGTCGTGCTCGCTGATCATCGGCCTTACCGCGCTCGATCCCGGCGCAGACGTTGCCGCGCTGTGGGATGCGGCCTGCGTGGAGGAAGACTGGCAGGCAGAGCTGTGGGGCAAGGACGAGATGGCCCAGGCGCGCCGCGCCTTGCGCGGGGAAGCCTTTGCCACGGCCGCGCGGTTCGCCCAGCTGCTGTAACGCGGCGCGGCGCCCCGTTGGCACGGCAAAAGCGATCACCCTGATCGAATCGCCTGCCTTGCGCCGGTGCGCCGCTCCGCCTATCTTGGCGCCATGGCTATCCGCGAAATTCTTGAAGTTCCCGATCCGCGCCTCAAGCAGGTCTCGGCTCCGGTGGAAACGTTCGACGACGAACTCCGCACGCTCGTGTCCGACATGTTCGATACGATGTACGATGCCCCTGGCATCGGCCTGGCCGCGATCCAGGTGGGCGTGCCCCTGCGCGTGCTGGTGATCGATCTGCAGCCCGATGACGAGGATGCCGAGCCCGAAGCATGCCACGATCACGGCTGTGGCCACAGCCACCAGCCGGTGCGGCGCGAACCGCGCGTGTTCATCAACCCGGAAATCCTCGATCCTTCCGAAGAACACACGATCTATCGCGAAGGCTGCCTCTCGGTGCCGGAAATCTATGCCGAGGTGGAACGCCCTTCGCGCATCCGCGCCCGCTGGCAGGATCTTGACGGCACGGTCCACGAGGAAGCGATCGACGGCCTGCTGGCCACCTGCCTGCAGCACGAGATGGACCACCTCGAAGGTATCCTGTTCATCGACCACCTCTCGCGCCTCAAGCGCCAGATGGCGCTCAAGAAGCTGGACAAGCTGCGCAAGGTGGCGTGATCGCCCCTGACAGTTGAGGATAAAGCGGCCCGGCACATTGCGTTGCCGGGCCGCTTCGTTTACGTTCCCGCTCTGTTCTTGAGTGGAGGCGGACCTTGGCGGTGGTTTTGGTAATCGTGGCGCTGGTGATCGGCCTGGCCCTGGGCTGGTTCCTGGGCGGTCGCCCCGTGGCGGAAGCGCAAGGCCGCGCCACTGCCCGCGAGAACGAAGCGCGCGAGGCGCAAGGCACCATCAAGGCCATGGCCGTGGACCTTGCCACCATGGCCGAACGCGCGCGCCAGGCAGAACAGCTTGGCGCCGAGCGCGATGCCCTGCGCGCTGAGCGTGATGGCCTGGCCACCCACCTCGCCGCCGCCAGCGAGCGCGCGGCCGAAGCCGACGCGCTGCGCGATGCGCTGCACGAGGCGCGCCAATCGCGCGAAGACCTGCGCGCGGAACTGGCGCGGATGAAGGCCGACGCTGCCAATTTTGCCGAGCAGAAGCGCCTGCTGATCGAGGCACAGGAAGCGCTGCGCCGCGAATTCGAGAACGCCGGCAACAAGGTGCTGGAACGCGCGCAGGAGGCGTTCATGGCCCGCGCGCAGGAGCGCTTTGCCCAGAGCGAGGAAAAGGCCGCGCAATCGTTGCGGGCCCTGCTCGCCCCGGTGGACCAGCGCCTGAAAAGCTATGAAGAGCAGGTCGGCAAGCTGGAAAAGGAGCGCGTCGACGCGTTCGGCAATCTCACCGGCCTGATCCAGGCGATGCGCGACGGGCAGGAACAGGTGCGCGCCGAAGCCGCGCGGCTGGGCAATTCGCTGCGCAACGCGCCCAAGGCGCGCGGCCGCTGGGGCGAACAGCAACTGCGCAACGTGCTGGAACAGTGTGGCCTGGCCGAGCACACCGATTTCGTCACCGAGCATTCGATCGATACCGACGAAGGCCGCCTGCGCCCCGATGCCATCGTGCGCATTCCCGGCAACAAGCTGCTGGTGATCGACGCCAAGGTTTCGCTCAACGCCTATCAGGATGCGTTCGAGGCCGCCGACGATACCGCGCGCGGCGTGGCCTTGGCAGCGCATGTGCAGTCGATGCGCAACCATATCCAGACGCTGGGCGCCAAATCCTATCAGAGCCAGTTCGAGGAAGCGCCCGACTATGTGCTGATGTTCGTGCCGGGCGAACACTTCATCGCCGCCGCGCTGGAACGCGATCCGCAGTTGTGGGACTTCGCCTTCGATCGCCGCGTGCTGCTCGCCTCGCCCACCAACCTTGTCGCCATCTGCCGCACCGTGGCCCAGGTCTGGCGCCAGGATGGCCTGGCGCGCGAAGCCCGCGAGATCGGCCGGATGGGCGGCGAACTGTACGATCGCCTGGCTGTCGCCGCCGATCACCTCAAGCGCGTCGGCTCTGGCCTGGAAAGCGCGGTCACCAACTACAACAAGTTCGTCGGCAGCTTTGAGCGCAACGTGCTGTCGGCCGGGCGCCGCCTGCGCGAAAAGCATATCGAGATCGGCAAGCGCGAAGTGGAAGAAGTGCCTTTGGTGGAAACCGCGCCGCGCTATGTTGCCACAGACATTGCCCCAGACACTGCTGCAGTCGGGGCGGCGGAACTGCCCGCGCCAACCGGCGTTGGCGTTGAAGGGGAAACGGCTGCAGGGTAACGATGGGCATGATGGCACGACAGGCAAACAAGGGCTTGCCCATGCGCAGCGCAGCTTGGACAGTGGCACTCGCCACCCTTGCGCTTGCCGCCTGCCAGCGCGAGCCGGCGCCGCAGGAAAGCGCCAGCCCGACGGCAACGCCAAGCGCCAGCGCCACGCCCGAGCCTACCCCCACGCCGCCCGCGCCAAGCCCCAGCCCGACGCTGGCGCTCCCGGTCAAACCCACGCCCGATGTGCCGCTCACCCCGGCCGATACCGCCTCTGCCCTCCCGGCGATCGCCCTGCCCCCGCGCGACGATTGCGCCGCGCTGCCGGGCTGGAGCGCCTTTGCCACGCGCCTTGCCGCCGCCGTCAAGGCGCGCGACGCTGCCGCACTCGCCGCACTTTCATCCCCCGATGTGACGCTCGATTATGGCGGCGGCCATGGCCCGGCCCAACTGCAAAAGCGGTTGGCCGCGCCGGCCGGCGCGGCCATATGGGCCGATCTCGCGCGCATCCTGCCGCTGGGCTGCGCCGTGCAGGGCGATCTGGTGGTCATGCCGTGGTTCTTCTGGAACGTCCCTGATGAGGTCGATCCGGGCATGACGATGCTGGTCACCGGGCAAGGCGTGCCACTTCGCGCCAAGCCCACTGACACGGCGCCAGAAGTCGACCGGCTGGACTGGTCGCTTGTCACCATTGCCACGAGCCCTTCCTACAATCCCGCCGCGCGCTACACCGCCGTGATCACCGGCAAGCCGCAACGCAAGGGCTGGATCGAAACCGCCCGCCTGCGCAGCCTGCTCGCGCGCCGGATCATCGCCGAACGCAAAGGCGATGATTGGCATATCAGCGCGCTGGTGGCCGGGGATTGAGAGGAATATGCCGGGCGCCATCCTATTCAGGCGCTCCGCAAAATCAAATTCGCGCAGAGGCGCTGAGGCGCAGAGAAAATCTTATCCTCTGCGCCTCAGCGCCTCTGCGCGAAATTTACATCAGTATTTGCCAATATGCACAGCGGGCTTTCTCCCACCGTCACCCTGAACTCGTTTCAGGGTCCAGGCCGCAGCCTCACGCTGTGCTACAAACCCACCAGTAATGAGCGAGCCGGATGCCGAAACGAGTTCGGCATGACGAATGTGTAGGAGGAGCGTCTCAGCGCGGCTGCATATCCCGGGCCTCTGCCGGCACGCGCACTTCCAGGCCGTCCAGCGCGGGGTCAAGCACGATCTGGCAGGCGAGGCGGCTGGTGCGGGTGACCCCGACGGCAAGGTCGAGCATGTCTTCCTCGTCCTCGCTGGCTTGCATCAGGCGGTCGAACCAGTCAGGTGCAACGACGACATGGCAGGTGGAGCAGGCCATCTGACCTTCGCACGTGCCTTCGAGCGGCATGCCGGCGTTCTGGCCCAGTTCCAGCAGGCGTTGCCCTGCCTCGCCCTCGGCCGCCACGCGCTGGCCATCGGCTGTGAGGAAGGTGACGCGAACCATAGGCACTAGACTCCCTGCATCTGCGCCGCCGCATTCAGCACGGCAGCAGCCTCCTTCAGTTCCTCACCCGTGGTATAACGTCCGAAACCGATGCGGATCGCGGTTTTGCTATCCCTGTCCGAAAGTCCCAGGGCGCGCAAGACATGGCTGGGCCTTCCCGAGCCGCTGGCACAGGCCGATCCGGCAGAAAACGCAACATTGCGACATTCTGACAACAGCCTGGCCACATCAAGCCCCGGCTTGCGCAAGTTGAGGTTGCCACGCCAGCGCTGCGTGGCGCTGCCGTTGAGCGTCCATCCGGCAAACAGGCCAAGTGCCTGCTCCCACAGCGTCTCAACATGCTGTCCATCACTTTTCCACAGGCTGGTGCACAGCGCTGCCGCCGCACCGAACCCCGCGCATAGCGCCGGGCTGAGCGTGCCGGACCGCAAGCCACCTTCCTGCCCGCCGCCATGGACGAGAGGCGCCAGTTCGAGCCCATCGCGCACCCATAGCGCGCCGATGCCCTTGGGCCCGTGCAGCTTGTGCGCCGAAATCGCGACCAGATCGGCCCCTTCGGGCGCCGCCAGCTTGCCGGCGCCCTGCACCGCATCGCACAGGAACAGCGCGCCCATGGCATGCGCGCGCGCGGCCAGCTCGGCCACGGGCTGCACCGTGCCGATCTCGTTGTTCACCTGCATCACCGCGACCAGGCCGGTGCCAGCGGGAATGGTCACGTCAGGATCGACCAGCCCGGCCCCGTCCACCGGCAGCACGGTGAGCGCGGGATCGTGGAACCGCACCGTGTCGAGCACGGCGGCGTGTTCGATGGCCGACACCGCCAAATGCCGTTTCCCCACGCCCGCGATGGCCAGATTGAGCGCCTCGGTCGCGCCCGAGGTGAAGATCACCCGCCCGCTTGGCGGAAACAGCGCGGCCACTTGCGCGCGGGCCACCTCCACCGCCGCTGCAGCCGCGCGCCCTGGGCGGTGCGGGCTGTGTGGATTGGCAAAGCCGGCGCGCACGTCCTCGGGGCCGGCCAGCCACGGCAACATCGCGGCCCGCGCTTGCGGGGCGAGCGGCGTGGTCGCCTGGTAATCGAGGTAGATCACGCCAGCCCCGCAATCGCGCGCCAGACGGCAACGAAACGGTCCACAGCGTCCACCGTGGTCTCCCGGCCGAGCGAAACGCGAATCACTTCGTTCGGCTGCGCCACGCCCATCGCATCCAGGACGTGGCTGGTGCGCAGCGAGCCGGAAGAACAGGCACTGCCCGCCGAAACGGCCATGCCCATCCCGTCAAACCGGATCAGCTGCGCCGTGGCCGATTTGCCCGGCATGCGATAGGCACCAATCGCGGGCAGGCGCGGCGCATCTGCCGCGATCACCTCGGCACCAATTTCCAGCAGCGCGGTTTCCAGCCGATCGCGCAGACCCTGCACATCAGCCAGCCACGCGTTCCCCGCCTCCAGCGCCGCGGCCATGGCCAGGGCGCCAGGCAGGTTTTCGGTACCGGGTCGATAGCCGCGCTCCTGCCCGCCGGTGGGATGGAGCAGCGCCCAATCGCGCACCAGCAAGGCGCCCACCCCGATCGGCCCGCCAAACTTGTGTGCCGAAATGGCGATCAGGTCGGCCTCTGGCAGCGGCAGCTTGCCCGCGCCTTGCGCCGCATCGGCCAGCAAGACGCCGCCGGCATCGCGCACCGCCTGGGCGACCGCCGCCAGCGGCTGGATCACCCCGGTTTCGTTGTTGACCTGCTGCACCGCCACCAGCCCGGCAAGCGCGGATGAAGCAGGAACGACTTGGCCACGGCCATCGACGGCAAGGCGTGCGGCATCGCCGGCCAAGCGCAGCACCGCCTCGTGCTCCACCGCCGAAACCGCCATCAGCGGCGCCTTCGCCCGGCCGATCGCCAGGGCCAGCGCCTCGCTGGCGCCGCTGGTCAGGACCACCTCGCCCGGCCAGCCCAGCGCGGCCTTGATCCGGGCGCGGGCATCTTCCAGCGCCGCCCGGGCCGCGCGCCCGGCGGCGTGCGGGCTGGAGGGATTGGCCCAGCGCGCCATCCCCTCCAACAGCGCGTCACGCGCCTGCGGCAGGAGCGGCGTGGTGGCCGCGTGATCGAAATAAAGCGAGAGCGACAACGAGAAATCCCGGAAAAGTTGCGTTTGCAGGGTTCGTTTCTATATAGCCACCAGTTCCATGCCCAGCCCCGACCGCGCATTGCCCTTGAAACAGGGTCTTGCACCGCCGGTCTCCAGGGCCAGCCAACAGGTTCATCAGGTCAACGATGCCCGCAGTCATCTTCCCCGGTCCCGAAGGTCGCCTCGAAGGCCGCTTCCAGCCCGCCACGCGCAGCCGCGCGCCTGTCGCCATGATCCTGCATCCCCACCCGCAGGCCGGTGGCACGATGAACGACCGTGTGACCCAGGCGCTGTACAAGACATTCGTGGCGCGCGGCTTTGCCACGCTGCGCTTCAACTTTCGCGGCGTGGGCCGCAGCCAGGGCAGCTTTGACAACGGCGTGGGCGAATTGTCCGATGCCGCTGCAGCGCTCGATTGGGTGCAGTCGATCCATCCCGAAGCTTCGGCCACGTGGATCGCCGGCTATTCGTTCGGCGCACTGATCGGCATGCAGCTCTTGATGCGGCGCCCGGAGATCCGTGGCTTCATCTCGGTGTCGCCGCCGGCCAACATGTATGATTTCAGCTTCCTGGCGCCTTGCCCCGCCTCGGGCATCATCGTGCAAGGGTCTGCCGATACGGTGGTGACGCCCAATGCCGTGCAGAAGCTGGTCGACAAGCTGCGCACGCAAAAGCACATCACCATTCACCACGACGAAATCCCGCGCGCCAACCACTTCTATGAGAGCGAGTTGGACGAGATGATGAAGTCGGTGGACAATTACCTCGACTTCCGCCTGTCGCCCGATTGCCCGATCCGCTGATCGGCGCAAGCCTGACATCAGGAAAGGCCCCGGCAGCGCGCGCTGCCGGGGCCTTTTTCATGGGCGTGCCTGCGCTCGTTCGGCGCGCAGGTCGCGGCGCGCCCAGATCAGAAATATGCGATCAATCGTGGGCACGCGGTCAACGAGAACGTAGTCATGCGCCAGCGCCGCCTGCACCAGGGCGCGCGGTCCCTCCGCGACAACGGGATCGACCGCGCGGCTCGCCGTGACGATCGCGCCGGGGCGGCTGGCCAGGATGCGGCGCTCTTCGGCAACGGGATCTACCCCCAGGGCATCGGCCTCGGCCGCGTTGACGAGATGGTGGGGAAAGAGGAAGCGGGTTGGCGCGCAGGCGCTGGTGCGCAAGTAGAGGATCGACGGGCCGTCATAGACGTAGAGGCAATGGCCAGACACGTAGGGAGCGAGCGAACCCACCATGCGATCGGTGGCACCGGCGCTTTGCCGGGCAACGAAATAGCTGGCCGGCGTGAACAGCAACGGCCATCCCAGCATCAGGCATCCCGCCACAAAACCCCAGCGTCCCCCGCGCAAGGCCCAGGCGCCAGCTAGCGCCGCCGGCAAAGCCACCGGCAGGGCATAGCAGCTGAAAACATCACCCAGCATGGCAAAGCCGCAGAGCGCGCTGGCGAGCCACCCAGCAAGCAAGGCCCAGTCGGCCCACGCCGCGATGGGCATGGCCTGGCGCAGGCGCACCAGCCCGATCAGCGCTGCCGCCAGCAGGCCACCACCACAGGCCGCAACTTCCGCCAATTGCTGATGGCCGAATGCAGCGGGAAAAGCGTGGCGATGAAAGATCGAGACGAAGTTGGCAAAGACGAACTCTGCCAGGTGGCCAATCGCCGCATACCACGCCAAGGCCAAGGCCGTAGGCAGCAGCGCGACGGCCAACATCGCTGCGGCCATGACCACTAAGCGTCCAGGCCGCGCGCCGACCGCCACCAGGCGCCACAGGAACCAGCAGCCCAGGAATGCCCCTTCGGCAACGACGGTATACTTGATCTGGATCGCCAGCCCCAGCGCGACCATCGCGGCCAGCGCGAGGCGCAACACGGCGCGAGACGACGCGGCATCGTTGGCGCGAAACGCACACCACGCGGCATACGCGGTGAAGGCGTTGTAGAAGACCGCCGTCTGCCCACCCGCGCCATGCAGGATATTGAGCGCCAAGACATAGCCCACCGCGCCGAGGATGGCCGCGCCCTCTCCGCCATGGCGCCGGGCCATGGCGCGGATCAGCCAGGCGGTGACGATGACAAAGCCTGTTGCCACCAACTGGTACTGCACAATGCCCGCGCCACCCAGCAGCCGGATCGCGGCATAGAGCAGGAACAGCCCTACCGGCTTGCGGTCCCACAGATCGACATAGGGCAATTGCCCATGCAGAAGGCGATCGCCGACCAGCAGGTAGAACTGTTCATCGAGATCAAGCAGCGGATTGCCAAACGTCGGCAGGCGCAGCGCCAGGACCAGCAACGCGATCAGCGCAAACGGCCACCAGCGCGCCAGGCTGCTGCCCGTGGCAGGCCGTGCCTTGATGCCGCTGATTGCCCTGGTTGCCACGATCACCCCTTGCGCCCCTTATGCCTCCATGCCGCAAGCGGGTAACGGCGTGGTTAACGCCGGCCAAAAGCAAACCCCCGGCACGCCAGGGCGCACCGGGGGTCTTGCAGACGCTGCGTGGGCAGCGTGGATGGTCAGGCCGAGACGGGCGCCGCCTTGCGCACGCTTTCGTCGACATGCTCCATGAACTGTTCGAAGTTGTCGATGAACTTCTTGACCAGTTCCTGGGCGGTCTTGTCGTATTCGCCGGCATCGGCCCAGGCGCCGCGCGGATCGAGCAGCTTGGTATCGACGCCCGGCACTTCCACCGGCACTTCAAAGCCGAAGTTGGGATCTTCGCGGAATTCGGCGCTGTTGAGGCTGCCATCGAGCGCGGCATTGAGCAGCGCGCGGGTGGCCTTGATCGGCATGCGCTTGATGCCTTCCTGCGTGGCCTTGCCGCCCGACCAGCCGGTGTTGACCAGCCAGCACTTCACCCCGCCCTTGGCGATGCGTTCCTTGAGCAGGTTGCCATAGATCGAGGGGTGACGCGGCATGAACGGCGCGCCGAAGCAGGTGGAGAAGGTTGCTTCCGGTTCGGTCACGCCGATTTCGGTGCCGGCCACGCGGGCGGTATAGCCCGAGAGGAAGTGATACATCGCCTGGTCGGGCGTGAGGCGGGCGATCGGCGGCAGCACGCCATAGGCATCGGCGGTGAGGAAGATCAGGTTCTGCGGCACGGGGCCGAGGTTTTCTTCCGAGGCATTGGGGATGAAATCGATCGGATAGGAACCGCGGCTGTTTTCAGCGAGGCTGGCATCGTCCAGATCGATTTCGCGCGTGACGGGATCGATCACCACGTTTTCCAGCACCGTGCCGAACCGCTTGGTGGTGGCAAAGATTTCCGGCTCGGCCTCGGCCGAGAGGCGGATCATCTTGGCATAGCAGCCGCCTTCGAAGTTGAACACGGCGGTATCCGACCAGCCATGTTCGTCGTCCCCGATCAGGGTGCGGCTGGCGTCGGCCGACAGCGTGGTCTTGCCGGTGCCCGAGAGGCCGAAGAACACGGCGGTGTCGCCATTGGGGCCGATGTTGGCCGAGCAGTGCATCGGCATCACGCCCTTGACCGGCAGCAGGTAGTTGAGGATGCCGAACACCGACTTCTTCATTTCACCGGCATAGGCCGTGCCGCCGATCAGGATCAGCTTTTCGGTGAAGTTGACCGCGATCACGGTTTCGCTGCGGCAGCCGTGGCGGGCCGGATCGGCGCGGAAGCTGGGCAGGTCGATGATCGTGTATTCCGGGGCGAAGCCGGCCAGTTCATCGGTCGCCGGGCGCACCAGCAGCGTGCGGATGAACAGGTTGTGCCAGGCAAACTCGTTGATCACGCGCACGTTGACGCGGTGTTCGGGCTGCGAACCGCCGAACAGGTCAGCGACGTAGAGCTTGTCCTTGGTGGCGAGCGCAGCAAGGAAATCTTCCTTCAGCGCGGCAAAGTGCGCCGGGCTCATGCCCACGTTGGTTTTGCCCCACCACACGGTGTTTTCGGTTTCGGCGTCGCGGACGATGAACTTGTCCTTGGCCGAGCGGCCGGTGTGCTTGCCGGTGGCGACGACGAAAGGACCGTCCTTGGCCAGGACGCCTTCCCCGTTCTTCACCGCATGTTCCACCAGCGGGGCGGTGCCGAGGTTGGCAAACAGCTCGGCAGGTTCAGGAAAACCCTGCGCGGACAAGGAAATGTTCAGGCTGTTGGCGGACATCACAAGCCTCCCGTTTGGTGGGCCATGCTGCACCCCGGACTGTCTGGAGCCGTGGGCAAAAAGGCAGGCCACTGATTGCAAAAGCGCGGTATCAAGCATGATCGCACAGCCGCATTGCCGTTGTTTTCCGGCTTCGCATACGAATGCCGAATACGAATGCGCGATTCCCTGTTCGGATAGTTGACCACCCGCCCCGCGTCAAACCGGATCGACCCAAGATTTTTGCGCAGCAAGTTGCACAATTTTCAACTGCCGCCCTTTCGCAGCTTGTCCCCACACGACCAAATCCAACGTCCTTGGGGGTTTCTTGCCAGCCGCGCCTGCGCGCCCTAATCTAGCCCGCCACCCTGGTAGGCCACACCCGAGCAGGCCCACTCGAGCAGGATCGCCGCAACGCCTATGCATAATGCCCCTGCCCCCCAGCCCGAAGGCACGGGTACGCCCCCGGCAGGGCAGAGCCAGCCGCGCCGCACGATCGCGCTGGTCGATGATGATCGCAATATCCTGACCACGGTATCGATCGCGCTGCAGACCGAGGGCTTTGTCACCCGGCTCTACAACGACGGCGATACCGCGCTCAAAGCGCTGCTCGACAATCCGCCCGACCTGGCGGTGTGCGACATCAAGATGCCGCGCATGGATGGCCTGGAATTGCTGCGCCGCCTGCGCGAGCAGAGCGACCTGCCGGTGATCTTCCTGACCAGCAAGGACGACGAGGCCGACGAGGCACTGGGCCTGGCCATGGGCGCCGACGATTACATCGCCAAGCCATTCAGCCAGCGCCTGTTGCTCGCCCGCATTCGCGCCATTTTGCGGCGCAGCGAAATCGTGCGCCGCGATCCAATTGCCGCCGATGCCGAGCCGGCCGAAAACCTGCCCGATCCGATCCGCCGCGGCCGCCTGGCGATGGACCCGGCGCGCCACCTGGTGACCTGGACAGACAAACTGGTTTCGCTGACCGTCACCGAGTTCCTGATCCTGGAAGCGCTGGCCGTGCGCCCCGGCGTGGTGCGCACCCGCGACCAGCTGATGAACGCGGCCTATCACGACGACGTCTTTGTCGATGATCGCACGATCGACAGCCATATCAAGCGCCTGCGCCGCAAGTTCCGCGCCGTCGATCCGCAGTTTTCCGCGATCGAGACGCTCTATGGCGCGGGCTACAGCTACAGCGACGAATGACGCCGGCCAACTCTGCCCCACCTGCGCCAGAGCGCACCGCGCGCATGCTGGTGCCACGTGCGCTGCGGCCGCGCGGCCTCTCGCTCACCGCACGTATCCTGGCGGTCAACGTCATCGCGCTGGCGCTGCTGGCAGGCAGCTTCTTCTATCTCGATAGCTACCGTTCGCAGCTGCTGGGCGAGCGATTCAAGCTGGCCCGGGCCGAGGCGGAAATTGCCGCCGATGCGCTCGATGGCGCCAGCCTGGCGCAGCAAAAGACGCTGCTGGTGCGCATCAGCCAGGAACAGCGCCTGCGGCTGCGACTCTATGATCGCGAAGGCCGCCTGGTGGCAGACAGCTTTGCCCTGGCGCCGCCCAGCTTCGCCCTGGTCGATCCCACGGGCGAGCCATGGTACCAACATGCCGCGCGCCTGCTCGATCGCGGGGTCGATTTCATCGTCGGTGCGCCGCCGGTGGAACGCTATGCCGAACCGGCCGATCCGGGAGCCGGCAACTGGCCCGAAGTGGTGCGCGCCCGTGCCGCCCATTCCACCCAGGTCTATCTGCGCTATGCCCCCGATCGCACCCCGGTGCTGACCGCCGCCACGCCCGTGGGGAGCGACAGCGATGGGCCGATGCTGCTGGCCATGCGCAATGCCGTGGATATCACCCAGGCGGTGCGCGATGCGCGCCAGACCCTGGTGATCATCATCGGCCTTGCCCTGATGCTGTCGGTGCAGTTGTCGTTGTTCCTGGCGCGCACCATCGTCCAGCCGTTGCGCGCGCTGGTGCGCGCAGCGGTGCGGGTACGGCTGGGCCGTGACCGTGAAGTGGTAGTGCCCCGCCTGCCCGATCGCGGGGACGAGATCGGCCTGCTCGCCCGCGCCTTTTCCGACATGACCATGGCCCTGCGCCATCGCATCGACGCGGTGGAAAGCTTTGCCGCCGATGTCGCCCACGAACTCAAGAACCCGCTGGCAAGCCTG
The DNA here is from genome assembly GCF_003058045.1 of Novosphingobium sp. GV079. Classification (NCBI taxonomy): domain Bacteria; kingdom Pseudomonadati; phylum Pseudomonadota; class Alphaproteobacteria; order Sphingomonadales; family Sphingomonadaceae; genus Novosphingobium; species Novosphingobium sp. GV079. The sequence goes on along the minus strand of NZ_QBUE01000010.1, from coordinate 60,969 downwards.
GCCAGCGCGATCGAGTCGCTCGACCGGGTGGAAGATGCCACGCTGCGCCGGCAACTCACCGCGATCGCCACCCACGATGTCCAGCGGATCGATCGCCTGATCACCGAAATCGCCGATGCCAGCCGGATCGATGCGGAGCTGAGCCGCGCCACGTTCGTGCGGCTCGACCTGGGCGGTCTTGCCGCGCAGGTGGTGGGGGCACGCGGCGCCCGGGAAACGCGCGGCGGTGCGGTGATCCGCCTGCGCCAGCCCGATCCCGGCACTTACGCCCCGCTGGTACTGGGCGATGCCATGCGGCTGGAGCGCGTGCTGGAAAACCTGCTCGACAACGCCGTCTCGTTCTCTCCGCCCGGCGGCGCGGTGGACGTGGCAGTGTGGACACAGGGGCCGCGCGAGGGCGAAGACGCCCGCGTCATGCTGAGCGTGACCGACGAGGGACCCGGCATCCCCCAGGCCGAGCGCGGCAAGGTGTTCGAGCGCTTCCATTCGGTGCGACCGGCCGAGGAGGCGTTTGGCGCGCACAGCGGCCTGGGCCTCGCGATCGCCCGCACCATTGCCGAAGCCCACGATGGCCGCCTGACGATCATCGACCGCCCCGATGGCGCACATGGCGCCTGCCTGGTCCTGACCCTGCCCTATGCCGGGGAACTGCGCGCATGACCGCGGCGGGCCAGACGCACCAAGCCACGGCAGTGGCGATCGGCGGGCGCGCCGTGATGATCGAGGGGCCACCGGGCAGCGGCAAGTCCAGTCTGGCGCTGGCGCTGATCGATCGCGGTGCGCAGCTGGTGGGCGATGACGGGCTGCTCCTCCTGCCAGATATCGCGCCGGGCAACGCGCCACGGCTGCTGGCCCAACCCCATCCCCGCATCGCCGGCTTGCTGGAAGTGCGCAACCTGGGGCTGCTGCGCTTTCCCCACCTGGCACAGGCGCCGGTGGCCTTGGTGCTGCGCCTCGACGCAGATGCGCCGCGCTTTATCGATGCGGCAGGTCGCGTTGAGCGCGCCGGAATAGCCGTGCCGATGGTGCAGTTATGGCCAGAAACGCCGATGCTGGTCCTGCGCGCCACGCTCGCGCTGGAACACTATGGCCTGGGCTGAGTGCCATGCCTGCAACAAGATCAGGGCTGGCCGTCGCGTAACCGCACTTTTCTTTGCCCGCCAATGCGCGCAAAAGGTCGTGCATGGTCGCCACCGATAGTTCCGCTCTGCCCGATCCGGATTCGCCGCAACGCATCCTGCTGGTCACTGGCCTGCTCGGCGCAGGCAAGACCACGGCGCTGCGCACGTTGGAAGACCTGGGCTGGGAAGCGATCGACAATTTCCCGATACGCCTGCTCGATCGCCTGCTGGAAACCGAACCGGGCCAGGCCCGCAGCGAAAGCGGTGGTATTGATGCCGGAACGCCGCTCGCCATCGGGTTTGACACCCGCACCCGCGGGTTTGATCCGCAGACGATCATCGAGCGGGTCAAGGCGCTGAGCACGCGGCCCAACCTCTCGGTCACCACCCTGTTTCTCGACTGCAGCGGGGCAGAGCTTGAGCGCCGCTACAACGAAACCCGCCGCCGCCATCCGATGAGCGAGGACAAGCCCGCCGCCAGCGGCATCGCTGCCGAGCGCGATCTGCTGGCCCCACTGCGCCGCTGGGCCGACGTAGTCATATCCACCACCGATTTCACCACCAACGACCTGCAGCAGGCCATCCGCCAGCAGTTCGGTGCGATCTCACCGAGTCGCACCACGGTCACGATCAGCAGCTTCGGCTTTTCCCGCGGCACCCCGCCGCTCGCCGACCTGGTTTTCGACATGCGTTTCCTCAACAATCCGCACTGGGATGAAACGCTGCGGCCGATGACCGGCAAGGACGCCCCGGTGGGCGATTACATCCGCAACGACCCTGCCTTTGCCGAGGCTTTTGACCGGATTCTGGGGCTTTTGCGCCTGCTCCTTCCCCGCTTCGCGGCCCAGGGCAAGGCCTATGTCCACATCGCCTTCGGCTGTACCGGCGGGCGCCATCGCTCGGTCTTCATGGCCGAAGAGATCGCACAAGGCTTGCGCAACTCCGGTTTTTCACCCACATTGTTGCACCGCAACCTTGCCGCCCGCGGCGCCAACCTGCTGGAAGGCGCCCAGGCGGTTCAGGTATGACAATGATGCCAGTGACAATGCCAATGATAACGATAGCGCGGGCAGCGAATATCCTGCGCTCGGGGGATGGGACGGTTCTGAAAGACATGCCTTGTGAATGCCAGCATTCTGGCAGCCCACATGTGTCCGCCAAGGCTCTGTTAAGCTTGGTTGTGGCATCTTGTCAGGCTGTATTTCGGAGCCCGTTCCCTTCATGATCGGTCTTATTCTCGTCACCCATGGTGCCCTTGCCGACGAATTCATCCATGCGATGGAACATGTCGTGGGCCGACAACAGGACGTCATCGGCGTCTGTATCGGCCCCAATGACGATATGGAGCGTCGCCGCAAGGAGATCGCCGATGCCATCCGCCGGGTCGATAGCGGCGAAGGCGTCATCATCCTCACCGACCTGTTCGGCGGCACCCCTTCGAACCTCGCGATCTCGCTGATGCAGGCGGGCCGGGTGGAAGTGATCGCCGGGATCAACCTGCCCATGCTGATCCGGCTTGCCAAGGCGCGCGGATGCATGAATGTTCGCGATGCCACGGCCGCCGCGCGCGATGCCGGCCGCAACTATATCACGATCGCTTCGGAATTCCTGGGCCAGGACGCATAAATCCCACGCCCGAGGGTTTCCCGAACAAAGCGACGCACCCGACAACGACGGGCAGGGGAAGAGGAAAGCCGATGTCGAGCCAAAGCTACGTTGCCCGAGAGACGATCACCATCGTCAACCAGCGCGGCCTCCATGCCCGCGCCAGCGCCAAGTTCGTCAATGCCGTGGCCAAGCTGCCTTCTGGCGTTGACGTGACGGTGTTCAAGGACGGCACCGAGGCAGCCGGCGGCTCTATCCTGGGCCTGATGATGCTGGGCGCGGCCAAGGGTGATACCATCGATGTCGTGGTGTCTGGCCCGGAAGGTGAAGCGGATTCTGTGCTGCTCAAGCTGGCGGGCCTGGTCAAGGACGGGTTCGGCGAAGACTGAAAGCCTTGCCCATCGCGGCTGGCTGACGCATGGACCGCCCCATGTCCCGCCGTACGATCACCGGGTTTTCCAACCCCACCGTCAAATTCGTCCGCAGCCTGCGCGACAAGAAGCACCGCAAGCGCGAGCAGCGCTTTCTGGCCGAGGGTCTGCGCCTGTTGACCGATGCCCGGGCCGGTGGGCGCCTGCCCGAAATCCTGCTGATGGCCCAGGGGCGCGAGGCGCATCCGCTGCTGTCAGACCTGGAAAGCGCGGTTTCGGCTGCCGGGGGCGATGTGATCGAGTTGCCGGTGGATATCCTGGCCAAGGTGACCGGCAAGGATAACCCGCAGGCCGTGGCCGGTGTCTTTGCCGAATGGGACACGGGCCTGGCGCAGATCGATCGCCGCGCCGCGCCGCTGTGGCTCGTGGCGCAGGCCATGCGCGATCCGGGCAATCTGGGCACGATGCTGCGTACCGCCGATGCCGTGGGCGCAGGCGGACTGATCCTGATCGATGATTGCGTCGATCCTTTTTCGGTAGAGGCGGTGCGCGCCAGCATGGGCGCCATCTTCACCCAGCGCCTCGCCCAGGCGCGCTGGGACGAATTCCTGCCCTGGCTGCGCACCGGCACCGGCCAGTTGGTGGCTGCATCGTTGCGCGATGCCGTGCCATATCGCGGCGCCCCTTATGCGGGTCCCTGCTTCGTCATGGTGGGCAACGAATCGCGCGGCCTGCCCGAAGACTATGAGCTGGCCTGCGACCTGCGCGTGACCATGCCGATGAAGGGCCGCGCTGACAGCCTCAACGCTGCCGTCGCTGGCGCCGTGCTCGCCTATGAAGTGCTGGCAAGCCTGGAAAGCTGAGTTCGGCGCAGGGGGGGCTTCGACAAGCTCAGCCCGAACGGGTTTCGGGGAGGGACTTTCCGCCTTCGTTAGCCCTGAGCCTGTCGAAGGGCCCAGCGCGACACCCGCGGGTCAAACCGGCCGCCGCGCGCGCAGGGCCTGGGCCAGGGTGCCCTCGTCCATATAGTCCAGTTCTCCCCCCACGGGCAGGCCATGCGCCAGTTGCGTCACGCGCACGGGCAAGTCTTCCAGCCGTTCGGCAATATAGTGCGCCGTGGTCTGCCCCTCGAGCGTGGCGTTCATCGCCAGGACCACTTCATCAATCCCGCCGGCGCGAACCCGATCGAGCAACCGGCCGATGGTCAGGTCTTCCGGCCGCACCCCTTCGAGCGCGGAAAGCCGCCCGCCCAGCACGTGATAGCGCCCGGTGAACAGCCGCGCGCGATCAAGCGCCCAGAGGTCCGCCACATCCTCCACCACGCACAGCGCGCGCGCATCGCGACGCGGATCGGCACAGATCCCGCACGGATCGGTGGTGTCCACATTGCCGCAGGTCTGGCATTCCACCAGGTTCTGGCGCACGGTATCAAGCGCGGCCAGCAGTTGCGGCAGCGCGCTTTCACGCCGCTTGATAAGCCAGAGCACAGCCCGCCGCGCCGAGCGGGGGCCGAGGCCGGGCAGACGGGCCAGTGCGCTCGCCAGCGCCTCGATCTCTTGCGATGCCATGGCGCGACAGATAGGGCCGCGCGCAGGATTGGAAAAGGACCCATTGCACCATGCGCGTTGTCTTCATGGGCACACCCGAATTTGCCGTGCCCACGCTCGATGCGCTGGTGGCCGCCGGCCACGATGTGGTGGCGGTCTACAGCCAGCCGCCGCGCCCGGCCGGCCGGGGTAAAAAGTTGCAGCCCTCGCCCGTGCATCTGGCGGCAGAGCGGCATGGCTTGCCTGTGCTCACCCCCGTCAGCCTCAAGGGGGCAGACGAACAGGCTGCCTTTGCCGCGCATGGCGCCGATGTGGCGGTCGTGGCGGCCTATGGCCTGATCCTGCCGGCCGCGATCCTGGCAGCCCCGGTAAAGGGCTGCCTCAACGTGCATGGCTCGCTGCTGCCACGCTGGCGCGGGGCAGCACCGGTGCAGCGGGCCATCCTGGCAGGCGATGTGCACACCGGCATCACCATCATGCAGATGGAGCGCGGACTCGATACCGGGCCTATGCTGGCGACGGTGGCCACGCCCGTGGCCGGCAAGACCGCCGGCGAACTCACCGCTGAACTGGCCACGCTGGGCGCAGACCTGATGGTGCGCGTGCTGGCCGATCTGGCCAGCTTTACGCCAGAGGTTCAGCCCGAAGCGGGCGTGACCTATGCCGCCAAGATCGACAAGGCGGAAAGCCGGCTCGATTTCGCCCAACCGGCCGAACAGGTGGAGCGCCAGGTGCGCGCTTTCGCCCCGACGCCAGGTGCTTTTTTCGAACTAGAGGGCGAACGCTATCGCGTGCTCGCTGCGCAGGTGTTGGCCGGTGAAGGTGCGCCCGGCACGGTGCTGGACGAGGCGCTGACCATTGCCTGCGGCCAAGGCGCCATTCGCCCGCTGACCGTGCAGCGCGCCGGCCGCCCGGCGATGGACACCGCCGCCCTCCTGCGCGGCCGCGCCATTCCGGCGGGCACGGTGCTCGCCTGATGCCGCGCTATGCCCTCACGCTGGAATTCGATGGCGGCCCGTTCATGGGCCTGCAACGCCAATCGCACGGCCCGTCGGTGCAGCAAGCGGTGGAGGAAGCGGCGCAAAGCGTGGTGGGGCATCCCGTCATTCTGCATGCCGCAGGCCGCACCGATACCGGCGTTCACGCGCTTGGCATGCGCGCGCATATCGATGTGGCGCGGCCGTTCGATCCGTTTCGCCTGTCAGAGGCGCTCAACGCTCGGCTCAAGCCCGATCCGATCGCCGTGCTCGCTTGCCGGATCGTGCCCGAAGACTGGCACGCGCGCTTTTCCTGCCTTGGCCGCGCCTATGAATATCGCATCGCCAACCGGCGCGCGCCGCTCACGCTCGATGCCGGCCGCGCCTGGCGCATCGCCCGGCCGCTAGATACGGCCGCGATGCACGAGGCGGCACAGGAACTGGTGGGCAACCACGATTTCACCACTTTCCGCTCGGTCCATTGCCAGGCGGCCAGCCCGGTGAAAACGCTCGACCGGCTCGACGTGCGCCGCGAAGGGGACATGGTGATCATCGAGACGGCGGCGCGCAGCTTCCTGCACCACCAGGTGCGCTCGATGGTGGGGTGCCTGGGCCTGATCGGCCAGGGCCACTGGACGCGTGCCGATCTGGTGGCCGCGCTCCACGCCCGTGATCGCCAGAAGCTGGGCCACAATGCCCCGCCCGAAGGCCTCTATTTCGTGAAGGCGGTGTATCCCGGCGAGGATTGAGTTCGCACGCGGGGGGCTTCGACAAGCTCAGCCCGAACGGATTTCAACTTCGGCTGCATCCGTTCGCCCTGAGCTTGTCGAAGGGCGTCAAGCGCCCAGCATCACGCCTTGTGCGCGACGCTTTCTGGCAGGTCCTTGGCAAACACCCGCTGATAATATTCGGCCACCAGCACGCGCTCGGCCTCGTCACACTTGTTGAGGAACGAGAGGCGGAAGGCAAAGCCGACGTCGTTGAAGATCTGGCTGTTCTGCGCCCAGCTGATCACGGTACGCGGGCTCATCACCGTGGAAATGTCGCCAGCCATGAAGCCCTTGCGGGTCAGATCGGCCACGCGGACCATCTGCGCGATCACCTGGGCATCCAGGCCTTGCACCTTCTTGGAAACCACGTCGATTTCGGTTTCCGCGGGCAGGTAGTTGAGCGCGACGACCAGGTTCCAGCGGTCCATCTGGCCCTGGTTGATCGCCTGCGTGCCGTGATAGAGGCCCGAGGTATCGCCCAGGCCCACGGTATTGGCCGTGGCGAACAGGCGGAAGAACGGATTGGGGCGAATCACCCGGTTCTGGTCGAGCAGGGTCAGCTTGCCTTCGGTTTCCAGCACGCGCTGGATCACGAACATCACGTCGGGGCGGCCTGCATCGTATTCGTCGAACACCAGCGCAGTCGGGGTCTGCAGCGCCCAGGGCAGCAGGCCTTCGCGGAATTCGGTCACCTGCAGACCATCGCGCAGCACGATGGCGTCGCGGCCGATCAGGTCGATACGGCTGATGTGGGCATCGAGGTTGATGCGCACGCACGGCCACTTCAAGCGCGCAGCCACCTGCTCGATATGCGTCGATTTGCCGGTGCCGTGATAACCCTGCACCATGACGCGGCGGTTGTAGGCAAAGCCGGCCAGGATCGCGAGCGTGGTATCGGGATCGAAGACATAGTTGTCATCGGTATCGGGCACGCGCTCGTCGGCCTGGGAAAAGGCCGGCACGGTCATGTCGATGTCGATGCCAAACACCTCACGCACCGAAACCTGGGTATCGGGCGCGGGCAGGACGGTGGTGGTGCCAGCGTGGGCCACGAGATTGGAAGTGTCGCTCATCATTTACCTGCCTATCCGCGCGGGCGCCGCGCTGCAACATGCTTTGGCATGCGCTTTTGGCCCGTCTTGCATTTGTGCCGGCCGAGCCCATGCGCAGTGGGCCTGGGCGGCCAAGCTGCTATGCTGCCGGCCACAACGCGCGAATCGAGAGAATGATGCGTGGGCCGCGATCGACCGGCCAACCCGCAGGAGGGATGCCAGCATGCCCCAAGGCCTGTTCGTGTGGTACGAGGTGACAACCGACGCCCCCGATGCGGTGCGCGCCTTTTACGAAGGCGTGATCGGGTGGCGGATCGCCGATCCCTCGCCCGGCCACGAAACCGCCGCGATCGATTATCGCCATATCTACCGTGCCGATGGCGCCGGACAGGGCGGCATGCTGGTCCTGCGCCCCGAGATGATCGCGGCCGGCGCGCGCCCATGGTGGGTGCCCTACCTGATGGTCGATAGCGTGCCGGACACGCTGGCCGCGATCACGGCCGATGGCGCGCGCGTGTGGATGCCTCCCACGACCATTGCCGAGGGCACCTTTGCCATGGTGGCAGACCCGTGGGGCGCGCCGTTCTACCTGATCGATCCAACCCCGCCGCCGGGGCAAGACACGCCGCCACCGCCGGTCTTTGCGATGGACATCACCCAGGCGGTCACCTGGAACGAGCTGTTCACCACCGATCTGCCCGGCGCGCGGACATTTTATGCGCGGCATTTCGGCTTTACCTATCCCGATGCCATGCCGATGGGCGCCTTTGGCGATTACCAGTTCATCGCCCATCCCCTGCAGGGCCGCGTCGGGGCGATGATGGCCCGCCCCAGCGCCGATGCGCCGCTGGGCTGGCGCACTTATTTCCGCGTGGCAGACGTGCGCGCGGCTGCCCAGGCGGTGCGGGATCTGGGCGGAACGCTGGAAGGCGATGTGCACGAAGTGCCTGGCGACGACCTGATGATCCAGGCCCGCGATCCGGCCGGCGCCTTTTTCGGGCTGGTCTCGCGCAAATCAGTCGCGTGATGCCACGGGTTTCCCTGCGCAAGGATACACAGCATGGATGACGCAATGCCGCCGGCCCATGCGGCGTCGGCCGACCGCCCCATGGCCGGCACGGCCGATCCCTTTGCCACCGGCGGATGCCGTTGCGGCACGGTACGCTATGCCCTCGCGCGGGCGCCCTATGTGGTGCATTGCTGCCATTGTCACGAGTGCCAGGTGCTGAGCGGCAGCGCCTTTGCCATCAATGCCGTGGTGGAGACAGAATGCCTCACGCTGTTGGCCGGCACAGTGGCACCGGTCGCCGTGCCGACGCACAGCGGGCGGGGGCAGACGATCATGCGCTGCACGGCGTGCCAGACAGCGGTATGGAGTCATTATGGCAGCCTGGGGCAAAAGGCTGCGTTCGTGCGCGCCGGCACGCTCGATTCGCCCGCGCTGTGCCCGCCAACCGTGCACATCTATGTGCGCACCCGGCTGCCATGGATCACGCTGCCCGATGGCATTCCCGCGTTCGACGGGTTTTACGCCGGCCGCGATGTGCCACAGATTTATGGTGCAGAAGGCGCCGCCCGGCTGGCCACGCTGCGCGCCCGCCCGGAATAGGCGGCTGGCAGCAAAGGATATTCTGCGCCGCAGCGCGCAATACGGTTTTCACTAAGCAGTAAACCGTATGAGTCCCCGTCGATAGTTTGGTTAATCATGCGTTAGTCACGATCACGCATGCCCTGCCCTTGCGGTGCACCGCGATATCGCGGCGCACCAATTCGGGCAGAAACGCCAGCGGGCCGCGCCCATTGGCAATGGGGGGCACAGCGCATGAACACGGCCACGCAGCAGGCCCGGCAGGGCGGGCGCTATGCCCTGCTCGATGAGATGCGCGGCATCGCGGCGCTGGCGGTATGCCTGTTTCACATTGGCACGCGGGCCACGGGGATCCAGTTGTTTCCCAACGGCTATCTTGCCGTCGATTTCTTTTTCATGCTCAGCGGCTTTGTCCTCGCCGAAGCCTATGAGGCGCGCCTGGTTGCCGATGCACCGGATCGTGCACCCGTGATGGACTGGGCCGGCTTTGCCCGGCGGCGGCTGGTGCGGATAGCGCCGGTGGCGGTGCTGGGCGCCGGGCTGGGTGGGCTCTATCTCGTCGCGCGTTGCCTGGTTTCCCCTGATCGGTCCGATCCGCTGGACCAGGTGCTGCTGGCCAATGCCCTCAATCTGCTGATCCTGCCCAAGCTATGGCATGGCGCGGCGACGGGGTGGGAACTGTTCCCGGCCAATGGCCCGCTGTGGTCGCTGTTCTTCGAAATCCTCGCCAACCTCGCCTGGGCAGCATTCCTGGTACGGCGCAGCACGGCGCTGCTCGCGGCCGGCGTCGCGCTCGCGGGGTTGGCGCTGGTTGCCTGCGCGCTGCGCCATGGCACAGTCGATCTGGGCTGGCAGGCCAGTTCGCTGGACGGCGGCCTGGCCCGGGTCTGCTTCGGGTTCGGCTGCGGCCTGCTGCTCCACCGCTTGCGCCACGCGCTCCCGGTAATGAACCGGGCCGCCGCAACCTTGGCCGCGCTGGCGCTGGTCTATGCCCTGGCGCTGCCGGTGCAGCACCTGCCGTGGACGTTGTTCATGGCCATGGCCTTTCTGCCCTGCGTGCTGGTGGTGGCGGTGGCAGCCGGCAGCCATCGCGCCATGCCCGGCGGCACCTGGCTGGGCCGTATTTCCTATCCGCTTTATGGCATTCACGTGCCTCTGCTCGCCATCGTATCGGGCGCAGCCAAGCGCATGCTGCAGGGTGAGCCGCTGGGCGCCTGGGGCATTGCCCTGGTCCCGCCCCTGCTGCTCGCGGCCTGGCTGGTGCTCACCCGCATCGACGAGCCATGCCGCGCCGAGCTCTCGCAGTGGTTCGATGGCAAGGCGCGTTCGGCACGGCAAACGACAACCGTGCGCCAAGGCTCAACCTGGGGCTGATGCAGGGAGGCGCCGCGCAGATTCAAACTTGCTCCAGATTGAACCGGTCTTGCCGCTGTTACCGCGTGAAAGCGCCAATATGAACGGGAAACACCGGCACGTTGCACCGCAATATCGCGTTATAACCAGGCAGGATCGGCAGCGATTCACACCTTGGCCGCCAGGGTGTTCGCGCAATTACCCATAAGACAAGTCAGGTCGCAATCATGACTTGCGTGGCCGAGGAACGCCTCTGTTCTTCCCGACCACACAGTATCCTCGAAAAATACTTGTGGATCAACTTTCCGCCCACACGGTGGAACGAAGGAGAATGAACATGGCAGTAATCAATGGCACCAGCGGCAACGACACCATCGCCGCGCCCAAGGGCAACAACATCATCAACGCCGGGGCTGGCGACGACGTTGTCACCGGCGGCTCGGGCAAGAACATCATCAGCGGCGGCGATGGCAACGACGTGCTCTACGGCGGCGGCGGCAACGACGCGATCTATGGTGGCGACGGCAACGACATTCTCAAGGGTGGCGGCGGCAAGGACGCGCTGACCGGCGGCGCCGGGGCAGACCAGTTCGTGTTCCGCTCGGGCGAAGGGTTTTCCTCGTTCGCCTTTACCGGTGGCCACGGCGTCACCAGCGTCTACCAGTGGGTGACGGTCGAAGATCTCAACTTTGCCGATCATGACGTGGTGCGCATCACCGGGTTCGACAGCATCTTCAACGCCATCGGCCTGACCGTGAAGGGCACCGGCTCTGCCTATATCGATTCGCAGGACGACGTGAACAAGCTGGCCGCCTATCTCAAGGCGCACCCCGATGCTGGCACCTATTTCGTCAACACCAGCGGGTTCGACGGCACCACGTTCATCCTCAACGATGGGCTCGGCCATCAGCAGGCCCTCACGCTCAGCCACATCATCGCCGACGATACCGTCGCGATCTGATCGCCCCGCGCTGGGGCATACAGCCCCGGCTGCTTGTCACCCTTGCGCCCTGCCATGGCTTGCCACGGCAGGGCGTTTTTTCTGGCAAGCGGGCATCATGGCGCGCTATCCCTGTGCCATGGGCCGCCGTATTGGCGCGCCAAGCAGAGGGACCAAAGCGATGAGCGTGTTCGACAGCATCCTGGGCCAGGTGAGCAGCGCGGTGGACGTGAAGAACCTGGCAGCAAAGCTGGGCATCGATCCCGCTCAGGCCGAAACCGCCATCGCCGCCTTGGCCGCGGGCCATCAGGCCAAGGGCGACACCATCGAAACCGCAGCTGCCAATACCGGGCTTGATGCTGGCCTGCTGCAGCAGATCGTCGGCCACATCGGCGGCGAAGGCGCACTGTCACAATTCGCCACGATCCTGGGTGATCATCCCGATGCGCTGGGCCAGGTCAGCAAGTTCCTCGACAAGGATGGTGATGGCAACCCGCTCAACGACATCGCCGGCCTGGCCAAGGGACTGTTCAGCTAAATCCCATGATGGATACGGTTCTTTCCCTGCTGGTGCTTGCCACCGTGGCGCTGATCGGTGGCGCAGTGTTTTTCTGGCGCCGTGGCGAGCGCAAGCGGCCAGCCCTGATGCTCGGCATGGCATTCCTGATCGCGGCCGATCTCGCCGTCTGGCTTACCCCGGTCGCCGGCGGCCCTTCGCTGATCGAAGTGGCGCATCAGGCACCGGATTGACGACAATCCCGCCCTGCGCAGACTAACCTTTATGTGTTCCCACCAAGATTGAAGCCTTTGCGGTGTGTTATTCGTTCAATCCCAAAGATTTTCTTTTGCACAAAGCGCAACTTGGGCCAGTGTCCCGAAACTGATTTTGGGGGCACTGTTCAAAGATGCGATTGCTGTTTCGGTCACGTTCCAAACCGCAACCCAGCCATTCGATTCGCGATTATCAAAGGGTGGTGCGAAAGAAGCTGAAGGCCATGCCACAAGAGCGCTCCCTTGCTCTTGCCCAGGCCATCGGCGCAGAAACGATGGAAAATTTCGTCGCACAGGGCGATGGCCATGTCGCGGTGTTGCGTCATTATGGCCTGAGCGATGGCATGGCCATTTATGATCTGGGCTGTGGCTGCGGGCGAACCGCCCAAGCACTGCAACGCTCTGGATGGCAGGGCGACTATACGGGCGCCGATGTCGTTCCCGAGCTTTTGCAGGAGTTGCAAAGGCAGTGCCCCACGTATCAGGCCATCATCAATTACAAGCCAACGATCGTGGCCCCGGATTCATCGTTGGACATGACGTTCAACTGGTCGGTCTTCACACATCTTTATCCAACCGAATCCTATCTTTATATCCAAGATAGCTTTCGTGCGCTCAAACCTGGCGGCAAACTGGTGTTTTCATTCCTGGAATTGGCCGAACCGGCCCATGACCGGATCTGGAATGCCTGCGTGGATCGCGTGCGCCGTGGGGAACGCGCCGAACAACTGGATTGCTTTTTGCACCGTGACTGGATCGCCCGCTTCGCCAAAGACGCGGGTTTTCTCCCGCCTGTTTTCACCGGCGGCTTGGACGACAGCAACCACCCCGCGTTCTGGCAGGCGCTGGCCATGCTGGAAAAGCCGGCCTGAGCGCGTTTTCACAGCCAGCTACTAGCGAAACGCGGCCGATTGCCGCAGGTGATCATAGGCCGCCACCACGCGCTGCAGCTTGTCTTCCAGGCTGCGATCCCCGCCGTTGCGATCGGGGTGATAGCGCCGCACCAGATCGGCGTAGCGGCGGCGCAGGGCGTGGCGGTCGGCGTCAAAGCCCAGGCCCAGCGCCTCGTATGCGGTGCGGTCTTCCGGGGTCAGGCCACGCCGGGCCGCATCCTGGGCGGCCTGGTGATCCATCTTGCGGGCACGGGCGCGCTGCGCGATCGCCTCGAGCGGATCGGCAAAATCGGCCCAGCGTGGCGCTTGGTCGATGCCGGCGTCCGGACGGAACGCGCGGGTGTGGGTATCCCATCCGGCCAGCGGCGATTGCGCGGCCATGATTTCATCGGCGCTCATGCCTTCAAAGAAATCATAGCCGGCGTTGAACGCGCGAATGTGGTCGAGGCAGAACCAGCGGTAATCACCAGGCCCGTCAAACCCGGAAGGCCGCACGCCAGGCGCACGGAATTCCCCCGGCGCATCGCACCCCGGGGCACTGCATTGGCGCCCGGTATCCGTGACGCGGCCATGGAACTTGTCATGCTTCACGCCATTGCACATGGTGCGTGCCAACCCGAAAGGAAAGAGATGACCGGCCCGATCGCCCAGGAAATTGAACGTAAACTTGTGGACGCCCTTGCCCCCACCCATCTGGCGGTGATCAACGATTCGGCCAGCCACAGCGGCCATCTGGGTGACGACGGCACCGGCGAATCGCACTTTACGGTGGAGATCGAAAGCGCCGCCTTTGCCGGCCTGTCGCGCCTGCAACGCCAGCGCTTGGTCAACCAGGCCCTGGGCGATCTGCCGGGCCAGCGGGTTCACGCCCTAGCGATTCGCGCCCGCGCGCCGGGCGAATGAGCGAGAAGGCCAAGCAGGAAGCCGAGGCGATTGCCGAGGCTGGCAAGCCCGCCCCCAAGGCCGAGACCGATGGGGTGCCCGCGCCAGCCACGCTCTTGCGCAATCACGAGGGCGGACACGCCCCGGTCAGCTATCTCGAGCTGTTTTTCGACCTGGTCTATGTCTTTGCCGTAACGCAGCTTTCCCATCATGTGCTGCACCATATGGGCGCGGCTGGCCTGGCAGAGGCACTGGTCCTGTTCCTGGCGGTATGGTGGGCGTGGATGTTCACCGCCTGGGCGGCGAACTGGACCAATCCCGAACGCGGCCCGGTGCGGATCATGCTGCTGCTGTCGATGCTGGCCAGCCTGGGGCTGGCCGTGGCCATGCCGCGCGCATTCGACGCTGTCGGCGGTGGCGATGCCATGCTGTTTGCCGCCTGCTATTGCCTGGTGCAGATCGGGCGCAGCGGGTTTGTCGCCTGGGCCATGGCCAAGAGCCGGCAGGAACATTGGCATGGCAGCGGTGCGCGCAACATGATCCGCATCACCTTGTGGTTCGTGGCCTCGGCCCCATTGTGGCTGGCCGGCGCGCTGGTCGATGCCCCGCTCGTGCGGCTCGGGCTGTGGGCGCTGGCGCTCACGGTCGATTACGGCGGACCGTTCATGGGCTTTGCCGTGCCGGGCATGGGCCGATCGCAGCCGGAAGACTGGGACATTTCCGGCAGCCACCTGGCCGAACGTTGCGCGTTGTTCATCATCATCGCGCTGGGCGAAGGCGTGGTGGTAACGGGCACCAGCTTTGCGCAGGAAACCGCCGACCTTGCCCGCAGCCTGGCCTTCGTGCTGGCCTTTGCTGGGTCTGCCCTGATGTGGTGGATCTATTTCGATCTGGGTGCCGAACGCGGCGCGCGGCACATTGCCCAGCATGCGCAGCCCGGCCGCGTGGCGCGCAGCGTCTATACCTATCTGCACATGCCGATCGTGGGCGGGATCGTGATCACCGCCGTGGCCGATGCCCTGCTGCTCGATGCGCCGCTGGCCGCGGCCAAGCTGCCGCTGGTTGCCACCCAGGCCGGGGGGCTGCTGGTGTTCCTGGCCGGCACTGGCCTGTTCAAGCGGCCATCCAGCCCGCATGGCAATTTTCCGCTGTCGCACTGGGTGGGTGGTGGCCTGCTGATCGTACTGGCGGCACTAACCCTGGCCTTTCCCCTGCCCGCGCCCGTGTTCGTAGGCGCCACGGTCTTGGCGCTGCTGGTGGTGGCAGTATGGGAATGGGCATCATACCATCACCACGGCAGCGCCCTGGCCGAGGATCAGGGCTGAAGCCATTCCACCCAGGCGCCATGGGCGTGGGCGGCCGCCAGGCACACCGGCGCGCCGCCATCGGGCCACAGCCGCACGGTCAATTCATGGCGGAACGTGGCACGATCGGTTTCCAGTGACAGCCAGGCCAGGCGCTGCCCCGGCGTGGCGCGCTGGCCGGCGGCATCGATCGCGGCGGTAATGCGCGCTTGCGTGGCGGGCGGCAGATATTGCCAGACGATGGAATGATAGATCACCCGCGTGCTGTCTTCCGGCTGCGGCGCGGCCAGCACGGCATCGACATAGTCGGCCGCGTCCATCGCCACCAGATCGGGCCGCCGTGCCTGCGCCAAGGCAATTGCCGCGTCCAGCCGCGCGATGCGCTCGGTCATCTCGGCCCAGACATAGCTCTTGAGCCGCAGCGCCTGGTCGGGATCGGCCAGATCGATCGGCGCGCGATCGCATCCGGCGATCGCCAGTACCTCGACCGGAACTTGCGGCGGCCGCCCGGTGCCGCGCCATTCGGGCGCGAGATGCAACGGCGAATCAGCCGGGCCGGCCTGCGTGCCACCCAGATCGAAGGCAAAGCGATCCATCATCGTGTTGACGCCGGCGCTCGCGCCCAACTCATGCAGCACGAAGCGCGGGCCCACCCGTGCCGATAGCCACAGCAGCCCGGCCATGATCGAAGCGGAACGGCCGGCTTCGTTGGTCTGGGGTGGCCCGTCGAGCCAGGGCAGCAGGCGGGTGGCAAAGCGATCCACCAGATCACCAACCAGCGCGTCGATCGCGGCCTGGTCGGTCAATTCCCCGCGATAGACCGCCGCGAGCCGCATGTCGACACCGGTCAGCACCAGATTGTGCAGCCCGCCGGCCAGGCGCAGCGGCAGCGCGTCTTCCAAGGGCTTGCCCGGCCAGGCCGCCATGCGCGCGCCCACCGCGCCGCCCGATGACAACAGGGGCAACTGGGCCCGCACCACGCGGCCCGTGGCCGGGGCGCCATTGGCCGCGGCGTGGTCTGCCTGCCAGGCGATGGCCTGTTCGACAGAAGCGATATCCATGATCGACGCCATGAGGTTGCCCTTTTCCCGCGCTTGCCATAGGGGCGAAGGCGTCATGACCACCGCCACCCCGCTCGTTTTCGCCCTGCCCAAGGGCCGCATTCTCGATGAGGCGCTGCCCTTGCTCGAACAAGCAGGCGTCGTGCCCGAGGCTGCGTTCTTCGACAAGTCCTCGCGCGCATTGTCTTTTGCGACCAGCCGGCCCGATGTGACGCTGATCCGCGTGCGCGCGTTCGACGTTGCCACGTTCGTTGCCCATGGCGCCGCGCAGGCCGGCATCGTGGGATCAGACGTGATCGACGAGTTCGACTATGCCGATCTCTATGCCCCGGTCGATCTCGATATCGGGCATTGCCGCCTGTCGGTGGCAGAGCCGGTGGGCGGCCTGGGCCAGGGCGATTGGCAGCGCGAAAGCCATGCCCGCGTCGCCACCAAGTATCCCAACCTTACCCGCCGCCATTTCGAACGGATGGGCGTGCAGGCCGAAGTGGTGAAGCTCAATGGCGCGATGGAACTGGCGCCGTCGCTCGGCCTGGCCAGCCGCATCGTCGATCTGGTCTCCTCGGGCCGCACGCTCAAGGAAAACGGCCTGGTCGAAACCAGCCAGATCATGCAGATTTCGGCGCGGCTGATCGTCAACCGCGCCGCGCTCAAGACCGATAGCGCCCGCCTGGGCGCGCTGGTCGATGCGTTCCGCACGCAAGTTGCCGCACGAAAGGCCGCCGCCTGATGCTCCGCCTCAAGACGACCGACGCCGATTTCGCCACGCGCTTTGCCCGGCTGGTAAAAGACCGCCGCGAAAGCGACGAGAACGTCAGCCGCGATGTCCAGACGATCATCGAAGACGTGCGGCTGCGCGGCGATGAAGCCGTGGCCGAATATACCCAGCGCTTCGATGGCCACCTGCCGCAGGGCGATGGCTGGCGTATCGATGCCGCCACCTGCCGCGAGGCGTTCGATGCCTTGGCGCCCGATCTGCGCGCCGCGCTGGAACTGGCCGCGCAGCGCATCCGCACCTATCACGAGGCACAACTTCCGCAGGACCGCGACTATACCGACGCGGCCGGCGTGCGCTTGGGCGCTAAGTGGCGCGCGGTGGATGGTGCCGGGCTCTATGTGCCGGGCGGCCGCGCCGCCTATCCCTCGTCGCTGTTGATGAATGCCATCCCCGCCAAGGTGGCGGGCGTTGGCCGGCTGGTTGTCACCACGCCCACGCCCAAGGGTGAGATCAACCCGCTGGTGCTGGCCGCCGCGCACTTGGCCGGGGTGGACGAAGTGTGGCGCGTGGGCGGGGCGCAGGCCGTGGCCGCGCTGGCCTATGGCACCAAGACGATGCGCCCGGTGGACGTGATCACCGGCCCGGGCAATGCCTGGGTGGCCGAAGCCAAGCGCCAGCTTTACGGCGTGGTCGGGATCGACATGGTGGCCGGGCCATCGGAAATCCTGGTGATCGCCGATGCCAAGAACGATCCGCAGTGGATCGCTGCCGACCTGCTGAGCCAGGCCGAACACGATCCGGCCGCACAGGCGATCCTGATCACCGACGATGCCGCCTTTGCCGATCAGGTGGTCGACATGGTCGGCGTGGAAATCGCCCTGCTGCCCACTGCCCGCGTGGCCAAGGCCAGCTGGGAAACCCACGGCACGGTGATCGTGGTGGAATCGCTGGACGAGGCCCCCGCCCTCGCCAATGCGCTGGCGGCCGAGCATGTGGAGATCGCCACTGACGATCCCGATGCCCTGTTTGCCCAGATCCGCCATGCCGGCTCGGTGTTCCTGGGCCGCATGACGCCCGAGGCGATTGGTGACTATGTCGCTGGCCCCAACCACGTGCTGCCCACCGGGCGCCGTGCACGCTTTTCCTCGGGGCTTTCCGTGCTCGACTTCATGAAGCGCACCAGCTTCATTGCCGTGAGCGATGCTTCCATTGGCGCAGTTGGCCCGGCGGCCATTGCGCTTGCCGATGCGGAAGGGCTTGCCGCCCACGCCCGCTCGATCGAACTGAGATTGGGAATATGACGAATAGCAAGGGCCAGGCCCGCTCTGCCGCGCGGCTTGCCGCTGTCCAGGCACTGTACCAAGTAGATATGGAAGGCACCGAGCTGCGCTTCCTGCTCGACGAGTTCCACCAGCACCGGCTGGGCGCGGAAATCGAAGACGTGGAATATGCCGCGGCTGACGTGGAGTTCTTCGATGACGTGGTCAAGGGCGTGATCGCCCGCCGCGAGGAAGTCGATGGGCTGATCCAGGGCCGCCTGGCCCAGGGCTGGTCGTTGGCCCGCCTCGACAAGACCATGCTGCAGATCCTGCGCTGCGGCACCTATGAATTGCTGGCCCGCACCGACATTGCCGTGGGCACGGTGATCAGCGAATACCTCGACGTGGCCCACGCCTTTTTCGACGCGCGCGAGGCCAAGTTTGCCAATGGCGTACTCGACGCCGTGGCCAAGGACGTGCGTAAGTAACACGCCCGTCCCCTCCCCATCGCCGATGGGGAGGGGGTGCAGGGCAATTTACAACCGCGCTGCGTGCCAGCGCAGGTGATCGTCCATGAATGTGGAAATGAAGTTGTAGCTGTGGTCATAGCCCGGCTGCAGCCGCAGCGTGAGGTCAACGCCCGCCGCTTCGCAGGCCGTGGCGAACAGGTCGGGCCGCAATTGCTCGGCCAGGAAGCTATCGGCATCGCCCTGGTCGATCAGGATGGCCCCCGCCGGGCGCTTGCCGTCTTCGACCAGCGCGGTGGCATCATGCGCGCGCCATGCGGCACGATCGTCACCCAGATAGCCGCCCAGCGCCTTGTGGCCCCAGGGCACCTGCCCCGGCGCCACGATCGGCGCGAAGGCCGAAAGCGACTTGAACGTTTCGGGATAGGTCAGCCCCAGCGTCAGCGCACCATGACCGCCCATCGAGTGGCCGGTGATGCCCATCCGCGCGATATCAACCGGGAAATGCGCGGCAAGCAGGGCCGGCAATTCCTGCGAGACATAGTCCCACATGCGGTAATGCGCGGCGTAAGGCTCTTGCGTGGCGTTGACGTAAAAGCCCGCCCCCAGGCCAAAGTCATAGGCACCGGCCGGATCATCGGGCACGTCCTCGCCCCGCGGCGAGGTATCGGGCGCCACGAAGATCAGCCCGAGTTCGGCGCAGAGGCGGCGATATTCGCCCTTGTCCGTCACGTTGGCATGGGTGCAGGTCAGGCCCGAGAGATAGAGCAGCACCGGCAGCTTGGCCCCAGCCTGCGCCTGGGGCGGCACGAATACCGAAAAGGTCATCGGCGTGGCCGTGGCGGCCGAGGCGTGCTTGTACACGCCCAGCACGCCACCATGGGCCTTGGTGGTGGAAACCGTTTCCAGCGTCATTGCACGGCGCCATAGTTGTGCAGCGCGCAGATCTTGTGGCCATCAGGATCGCGCAGATAGGCCAGGTAATAGGGGGTGCCATTGCGCACGCCGGGCGGGTCTTCGCAGGCGCTGCCGCCATGGGCGATGCCGGCGGCATGCCAGGCGTCGGCCTGTTCCGGAGACATGGCAAAGCCCACGGTAAAGCCGTTGGCGCACGTCGCCGGCTCGCCGTCGATCGGCTTGGTCAGGATGAAGATGCCGCCGTTGTGCACATAGATCAGCCGCCCCTTGGGATCGACGATGCCCTGGGGCCCACCGAACGTGGCGAAGGTGGCATCGTAAAAGGTCTTGGCACGGTCGATATCGTTCGTGCCGATCATCAGGTGGCTGAACATGGGCGTCTCTTCTCCCGGTGCAGCGCCCCATGCGCCGCATCGCGGGGCGGTGTGCCCGGCCCTGCCCCTGCCGGTCAAGTGCCCGCGTGGGGTGATTGCCGCACGGCTTGGGCCTGGCCCACGGCGGCGCGCAATTCCTTGAGGCCATAGGGCTTGTTGATCACCGGCACGCCGGGCCAGCGTTCGTTGCCAATGCCTTCGCCATAGCCGGTGGCAAAGGCAAAGGGCACACCCAGTTCGGTCAGCCGATCGGCGATCGGCGCGCTGGTATCCACACCCAGGTTGAAGTCCAGCAGGGCAAAGGCAAACTCGTTCCGCTCCAGCAGGCGCAGCGCATCGCGCACGGTCGGCGCGGTGCTGACCGCCGCCGCGCCCAGTTCGCGCAGCGCGTCTTCGCCATCGAGCGCGATGATCATGCTGTCTTCCACCAGCAGCACGTTGCAATCGTCCAGCGGCGTGGTCGCCCCGCCCAGGCTGATCGGCGTGGGACCGCTGTGCCGCGCCGCCGTTACCCCCGCCACACAGTGTTCGGGCAGGGTGAAGCGGGCATGCACGCCCGGTTCCAGATAGGCGATGTTGGCCGTGCCACCCAGGTCATAGGGGATCGAGCGTTCGATGATCGTGCTGCCAAACCCACGCCGGGTGGGTGGCGCCACGGGCGGACCATCGCGTTCCTGCCAATCGAGCACCAGCCCGCCGCTGCCGTCACGCTCCCACGAAATATGCACCGTGCCCTGCCCGGCGAGCGCGCCATACTTCACGGCATTGGTCATCAATTCGTGGATGACCAGGGCAATCGTGACGTAGGCGGTGGGATAAAGCAGCACGTTCTCGCCCTGCGCCACCACGCGTTCGGATTGCGCGCGCAAATAGGCGCCGGCTTCCACTTCTACCAGGTCAGCCAGCCGCGCCGGCCCCCAGCGATCGGCGGTGATCTGGTCATGCGCGCGGGCGAGCGAGCGGATGCGATCATCGAGCGTGACGATAAAGCCCGCCACATCGGCGGCGCCATCGCGGGTCTGCGCGATCAGGCCACGGATCAGCGAGAGGATATTGCGCACGCGGTGATTGAGTTCGGCAATCAGCAGTTCCTGCCGTTCCGACGCGCGGGCGCGCTCCACCCCGGCGGTTTCCGCCAGGCGCACCAGCACTTCCAGCATGCCCACGCGCAGCGCTTCGGCCACGCGGCGCTCGGCCGGAGTAAACGGCTGGCACGTGCCCTTTACCAGTTGCGCCCAGGCCTCGAAACTCTTGCGCGGGGTCAGGCGCGGGCCGTTGGGGCCGTGCACCATTTGCTTTTCAGGCTTTCCGCCCCAGCGCACCTCGCGCAGGCGTTCTGCCCGGAACAGCACGATGTAGTCACGCGGCTCGCGCGACAGCGGAATCGCCAGCATGCCGGCTGCCACATCGGCGTGATCGGCCGCGGCTGGCAGCAGCTTGGCAATCGTTTCGGTGGCAAAGACCTGCCCAGAAGAGACCCGGTTGAGCAGGCGCACGATGCTGTCAAACTGGTCGTCATTGGGGGTCAGCCCCACCAGCGAGGTCTGCCCGCGCACATGCACGCCGATGCCATCGGCGGGAATGGCATCACCGATCACGTCGGCCAGCCATTGCGGATTGTCGAGCAGGTCATTGTCCTGCGCCACGGTGGCCAGCAAGCGATCGGTAACGGCGCGAC
Source organism: Novosphingobium sp. GV079 (assembly GCF_003058045.1). NCBI lineage: Bacteria > Pseudomonadati > Pseudomonadota > Alphaproteobacteria > Sphingomonadales > Sphingomonadaceae > Novosphingobium > Novosphingobium sp. GV079. Next base: position 39,320 of record NZ_QBUE01000010.1, on the reverse strand, counting down.
CGCGCGCTTCATACTCGCGAGCCTGGGCGTTTTCCCGCGCGTCGAGCATGAGCGAGAACATCTGGCCAAACAGTTCGGCCGCGCTGCGTGCGGCCATGCTGGGCAGGCGCGGGGAATAGTGATGGCAGGCAAACAGCCCCCACAGCTTGCCGCCCACCACGATCGAGATCGACAGCGACGCGCATACGCCCATGTTGTGCAGGTATTCGATGTGGATTGGCGACACTGCGCGCAGCACGGACAGCGACTGGTCCAGCAGCAGGCCATCGGGATCGCGCTGCGGCACCAGGGGCACCGGTGTAGACCCAACGTCAGCGATCACGCGAAACGTATTGCGCAGATAGAGCTGGCGCGCCTGGGCCGGAATATCGCTGGCGGGATAGTGCAGCCCCAGGAAGCTGTCGATGCCATGCCGCGCGGATTCAGCGACGACCTCGCCCGATTCCTGCGCATCGAAGCGATAGACCATGACCCGGTCAAACCCGGTGATTGCCCGCACCTGGCGCGCGCCTTCCCGCAGGAACGCGGGTAGGCCTTCCACCTGTTGCAACCGGCCGATCATGCTGCGCACCACCGAGGTCGCCTCGATCGGCTCCAGCGCGGCTGGCTCTGCCTCGATCACGATCTCGCGGCCGGCGAAATGCAGCGCCACGTCGAACGGCGGCTTCCCGGCCAACAATGGCAGGGCGAAAATCCGCTCTACCGCATCGGCGCCACGCAGCGTGGTCAGCCGGTTGCGGATGGTGTGGATTGCCTCGCGGTCGAGCAGATGGGTAAGCGGCTGGCCCAGCACGTCGTGCGCAGCCATGCCGGTAAATTGATCAATGTTTTCAGAGACCCGCGCAACCATCCAATCGGGCGTGATGGCGACGAGAAATCCGAAGGGCTGAATGATGCCCAGAACATGGATCGGCTCGCGGTCGCAATTGCTGAGATCCACGGCAAAGGCTTCCGCCTGCTCGGCAGGAACCTGGCCGCTTGATTCAGTTTGCTGGGTCATCCGTAGCGCCAATAACGCACGACCGAAAAAAAGGTGCCGAATATTTTCGGCACCTTTTGCAATTTATGACGGAATGCCCGGCACCGGCTGTGCCGCAATCGTCGGCGCCTCGAAACTGGCCATCGGCCAGGCGCAATAATCCGCGGCGTAATAGGCGCTGGGGCGGTGGTTGCCACTGTCACCCAGCCCGCCGAAGGGCATGTTGGCCGCAGCGCCCGTGGTCGGGCGATTCCAGTTGACGACGCCGGCACGCACCATCAGGCGGAACTCGTCCCATAGCGCAGGATCAGCCGAGACCAGCCCGGCGGAAAGACCGAACGCGGTATCATTGGCACTGCCCAGCGCGGCGGCGAAATCGGCCACGCGCCGCACGCTCAGCACCGGGGCAAAGACCTCGCGATCGGGCACGGCAAGGCCGGTCACATCGAGGATCACCGGCGCAAAGAATGCCTCGCGCCGTCCTTCCTGCACGGCTTCGGCCAGGATCGGCCGGGCGCCGGCGGCCACCAGGTCTGCCACGGCCGCACGGGCCGCGCGGGCCTGGGCATCGCCCACCAGCGGGCCCATGAAAGCCTCACCGGGCTCGTCCCACGCCGCGATCGGCAGGCGCTGCGCCAGATCGACCAGCGCCGCGATCACCGCATCGCCCCACGCGCCCTCGGGCAGGATCAGGCGGCGCGCGCACGAACAGCGCTGGCCACTGGTGACGAACGCCGAATGGACGATGAGGCTGGCCACCGCCGCAGGATCGCCATCCCAGGCCACCAGCGGATTGTTGCCGCCCAGTTCCAGCGCCAGGATCACATCGGGGCGATCGGCAAACTGGCGGCGGAAAATCTGCCCGGCGGCGGCAGAGCCGGTGAACAGCAGCCCGTCGATCCGACCCTTGAGCAGCGCCTCACCAGTTTCGCGCCCACCCTGCACGATATTGAGCACGCCATCGGGCAGCCCGGATTCACGCCACAGGCCCACCATGGCAGCGCCAGTGGCCGGCGTCAGTTCCGAAGGCTTGAACACCACGGTATTGCCCGCCAGCAGCGCCGGCACGATATGCCCGTTGGGCAGGTGGCCGGGGAAATTGTAGGGACCCAGCACGGCCATTACACCGTGTGGGCGATGGCGCAGGGTGGCGCTGCCGAACGGCATATCGGCGCTACGCGAACCGGTGCGTTCGGCTTGCGCCGCGATCGACACCGCCACCTTGCCGGCCATGGAGGCCTGCTCGGTGCGCGTTTCCCACAGCAGCTTGCCGGTTTCAGCGGAAATCAGCTCGGCTAGCGCCGGGCTGGCCTTGACCAGCGTGGCATAACGCTCGGCAATCGCCACGCGCTCTTCGAGCGGGGTACGTGCCCAGGCCGGGAACGCGGCATGTGCCTTGGCCAGCGCAGCGGCGCAGGCCGCCTCGTCGGCCACTTCGCCTTCCCACACCACGCGGCCATGGGCCGGATCGAACGACTGGAGCCTTTGGGTCACGGCAATCAACTCACGATCAGAGGGTCACCCGGGCGGATGCCCAGGGCGGCCAGGGTTGCTTCGGGAACGACCAGGGCATCATCGGTGATGCGGGCCGGAGTCAGCGTGGCGCGGAACGTGGCAAGGCCGGGCACCGCCACCAGATGCAGCCGCTCGTCGGCCGCCGGTTCCACCACGCCGGCCGCTGCCGGCAGGGTCTGCGCATTGCGCACGGTGCGGATCTGGTCGCGCGGCGCCGTTACGGTGGGGCCACCATCGAAAATGTCGATCAGGCCCGAACGGGTAAAGCCTTCGTCTTCGAGCATCGCCAAGGCGCGCGCGCCGTGGCGATGAACCTTGGCAATCGCCTCGCGCGCGGCGGGATCGACCAATTCCAGGTAGATCGGGTGGCGCGGCGCCAGATCGAGGATGAACTGCCCGTCGGTGGCGGTGATCATGCGATCCGCGTCCTCGAACGGCAGGCGAAAGAACTTGGCGGCGATGCCGTGCCAGAACGGGCTTTCATCGCGCTCGTCGAACCAGCCGCGCAGTTCGGCCATGATCGTGGCGGCAAACAAATCACGGTTGGCACCGATCAGCGCATAGCGCGCCCGGGCCAACAGCGATCCCGCCCCGCCCTGCCGCTTGCGCGGGCGCAGGAACAGCGATCCCACTTCCGACGATCCGGTGCATTCGTTGACCAAGACCAGCGCCTGGTGATCGAACCGCGTGCCGGTGGCCGACGAATATTGCGCCAGAGTCATCACCCGGAATGAAAAATGCGGCCGATCGAGCCCGACCGCACCCTTGATCCCGGCCACACCCTCGATCACGCCGGTCTCGGTGTCTTCGAGCATCAGCGTGTACCAGGCATGCTGCGGCGACACTTCCCGCGCAAAGCTTTGCGCGGAAAGCGCCAGCCGCTCGGCCAGCACGGCGCGGTCTTCGGGCAGGCTGGTAAAGCCCTTGCCCGAAAGGAACGCCAGATCGAGCAGCGCGTCGATATCGGCCGGCCCGGCCGGCCGCACCACCAGCATCAGGCGGCTACCGCGCTGGCAGCGTCGACCTGGCCCCAGCCGCGTGCACGCGCATCAGCCAGCGTGGCATCGAGGCGGGCAAGCGCTTCATCCACTTCTTCCGCCGTGATCAACAGCGAAGGCAACATGCGCACGCAGTTTTCGCCGCCGCCGGCCACCAACAGGCCATGCTCGCGGGCCAGGGCCATGACCTCGCGGTTGTTGGCATGAAGCTTGAGGCCCATCAGCAGCCCCTTGCCGCGCGTTTCCACGATCTGATCGGGATAGCGCGCCGCCAAGGCGGCAAAACCGGAATAGAAGCGATCTGACATGGCGCCAACATGCGCCAGGGCAGCGTCCTGCGCAATCACGTCGAACACGGCCAGGCCCACGGCCATGGCCAGCGGATTGCCGCCAAAGGTGGTGCCATGCACGCCGGTGACCATGCCGCTCGCCGCCTCTGCGCTGGTCAGGCAGGCGCCGATCGGGAAACCGCCACCCAGCGCCTTGGCAATCGCCATGATGTCGGGCTCGGCGCCCGGGAACCACTGGTGGGCAAACAGCTTGCCGGTGCGGCCCATGCCGCTTTGCACTTCATCGTGGATCAGCAGCACGCCGTGCTCACGCGTCAGGCGGCGCAGTTCCAGCAGGAATTCGCCCGACAGCGCGCGGGCACCGCCCTCACCCTGCACCGGCTCCACGATCACGGCCGCCGTGGTGGGGCGGGCAATCGCTTCGGCGAGCGCAGGCAGGTCATCCACCGACATTTGGTGGAAGCCGGGCAGGCGCGGGCCGAACCCTTCGAGATAGGTGGGATTGCCCGAGGCGTTGATCGCCGCATAGGTGCGCCCGTGGAACGACCCGGCAAAGCCGATCACGTCGATCCGTTCAGGATTGCCCTCGGCAAAGTGATAGCGGCGCGCGGTCTTGAGCGCGGCTTCAACCGCCTCGGTGCCGGAATTGGCGAAATAGACCAGATCGGCAAAGGTGGCGCCGGTCAGCTTTTCCGCCAGCTCTTCCTGGCCGGGAATGCGGAAGATGTTGGAAACATGCCACAGCTTGTGCGCCTGCGCGGTAAGCGCGGCGACCAGCCCGGGATGGGCATGCCCCAGGCTGCACGTGGCGATCCCCGCCACGCAATCGAGGAAGCGGCGGCCGTCGCGCGCTTCCAGCCACACACCTTCACCACGCTCCACTTCGATCTGGGCACGGGCATAAAGCGGCATCAAGGCTTGAGACATGACGATTTCTCCCCGCAATCGAGATGCGGAACTGGTGTTGTTGTTATGAATGGACCACCCCCGCGCCATGGCACGGGGGCAAACTCTCAGGCGGCGGCCGTCATCTTGAAGATGCCGGTGGCATTGCCGCTGTCAAACGTGAGATCGAGCTTGCCCGTGGCCGGATCGGCGCGGCGCGTGATGAACTCGAAGAACGAACCCGGCACGGTCTGCGCCGTCAGCGTGCCATCCTCGGCCCGGAACGAGCGCTTGACCTGGGCTGCGCGCAGCGCGGTCTGCCGCACCCGGCCCGAGGCGGACACTTCCACCTTGTCCTTGATGCTGCGGCCGGCCACGCGTTCACCCTGCGCGGTTGCCTCGACATCGGCAACGCGATCGGTCACGTGGTTGAAGGCATTGCCTTCGGTGGCGATCCACGCGGCCTCGGCGCTTTCGGCGCGCAGGATCTCATAGTCGCTTTCGAACGGCACCGGGTGCTGGCGATCGAACAGGCCCATCACCACCTTGAGGGCGGCCACGGCATCGTCCTGCGGCACGCTGCCACCGGCGGCAAAGCGCGACAGCACCTGCGCCGTGGCGGCATCAAGCCGATCGAGCGCCGGGCCGAACACGCGCACCGCCGCCTTGGCAAAAGCGGGCGAGAACTGATCGACGTGCAATTCGCTGACAAAGAACTGCGGCATGGTTTCGGGCAGCTTGGCATGGCACCACACATGGCCGGTCATCTTGAGACGCGGCAGCGGATAGATGCCCACTTCGATATAGCCGAGCGGTTCAAGCACGCGGCGGAACGCTTCCACGCCCTGCGGCATGGCGCAGCGCGCGCCCTGCGGCAGCAGCACCGTGCGCAGCGCCCCGTGGTCAAGCACGATGCGGCGGCCCTGGGCCACGCATTCGTCCACGTATTCGGCGCCTTCGGGCACGCGCTTCAAAAGATCGGCAAAGAGCACGAGATTGAGCGCCTCGGCAAAACGCAAGGCATCGATACCGTTGACCGGGGCATGACCGCCGGTGGGCACCATCGGGGCAGCCAGCGCACGAATCTTTGCCGCAGCTGCATGGCCCAGGACATTTTCAACAAGATCCGCAGCACCGGTTTGTTCGATGGTTGCCAAGTTCTGCATCATGCGCTCTTTCGATCTAATATCGTCCCAAGCCGCAATTTATGATAGGAAAGCCGGGTATCAAAACGGGTAAGCATCATCTGTTGATCGGGTTTTGGAATGAGTGAATCACGCCGCGAGCTTCCCTCGATGACCGCGCTGGCCTGCTTCGTGGCCGCCGCGCGCGAAGGCGGTTTCTCTCGCGCTGGCGCGCAGCTGGGCCTGACGCAAAGCGCAGTCAGCCGCCAGATCGCGCTGCTGGAAGAAAGCCTGCAGACCCCACTGTTCCAGCGCCACGGCCGCCGCGTTACCCTGAACGAGGCCGGGCGCGCCTATGCCGAGGATATCGAGCCGGCACTGCGCCGCATCCGCATGGCCACCGCCAAGGCCATGGACCGGGGCAGCCGCCGCGACCTGACCATCGCCACGCTGCCCAGCTTCGGCATGCGCTGGCTGGCCCCACGCCTGCCCGGGCTGACTGCGCGACACCCCGAACTCACGGTGAATTTCGCCGCGCGCTCGTTCCCGTTCGACTTGCGCGAGGAACGGTTCGATGCCGCGATCCACTTCGGCGCGGCCGATTGGGACGACGCTGAAATGATCCCTCTGTTCACCGAACAGGCCGTGGTGGCCTGCGCGCCATCGTGGCTGGCGGCCGAAGGGGTGCAGCAGCCCGCCGACCTCCTGGGCAAGCCACTGCTGTTCCAGATCTCGCGCCGCAACGCCTGGAACCGCTGGTTCGCGCTGGCCGGCATCGATGGCCTGCCGCCACTCAAAGGCGCGACCTTCGAACACTTCCTGATGCTGGCCCAGGCCGCCGCCGCCGGATCGGGCGCCGCTCTGCTCCCCCGCTTCCTGATCGAACCGGAACTGCAATCAGGCGCGCTCGTCACCCCGTTCGCCACCGCACTGGTCGACGAGGGGCAATACTACCTCGTCCTGCGCCCCGACTGGCGCGATCACCCCGGCCTCGTCAAATTCCACGATTGGCTGGTCGACGCCGCCAAGGAACAGGGCGCGGCTTAAACGCCCGTACCTGCCTAGAACGTATTATCCCGCGGGAAGCCAACAGGTGGCAAACGTCCGGCGGCGCCGCGGGCGACCTTCCAGGGGAGGAGGTCCTTTTCCACGCGGGTGCGGCCGGTTTCGCCGCCCATCGCCCAGGTCAGACCGTCTTCCAGCTTGAGCGTGATGGCGTCCGACAAGCCGCCATCGCGATAGCGTTGCAGCGTCACCCCCTGCCCCTTGGCCAGGATCGGTACTTCCGACAGGGCAAAGATCACCAGCTTGCGGTTTTCGCCCACCACGGCGACGTGATCATGTTCGGGCGCGATTTCCCGCACGATCTTGAGGCTGACACCGGGCTTGGTCGATACCACGCCGCGCCCTTTCCGGGTTTCGGCCAGCAGTTCGTCCATCTCGGCGGCAAAGCCGCGCCCGGTATTGGCGGCCAGCAGCAACTGCCCCTTGGGCCGATAGACCACCAGCGCCATAATGTGCGCGTCGGGATCGATATCGACCATGGTGCGGATCGGCTCGCCAAAGCCGCGCGCACCGGGCAGCTTGTCGGCGCCGAGCGTGTAGAACCGCCCATTGTCGAGCGCGACCAGCAGCTTGTCGGTGGTCTGCGCGTGCAAGACCCAGGCCGGGCCATCGCCTTCCTTGAACTTGAACTCGGTATCGAGCGGCAGATGCCCCTTGGCCGCGCGAATCCAGCCGCGCGCGGAAAGGACGACAGTGACCGGCTCCTTCTCGATCATCGCATCCATTGAAAACTCGCGCGTCGGCGCGGCTTCGGCAATCGTGGTGCGGCGGCGGCCCAGCGCGGTTTCCGGGCCATATTCCTTGCGCAGCGCCGCCAGTTCACGCTTGAGCCGGGTGCGCTGGCGCGCGGGGCTTTCCAGCAGCTTGTTGAGATCGTCCTGCTCGGCCAGCAGGGCGTCGTGCTCGCGGCGCAGTTCCATCTCTTCCAGCTTGCGCAAGCTGCGCAGGCGCATGTTGAGGATCGCCTCGGCCTGGCGATCGGTCAGGCCGAATTCGGCCATCATCACTGGCTTGGGCTCGTCCTCGGTGCGGATGATCTCGATGATCCGATCGAGATTGAGATAGGCAATGATATAGCCTTCGAGCAGTTCGAGCCGCGCGGCGATCTTGTCCAGCCGGTGCTGCGTGCGGCGCAGCATGATGTCGATCTGGCTGACCACCCATTCCTGCAACAGCAGTTTCAGGCCCAGCACACCCGGCGTGCGCTGCGAATCCAGCACGTTGAGGTTAAGGCCAAAGCGCGTTTCCAGATCGGTCAGCCGATAGAGCGATTCCTTGAGCAGCTCGGGATCGACATTGCGGCTCTTGGGCACAAGCACGATGCGGATGTGTTCGTCGCTTTCATCGCGCACGTCTTCCAGGATCGGCAGCTTCTTGTCGCCGATCAGGGCCGCGATCTGTTCGATCAGCTTGCCCTTCTGCACCATGTAGGGAATTTCGGAAATCACCAGCTGCCACTGGCCGCTGCCCAGCCGCTCGATCCCGCTGCCTTCCCAGGCGCCATCCTCGGCCCGGCCGGTCGAAAAGCGCCCGCGCACGCGGATCGAACCGCGCCCGGTTTCATAGGCAGCCGAAATCGCCGCCGGGCTATCGACCACCACGCCCCCGGTGGGAAAATCGGGGCCGTGGAACACCTCCATCAACTGGGCATGTTCGGCGTGGGGATTGTCGATCAACAGCAGCGTGGCATCGACGATCTCGGCCACGTTGTGGCTGGGAATATTGGTGGCCATGCCCACGGCAATGCCGCTGGCGCCATTGGCCAGCAGGTTGGGAAACAGCCCGGGAAAGATTTCCGGTTCCTGCTCCTCGCCATTGTAGGTCGGCAGGAAATCGACCGTGCCTTCGTCGAGCCCGGCCATCAGGCGGATCGCCGTCGCGGTCAGCCGCGCTTCGGTATAGCGATAGGCCGCCGCGTTATCGCCATCGATATTGCCGAAATTGCCCTGCCCCTCGACCAGCGGATAGCGCAGCGCGAAATCCTGGGCGAGGCGGACCATCGCGTCATAGACGCTGGCATCGCCGTGCGGGTGATACTTGCCGATCACATCGCCGACCACGCGCGCCGATTTCTTGAACGCGCCGTTGGGATCGAGCTTCAACTGCCGCATCGCCCACAGCAGGCGGCGGTGCACCGGCTTCAAGCCATCGCGCAGATCGGGCAGCGATCGCGCCGTGATCGTGGACAGCGCATAGACCAGGTATCGCTCCGACAGGGCGGAGTCGAAGGGGGCATCGACGATAGCGTCGAACGGATCTTTGAAATCATCGGCCATGGCCGAATCCGTGTAGCAATACCGTGAACAAAACGAAACCTCCGGAACTGTCATCACGGCGGGCCATTGTGGGCAAGTATCCCCCCGATTTGACGGAGAATGACCATGGCCAAACGCGTGCTGATCCTAGCCACCGACGGCTTTGAACAATCCGAACTGCTTGAACCGAAAAAGGCGCTGGAAGCAGCCGGCATCGAAACCGTAGTCGCCAGCCCCAAGACCGGCTCGATCAAGGGCTGGAACCACACCGACTGGGGCGAAAGCGTCAAGGTGGACATGCGCCTCGATGCCGTGGAAGCCGATGACTTCGACGCCCTGCTGCTGCCCGGCGGCCAGATGAACCCCGATGCGCTGCGGCTCGAATCCCGCGTGATCGAGCTGGTCGAGGAATTCGACGACATGGACAAGCCGATCGCGGCGATCTGCCACGGCCCCTGGCTGCTGGTGGAAGCCGACATCATCGATGGCCGCACGGTAACGGGCTGGCCCTCGATCCGCACCGACCTGGAAAATGCCGGGGCCGATGTGGTGGACCAGGCCGTGGCCATCGACGGCAACCTCATCACCAGCCGCAAGCCCGATGACATCCCGATGTTTGCCCAGGCGCTGATCGATGCGCTGGAGGAAGACGAGGAAGAAGAGGACGAAAAGGGCTGGGAGGAAGAGGAAGGCCTGCTGGAAGACGAAGACGAAGACTAACGCTGCAAGGCCAGACGCCCGCCGCTGAGCCATTGCGCCAGCGGCGGGCTGATGGCCACCAGCAGCCTGCCCAGCAAGAGCGTGGCGCCCAGCGCCAGCAGTGGCTGGGCCAGCAGGAACAGGGGATAGGCCGGCGCTCCCAGCGGGCCAGTCAGGCGGCCGATGGCAGGGCCAGCGCACCAGATCAGGATCAGGTGGCAGCAGAACAGCAGGAACATCGCCGGCTCCAGCCGCAGCAGCACGCCCCCGGCGCGCGTGCCAGCGAGGCGCCAGGCCAGCGCCCAGAAACACAGCGCCGTGGCGCCGCGCATGGCCAGGTCAACCACCGCCATCAGCAAGGGCGACGCCAGCCCCTGCGCTTCGCCATAGAGTTCCAGCCAGATTTTCACCCCTGACAGCGCCAGGTAGGGCGCCAGGATCAGAACCAGCGGCGCGCCGGCAATCCGCGCAGCCGCATCGTGCCGGCGCACCAGCATGCCCAGGACAAAGAAACCCAGGATAGACGGGCGCTGCAACAGCGGGAAAACCGGCGGCGCCAGGCTCCACGCCAGGGCGGCGACCGCCACCCCCGCCAGCGTGCGATCGCCCTGCCGCACCAGCAGCGGCGCGGCGAGCAGGCAGACGAACAGATCGCGCAGGAACGGCATCTGCACGTTGATCTCGTTCGGGTGGGCAAGGCCGGTCAACTCGTTGGCCAACCAGCCCCACGACGTGGGCTGCGGCGCATAGAGCAACCCAAGGTAGGCAGCGCCCGATACCACGACGATGGCAATGGCATTCCATGCCAGCATCGGTACGACCACGGTGCGCGCCTTGCCGGCAAGGAATGCCCGCGCACCGCGCCGCGCCAGCGACGGGCCCACCAGCCAACCCGACACCAGGCTGAGCAGCGGCACCGACGAGCGCGCCAAAAGTTCGATCAGGCCCCAGCGCAACAGGCCCTGCGGCGTGTGGTCGAGCGCGGTCAGCGCCGGGCCATAGAGCCCGGTCCAGGCGTGGACATAGACAATACCCAGGATGCACAGCACGCGGGCCAGGCCGATCGCGCGCGAAGTGCGGACGCGGGTATCGGCAAACGACTGGCTTTCCTGAAACACGGGCGCTGACATCCTTCATCGACGCCCCGCCACGCGATGAACGCGGCGGGGCCGTGGATGTCAAACCCGTCAGGCGGCCAAACGTGCCCCGCACGCGGCCAACCCCGATCAGCCCTGGTTATCAACCGGCATAGTATCCCACGCCAACGATGTGGTCGCCCACGCGCTGGACCAGCGAGCGCTTGTGCTCCACCCGGTTGTCCACACGGTTGAGCCAGACATAGTCCACCCGACCGCCGTCCTTGGCCTTGGCGAGCGCGATCATGTCCTGCACGAAGGGGCGGCCTTCGGCATCGGTCATGGCGCTGGCATCGCTACCGGCGAGCTTGGGATCGGCGCCCGACGCTTCATAGCGGCCGGTCATGCTGAACACGAAAACGTACAGCTCGCGGGTGTGGAACGGGCCGTTGGGATCGTTGAATTCGGCAAAGGCCTTGGGCGCGCCAACGCCTTTCACTTCGGCCACCGCGCGTGAGAGCAGCGCCTGGGCATCGGCCGATCCGGCATGGGCGGCAGCCTGGGCCGGCACGGACGCCAGCGGCACGGTAACACAGGCCATGGCACAGGCCAGGATCAGGCGGGGAAACGTGGGCAACATTGGTCGAGCCTCCTTGGACGCATGGGTCAAACGCCCCGGAAGGAACGCCGCGCGGCGGACTATCGCGCGATCCCCCTTGGGTGAGGCCGGATGTGCCATGCGCTGGCGGCGGTGTCGGTGCGATAGATCAATTGGCGCAAATTTGCCGGAACCATCCAGCACCCCGCCCCTTGATCAGGGACTGGCAGGCAGTGCCAATGACTTCGGCCCAGGAGAACGACGATGCCGCAGGGCAGCAAAGACGCCTATACCGACAAGCAGAAGCGCAAGGCGGAGCACATCGAGGAGAGCTATGAAGCGCGCGGCGTAGAGCCCAAGGAAGCCGAAGCGCGCGCCTGGGCCACCGTCAACAAGCAGGACGGCGGCGGCAAGAAATCGGGTTCGGGCCGCAAGCACGGCTGACCACAGCCGCGCCCCGGCGCCCGATCACCCCAGCCAGTCAACCACCTGGCGCGCCACGTCGTTGGCGGCCTGGTTCAAGGCTGGGCCGATGGCGGCGGCATCGTCGCTGACATTGGGCACGCGCGCCTCGAACCGGCGGGTTTCGATCTGCCCGCCCGGTGCTTCCTTCACGGCGTCAAAGCGCACCACGGCGCTGTGACTGGGCAGGTCATAGCCCATGGCCAGCAGGCGGCCCGACAGGCGCTGTTGCCACTGGTCGATATCGCTTTCCACCACCAGGCGGCCGCCCTTGGCGCGCAGGGTTTCGGCGATCAGGTGCTGCAACTGGCGCGCCGGGCGTTCGACCCACTGCGTCTTCTTGATATAGGCCACGTTGCTGGCATCGATCTGCACCGGCACGCGCAGCACCGAGACGCGCGCATCGGCCGAAGGCTCCATCACCACGACAGACTTGGCCAGCGTGCCCGAGGCGCCCTGCCCGGCCGGAACCGTGGCATCAGAGCTGAGCGCCAGCAGCGTGGCAGGTGCCTTGCCACCGATGCTGACACAGCCCGACAGGCTGAGAGCGGCCACCAGCAGCGCACCGATGGCCGGGCGCGAGGCGGGGATGAGCGGGCGAAACGGCATGTCAAATTCCCCCAGTGGAGAGCAATGGCGCAACGATCAGTGCTTGTAGTCGGGCAGCTTGGGGCTGCCGACCACGCTGCTGACGCCGCGATCGTTGATGCGATCGGTCAATTCACGCAAGGACCGGGTGGTGGCCTGAAGATCGCGCAGCGCCGCATCGGCTGCCGGGAGCGTCTGCTGGTCAAACCGCTTGAGCCCCGGCTGCGCCGACTTGGCCGTATCATTGAGCGCATCGGCCGCCGCCTGGGCAGACTTGAGCGTATCGCGCAGCTGCTTGGCCAGGCCATTGCCCTGGTCGTTGAGCAGGTTGTCGGCCGAACCGGCAACCTTTTCAAAGGCCGACAGGGTATAGGTCGCCTGGCGCAGCGTCGATTGCAGCTCGGCCAGGGTGCGCTGCACCTGCGGCGAGGCATCGGCCAGGTTGGCGGTCATCTTGTCGGTATGGGCCAGGATGTTCTCGATCGACTTCTGGTTCTTGTCAGACAGCACCATGGTCAGGCGCTCGGTCAGGGTGGCCAGGCGCTCCAGCAGCAGCGGCGCGTTGGACAGGATTTCGCCCAGGCCCGAACGCTTGGTCGGGATCACGGGCGCCCCTTCCGGTCCAGGCTGGTCAATCGGCGGCGCGCCCTTGACGGCGCCGGCCAGCTGGATCGTGGAAACGCCGGTAAAGCTGCCCTGGATGCTGGCAGTGGTGCCCATCAGGATCGGCACGCGCTTGTCGATGGCGATGCGCACGCGCACGAACTCCGGGTCTTTCTCCCACAGTTCGATATCTTTCACCTGGCCCGAGGGCACGCCCGAAAACGACACTTCCGATCCCTTGGCCAGGCCATCGACCGATTGCTTGAAGAAGATGTCGTATTCGTTCTGCGCGTTCTGGTTCAGCCGCGCGATCCAGATGGTGAGCACCGCCGCGCCGATCAGCAGCAGCAGCGTGACGGCCCCGACCCAGATATGGTTTGCCCGCGTTTCCATCGCTTATTCCTGTTCCATCGCGGAGGTGGCCGCCTCGGGATTGGGTTTTACCACATGGGCCGCTTCGCGATCTTGCGCATCCTTGGCCGCCCGGCCGCGCGGTCCGTTGAAATATTCCTGGATCCACGGGTGATCCAGCGCCAGCAGTTCGGGGATCGTGCCCACGGCAATCACCTTCTTGTCGGCGAGCACTGCCACCCGATCGCAGATTTCATAGAGCGTATCGAGATCGTGGGTGATCAGGAACACGGTCAGCCCCAGGGTTTCCTGCAGGCTGCGGATCAGGGTATCGAACGCGGCAGCCCCGATCGGATCGAGCCCGGCGGTCGGCTCGTCCAGAAACAGCAGTTCGGGATCGAGCGCCAGCGCGCGCGCCAGGCCAGCGCGCTTCTTCATGCCGCCCGAAAGCTCTGACGGATACTTGCTGGTGGCATTGGCCGGCAGGCCCGACAGCAGCACCTTGTAGCGCGCGATTTCGTGGCGCAGTTCGTCGGTGATCTCGGGATAGAATTCGCGCAGCGGCACCTCGACGTTTTCCGCCACGGTCAGCGTGGAAAACAGCGCCCCGCCCTGGAACAGCACGCCCCACTGGCTGCGGATATCGATATCGTCATCATCGCGCGCGTCGGTGATCGAGCGGCCGAGCACTTCGATCGAACCTTCCTGCGGGATCTGCAGGCCGATGATCGAGCGCATGAGCACCGATTTGCCGGTGCCCGAGCCACCCACCACGCCGATGATCTCGCCCCGCTTCACATCGAGATCGAGACCGTCGTGGATCACATGGTCGTCAAAGCGATTGACCAGCCCACGCACGCGGATCGGGTAATCGCCTTCGAATTCGTCGGGGATCGGCGCCAGGTGCGCCTGGGGATCATGCATAGCTTACCCCCAGCCGATCTTGGTGAAGAACACCGCAAAGAAGGCGTCGAGCACGATCACCGTAAAGATCGCCAGAACCACGGCAGAGGTAGTGCGCGTGCCCACCTCTTCGGCATTGGTCTTGACCTGCATGCCTTGGTAGCAGCCGGCGAGTGCGACGATCAGACCGAACACCGGCCCCTTGACCAGCCCCACCCACACGTCGTGGATCGGCACCACTTCCTGGATACGCGCCAGGAAGGTGAGGAACGGAATGCCCAGCGACACCGATCCCAGAAACGCGCCGCCGATGATGCCCAGCACCGACGAATAGATGCCCAGCAGGGGCAGCATGATCATCGTGGCCAGAATGCGCGGCAGCACCAGCGCCTCGGTCGGCGAGACGCCGATCGTGCGCATGGCGTCCACTTCCTCGGTCAGCTTCATCGTGCCCAGCTGCGCGGCAAAGGCCGATCCCGATCGTCCGGCGACCATGATCGCGGTCATCAGGATGCCCAGCTCACGCAAGGTCAGGCGGCCGACCAGGTTGATCGTATAGATTTCCGCGCCAAACTGCTGCAGCTGCACCGCCCCCTGCTGCGCGATCACCACGCCGACCAGGAAGCTCATCAGCCCGACGATGCCGAGCGCGTTGACACCCACCAGTTCCATCTGATGGACAAGCGCGAGCCCGCGAAAGCGGCGCGGATGGCGCAGCGTCGTGCCGATCGCCGAAATCGCCTGGCCCAGGAAGCCGATGATCTGCAGGAACCCCACCGCCAGCGCAATGACCATCTTGCCCACTTCATCGGGCACGCGCTCAATCAGCGGCAGGCGCGGAGCGCGGATGCTTTCGCGGTTTTCGTCGGTCTTGCTGATCGCGTTGATCAGGCGTTCGGCCTCGTCGCGGCAATTGACGATCTTGGCGCCGAGCTGCTGTGACAGGCGCCACACCGTCCAGGCGCCAACGGTGTCCATGCGTTCCACGTCGCTGACGTCGATCTCGTCCACCGGATCGGCGATCTGGCGCAGGCGCCGGTCGACCAGACCCAGGGAAGATACCACCATCGGGCCGCTGAAATGCAGCACATTGCCGCCACCGCCCTGGCCCGGCTCTATCGTGAAATCGGCTAAGGCTCTCATCCTGCCCACTTCATGGGCGAAAATGGAGGGGGCGACAAGTGCATCACGTGCGGCGAAACGCAGGAAGCGGCTTTTCCGTTCCCGCCGCCGCTTGCGATAGTGGGCGGCAACTGGCAAGGCGCCAGCCATGAGCGAGACCACTACGCAGCAGGAATCGGGCCAGGACCAGCTGGCCAAGACGTTCGAACCGGGCGCTATCGAGGCGCGCTGGTATGGCCATTGGGAAGGCAAGGGCCTGTTTCGCCCGGAACGCCCCGATGCCACCCCGTTCACCATCGTGAACCCGCCGCCCAACGTAACCGGCTCGCTCCATATCGGCCATGCGCTGGACAACACGCTGCAAGACATCGTGATCCGCCACGAACGCCTCAAGGGCAAGGACGCGCTGTGGGTGGTGGGCACCGACCACGCCGGCATCGCCACGCAGATGGTGGTGGAACGCCAGCTGGAAGCGAACCAGGACAAGCGCACCAACTACACGCGCGAGCAATTCGTCGACAAGGTGTGGGAATGGAAGGCGGAAAGCGGCGGCACCATCACCCGCCAGCTGCGCCGCCTGGGCTGCTCGATGGACTGGGGCCTGAACTCCCAAGACAACAATGGGCAGTTCACCATGGACCCGCACTTCACCCGCGCGGTGGTCAAGGTCTTCGTTGACCTGCACAACCAGGGCCTGATCTACCGCGACAAGCGGCTGGTCAACTGGGACCCCAAGCTCAAGACCGCGATTTCCGACCTGGAAGTGGAAACGCGCGAGGTGCAGGGCCATTTCTGGCGCTTCCGCTATCCGCTCGCCGATGGCGTCACGCTCGACAGCGGGGCCGATCATATCGTGGTGGCCACCACGCGCCCGGAAACCATGCTGGCCGACATGGCGGTGGCCGTGCACCCGGACGACGAACGCTACAAGAGCGTGATCGGCAAGCATGTCGTGCTGCCGCTGACGGGCCGGCGTATTCCGATCGTGGCGGATGAACACGCCGATCCGGCGCTGGGCACCGGTGCGGTGAAGATCACCCCGGGTCACGATTTCAACGACTTCGAAGTGGGCAAGCGCGCCGGAATCGAAGCGCGCGACATGCTCAACATGCTCGATGCCGAGGCCAAGGTGGTACAGACCGTCGATGGCCTGATCCCCGACGCATTCGTCGGCCTCGATCGCTTTGACGCGCGCAAGGCCGTGGTCGAGGCGCTCAAGGCGGCAGGCCTGCTCGTGCCCCATGTCACCAAGGACAAGGACGGCAACGAGACCGAGCACGACGCCGAACCTCGCACGATCCAGACGCCCTATGGCGATCGCGGCGGCGTGGTGATCGAACCCTGGCTGACCGACCAGTGGTATGTGAATGCCGAATTCCTTGCCCGCAAGCCGATCGAGGCGGTGCGCTCGGGCGCCATCGAAATCGTGCCCAAGTCGTGGGAAAAGACCTTCTTCAACTGGATGGAAAACATCCAGCCTTGGTGCGTCTCGCGCCAGCTGTGGTGGGGCCACCGCATTCCGGCATGGTATGATGCCGATGGCAAGGCCTATGTTGCCGAAACCGAGGAAGAGGCGCAGGCCCTTGCCGGCAACAAGCCGCTCACCCGCGACGAAGACGTGCTCGACACGTGGTTCTCGTCCGCGCTGTGGCCGTTTGCCACGCTGGGCTGGCCCGACGATACCACGCTGGTGCAGCGCCACTACCCCAACGACCTGCTGGTTTCGGGCTTTGACATCCTGTTCTTCTGGGATGCCCGCATGGCCATGCAGGGCCTGCACTTCATGAACGAAGTGCCGTGGAAGCGGCTGTACCTGCACGGGCTGGTGCGCGCGGCCGATGGGCAGAAAATGTCCAAGTCCAAGGGTAACGTGGTCGATCCGCTGGGCCTGATCGACAAGTATGGCGCCGATGCGCTGCGCTTCTTCATGGCGGCGATGGAAAGCCAGGGCCGCGACGTGAAGATGGATGAGAAGCGGGTGGAGGGCTATCGCAACTTCGCCACCAAGCTGTGGAATGCAGCGCGCTTTTGCCAGGCCAACGGCATTGCCGCCTCCACCACGCTGGAAGCCCCGCAGGCGACCAGCGCGGTCAACCGCTGGATCGTGGGCGAAGTGGTCGAAACGGTTGCTGCGCTCGACCAGGCGATGGCCGACCTCCGCTTTGATGCGGCAGCCAACACGATCTACCACTTCGTGTGGGACACGTTCTGCGACTGGTACATCGAACTGATCAAGGGTTCGTTCGACGATGAAACCCGCGCCGTGGCCGGTTGGGTGCTCGACCAGATCCTGGTCATGCTCCACCCGTTCATGCCCTTCGTGACCGAGGAACTGTGGCACGCACTTGGCGCCCGCGACAACGAACTGATCGTTGCTCGCTGGCCCGCGCCGCAGGCCAGCGTCGACGCCGATGCCAAGGCCGAAGTGGAATGGCTTATCGCGCTGGTTTCCGCGCTGCGCACCGCCAAGAACGAACTGGGCATCGCGCCCGGCGCCCGGCTCGATGCCTATCTGGCTGCGCCGAGCGAGCGCACCGCCGCGATCATCGCCGCCAACCCGGCCGCGATCGAACGCCTGGCGCGCCTTTCGGCGATCCACTTTGCCCCGGCGCCGGCCGGCGCTGCCATGCAGATCGTGGCAGGTGACGCCACGCTGGTCGTGCCGCTGGAAGGGATCATCGACATCGCCGCGGAAAAGGCCCGCCTCGAAAAGGCCCTGGCCGCCGCGCAAAAGGAAGCCAAGGCCCTGGAAGGGCGCCTGGGCAACCCCTCGTTCGTCGAACGCGCCAAGCCCGAAGCGGTGGAAAAGGCCCGCGCCGACCACGCCCACCACAGCGCGGAAAGCCAGCGCCTGGCCGCCGCGCTGGCGCGGCTGGGGTAACAAACCGCCGTGCTGAGCCTCGCATCACCCCCAACCCCCTCCTCTGAAGAGGAGGGGGCTTTGACCTCGGTGCTCCCCCTCCTCTTCAGAGGAGGGGGTCGGGGGGTGGTGCGAAGCCACCAGCAACGCCCATGACTCTCGCCCTTGCCACCACCACCCCCGGCGAGCCAGAAATCTTCGCCTCCTTGCAAGGCGAAGGGCCATCGGCGGGGCGGCCGTCGCTGTTCATTCGCCTGTCGCGCTGCAACCTGGCCTGCCAGTGGTGCGACACGGCCTATACCTGGCGCTTTACCGGGGACAATCGCCCCCACCGCGATGGCCAGGCGTTCGAGCGCAGCAACAACCAGCTGATCCTGCAGGAAGACGACGTGGTCGCCCGCCTGCTGGCCTTTCCGCAAGACCGTGTGGTGGTGACCGGGGGCGAGCCGCTGTTGCAGGCCGCCGCGCTGGCCCGCGTGCTGGCCGCGCTCAAACAGGCGCGGCCTGGCCTGCATGTAGAGATCGAGACCAACGGCACCGTGGCCCCCACACCCGCGATCGATCCGCTGATCGACCAGTTCAATGTCTCGCCCAAGCTGGCGCATTCGGGCAACCCGGCGGAACTGGCGCTGATCCCCGAGCGGTTGACCGCATGGGCGGCTGACACGCGCGCATTCTTCAAGTTTGTGGTGGCCAGCCCGGCAGATTGTGCCGAAGTCGCCGCGCTCCAGGCCCGCTACGGCATTCCGGGCGAGCGGCTGTTCGTGATGCCCGAGGGCACTGATAGCGAAACCCTGCGCGGTCGCGAAAAGTGGCTGTCTGCGCTCGCCCTGGAGAATGGCTGGCGCATGACCGACCGGCTGCACATTCACCTCTACGGCGACACGCGCGGAACCTGAGACCAACTGCGGAACCATTCGTCGCAAGCGCTCTGCCCGCCGGTTCCCCACCTTGCTATGCCTTTGCCGGGATACGCAAAGGGACAAGAACCATGAGGGTCACTCCACTACTGGCTGCGGCGCTGATCGCCGCAGCGCTGCCTGGTGCAGCACGCGCCGATGATCCGGCTGATCCGTCGATGCGCAGCAGCGCCGCGCGGATGCGCGATCATGAGGCAATCCGCCGCATGAACCAGGCCCAGCTGGACTATGTGCGCCAGCGCGATGCCCGCTGGGCCCGCGAATATCGCCAGCAATCCTCGCGCAGCCAGAGCAGCGGCTATGGCGCGGGATATGGCTATAACAATGATGGCGGCTATGCCCAGGCGCAGGCGCAATACCAGCGCGATCTGGCCGCCTGGCGCCAGGCTGTGGCCGATTGCCGCTCGGGCTATTACGACGCCTGCGGTCGCTGACGCGGGCATAAAAAATCCCCCTCCTTGAACCAAGGAGGGGGCCGGTCATCGCGTGCAGATGGCGCGATCAGAACGGGATATCGTCGTCCAGATCGTCGGCGAAGCCGCCGCCGCCACCGCCCTGGTTCCAGGTGCTGCCGCCGCCCGAGGACGAACCGCCGCCAAAGCCACCGCTGCCGCCACCACGCGAACCGCCGCTGCTCGAGCCGCCCTCGTTCCAACCGCCGCCGCCAGAGCGCTGACCGCCGCCACCACCGCCTGCACCGCCCTGCGGGCCGTCGAGCATCGTCAGCGCGCCGCCGATGCCGGCCACGACCACTTCGGTGCTATAGCGGTCATTGCCGCTCTGGTCCTGCCACTTGCGGGTGCGCAGCTGGCCTTCGATATAGACCTTGCTGCCCTTGCGCAGGAAGCGCTCGACCACGCCGATCAGGCCATCGCCGTTGATCACGACGCTATGCCATTCCGTGCGCTCCTTGCGCTCGCCGGTGTTGCGGTCTTTCCAGTTTTCCGAGGTGGCAATGCGCAGGTTCGCAATCTTGCCGCCGTTCTGGAACGACTTGATCTCCGGGTCGGCCCCCAGGTTGCCGATCAGAATGACTTTGTTGACGCTGCCTGCCATCGAATCTCGTCCCTATGGAATTCAGGCGCGGACATTAGCGCATCCCGAACTTGCTGTGCGAGTCTGTCGCACAAGAAAGGCGGGGAAACTACCCCAGACCGAACGCCACGGCGGTCCAATAGGTGATCCCGGCAAAGGCGTAGGCTAGCGCAAAGAGATAGCCCAGCATGAAGCCAGGCCACTTCCAGCCGTTGGTTTCACGCCGGGTCACCGCAATGGTCGACATGCACTGCGGCGCAAACACGAACCACGCCAGGAACGCCAGCGCGGTCGCCAGGCTCCAGTGGTGCTTGAGCTCGTCACCCAGGGCGCGGCCCTGCGCATCCTCGTCGCTGTTGTCCACCGCATAGCTGGTGGCGAGCGAGGACACCGCCACTTCGCGCGCGGCCATCGACGGGATCAGGGCCAGCGCGATATCGCGGTTGAAACCGATCGGTTCGACCACCACGGCCAGGCCATTAGCAATGTGCCCGGCGATCGAGGCATCGACCTGGCTCTTGCCCGGCTCGGCGCGCGGAAAGTTGAGCAGCAGCCACAGCACCACCGTCACGGTAAAGATCATCGTGCCGGCGCGGCGCAGGAATACCCAGGCGCGCTGCCACAAGCCCAGTGCCAGATCCTTGACCGTGGGCAGCTGATACTTGGGCAACTCCATAATGAAGCCCGAGGCCGCGCCCTTGGTGATCGAGCGGCGCAGCACCAGCGCCACGACCATGGCACCGACGATGCCGGCAACGTAGAGCCCGAACAGCACCAGCCCCTGCAGGCCCACGCCCGGCAGCACCCGCGTATTGGGAATGAACGCGGCGATGATCACGGCATAGACCGGCAGCCGGGCCGAACAGGTCATCAGCGGCGCAATCAGGATCGTGGTCAGCCGGTCCTTGGGATCGGTGATGCTGCGCGTGGCCATGATGCCGGGAATGGCGCAGGCAAAGCTCGACAGCAGGGGGATGAAACTGCGCCCGGACAGGCCCACGCCGGCCATCATCCGGTCCATCAGGAACGCGGCGCGCGCCATATAGCCGGTCGCCTCCATCACCAGGATGAAGAAGAACAGGATGAGGATCTGCGGCAGGAACACGATCACCGCCCCCACCCCGCCAATGATCCCATCGGTCAGCAGATCGCGCAGCAACGAGGCGGGCAATTCGCTGCGCACCAGATCCTGCAGGGCAGAGGCGGCGCCATCCAGCCCGTCCTGAAACGGCTTGGCCCAGGTGAACACGGCCTGGAACACCACGAACAGCAGGGCAAAGAGCACCGGCGGGCCCAGCCAGGGATGCAGCAGCAGCCGGTCCATGCGCGCATGGATGCGATGGCGCGCGGTTTCGGAAAGCGTGGCGCCCTGCGCCATCTGCCGCGCCAGCAGCCGCCGTTCGGGCAGCGTCACATGCACGCGTGCCACCGGGGTTTCATCGCCAGCAGCCGTGTCTCGCGCCACGGCGATGGCCGCGGCCAGTTCGGCCAGCCCCTTGCGCCGCACCGCCACGGTTTCAATCACCGGCACGCCCAGTTCGGCGGACAGCGCATTGGCATCGATCGTCAACCCATCGCGCGCGGCGAGATCGACCATGTTCAGCGCGACCACGGTGGGCCGGCCCAGTTCCAGCACTTCCTGGGCAAAGACGAGGTGCTGTTCCAGGTTGGAGGCATCGAGCACGATGACCAGAACATCAGGACGCACCTGGCCAACCTGCTCGCCCATGATGACCTTGCGGGTCACTTCCTCGTCAGGGCTGGTGGCGGCAAAGCCATAGGAACCGGGCAGATCGACCAGTTCGACCGGCTCGCCGCTGGGCAGCAGCAGGCGCCCGGCCTTGCGCTCCACCGTCACGCCCGGATAGTTGGCGATCTTCTGGCGTGCGCCGGTCAGCGCGTTGAACAGCGCGGATTTGCCGGCATTGGGATTGCCCACCAGGGCGGCAACGAAAGGGCCCCTGCTCATGCCGCCAGCTCTTCCACGTGCATCGCGCGGGCATGGATGCGGCGCAGGGCCACGGTCATCCGCCCGATCTCGATCGCCAGGGGATCGCGGCCCAGGAACACCCCGCGATAGGCAAGGCGCACCTGCGCCCCTTCGTCAAAGCCCAGCGCGCGCAGGCGCTGCGCCTCTTCAGGCACCAGCGCGGCCCAATCGACCGAGGCGATTCGGGCATCGTGGCCCAGCGGTAGTTCATCGAGCGTCACAGCAGCCCCGCTGCCATAGCCCAGCCGCTTATGCAAGTCGTTCGCAAGAAGATTGATCGCGATCAATTCATCAAACGGCCTGGCGGCACGCGCGAACGGGTGAGCGATCGGGTCAGCGGGCGGGATAACGCAGCCGGCCAAGCAGGCGCACCGGGCTGAACCGCTCGCCCTCACGCTTGAACAGGCCGGCTTTCAGCTTTTCAAAGCGCATCACGCCCTCGATCCGGCGATCGAGGAACGCGCGCGTGTCGGCATGGTCCTCGCTGCGATCCTCGGCAAAGACGGCCAGCGTGGCGGCATAGAGCGCGGCCAGCGTCGCGCGCTTGCTGTAATGGTTGAGATCGGTGGCGGTATCGCCCGCCAGGCACCACATGGCGTCCGCGCTGTGCCAGCCCAGCTTGAGCGTCTGCGCGCTGTTGCGCGGGCGGGCCATCTCGATCAGGGCGCGGCGCAGCGCCTCTTCCATGCCCGACAGGGCATCGAGGCGGAACTGCACCAGGCGGCGGATACGCTCGCGAATCTTGAGTGTGGCCAGTTCGCTGGCCGGCAGGGCACGCGCCATGTCGGCATCGATCCGCGCGATCCACGCGGCGATCATCGTCATCGCCGCGCCGCTTTCGCCCACGCCATAGGCCAGGCGCGCCACCGCGGGATCGAGCCCGACGGCGAGCGCAGCACTATCGACCGCCGCGCCGGTCCACCCGTCGAACATGGCCGCTTCGGCCACCAGCGGCGCGAGTTCGATGCGCAGCTGATCGAGATCGAGCGTTTCCAGCGTGGCCGCGTCGGGCATGGCGATCATGGCAAGTCTCCGGGTTGGAATATCAGCGCAGTCTAAGATTTAGAACGTGGGACCATAGGTTTGCGCCGCCTTGCCGGTCTGGCGCTTCTTGGCGGCGGCCTCAAGCTCGTCGGAAATCGCCTCCGCATGGTCGAGCGTGGCATAGTCGCGGGCCGAACGGCCGGAATTGTCGGGCCGATCGGGGTTGGCGCCGGCCTTGAGCAGCGCGCGCACCATGGCGAGGTTGTGGCCGTGAACCGCCGTGATCAGCGGCGTTTCGCCGGTGTTGTTGGGATCATCCACCCGCGCGCCCACCGAAATGAGGAAGTCCACGCCTTCCAGGAAATTGAGGTTGGCAGCCACCACCAGCGGCGTGACGCCCTTGTTGTCGCGCGCGTTGACGTTGGCACCCTTGCCCACCAGGAACTGCATCCACAAGAGGTCGCGCCGCTGCGTCACGATATGCAGCGCGGTTTCGCCGGTCGATACGTCCTTGGTGTTGACGATCTGGCTGGCAGGATTTTGCAGCGCCTCGTTCACCTTGTCGCCGTCCTTCTTGCGCACGGCATCGAGGAACTTGTAGCTTTCGGAGAACTGGGCCAGTGCCGGGCCGGCCGGCAGCAGCACCGCAGCAGGCGCCAGGGCGCACAGGGCAAGAGCGATGCGGCGCGAATTGGCCCTCTTGATCGACACGGCTGCATTCCTCCTCTGGCGTGGCCACGGTGCACGTGGCCCTTGCAAGCGCGCTGTTAGCAGAGCATGAACCGCCACGCCATGGATCACCCCTCGTTCTTGCCGATTATTGCCCGCAAGTGCCTGTCGGCACTGGCGCTGGCCACCGCCCTCACCCTGCCGCTAGCGGCCTGCAACAATGCCGCGCCGGCATCGGATGCGCCGCTGGCCGGCGCACAGCTGGGGGGCGATTTCACTTTGGTGAACGAGGCCGGCAAGACCGTGCATGCCGCCGATTTCGCCGGCAAATATACCGTGTTCTATTTCGGCTATACCTATTGCCCCGATGTCTGCCCGCTCGACACCGCCAACCTGATGCAGGGCTATCACGCCTTTGCCAAGGCGCACCCGGACAAGGCCGCCCGCCTGGTGCCGATCTTCGTCTCGATCGATCCGGCCCGCGATACGCCGCAAGTGTTGGCGCAGTTCACCGGCAATTTCGGCAAGGAACTGGTCGGGCTTACCGGCAGCCCCGACCAGATCGCCACCGTGGCCAAGGAATTTGCCGTCTATTACCAGAAGCGCGCCGCACCCAAGGGCGCCGCGCCACAGGCCTATCTGATGGACCATAGCCGCGCGGCCTATCTGATGGGGCCCGATGGCAAGCCGATTGCCCTGCTGCCGGTGGAACAGAACGGCGAGGCCGTGGCCGCCGAACTGACGCGCTGGGTGCGCTGAGGCCATGGCCATGCCCCCCAATGCCGGCGCGCCGCAGGATCGCTTCTGGGACCGCCCGATCGAAACGCTGTCGCGCGATGAATGGGAAGCGCTGTGCGATGGCTGCGGCAAGTGCTGCCTGCACAAGCTGGAAGATGAAGACACCGGCGAGGTCTATCACACCAACGTGGCGTGCCGGCTGCTCGACACCAAGACCGCGCGCTGCAGCGACTATCGCCACCGCCGCGCGATGGTGCCCGATTGCCTGCGGCTGACCCCGCGCCTGGTGACGCAAGTGGCCTGGCTGCCGGCGACCTGCGCCTATCGCCTGCGCGCCGCCGGCGAGCCGCTGCCCGCCTGGCACTACCTGGAAAGCGGCGATCGCCAGGCCGTGCACCGCGCCGGGGTTTCGGTGGTGGGCAAGGCGATCAGCGAAGTGGTGGCCGGCCCGCTGGAAAACCACATCGTCAGCGATGTGGAATGGGATGGCGACGCGCCTGGCAGCCCGCGTGCGCCGATCGGCTTTCGCCTGCCGTGATCGACTGGCTGCGCCGCGCTGCCGAACCGGAAGCGGCCCAGGCACCTGCGCCGGTGGTCAACGTGGCCGGCCGCGCCCTGGCCGTGGAAGTGCGCCGCCTGCGCCAGGCCCGGCGGATGACCTTGCGGCTGGCGCCCGATGGCAGCGCCGCGCGCGTCTCGATGCCAACTTGGGCGCGCACGGCCGATGCCCTGGCCTTTGTGCGCGAGCGGGCCGACTGGCTGGCCGCCCAGCTCGATCGCCTGCCGCCGCCGCTGGACCTAGCGCCGGGTTGCGCCCTGCCCTTTCGCGGCGACGTGCTCACGGTGTCGTGGGATACCCGCAACCCGCGCCGCCCGGTGGTGGACGACGGCGCCTTGCTGGTCGGTGGCCCGGCCGAACAGTTGCCCGCACGCGTGCAGCGCTGGCTGGCGGCAGAAGCGCTGCGGCTGTGCACCGCAGACCTGGCGCACTATTGCGCGCGCGCCGGGGTGGCCGTGCCGCCGCTGGGGCTGTCGAGTGCCAAGCGGCGCTGGGGCAGCTGCGCGTCCGATGGCACGATCCGCATCAACTGGCGCCTGATCATGGCGCCTGATGCCGTGCGCCGCTCGGTCGTGGCGCACGAGGTGGCCCACCTTGTCCATTTCGACCACAGCCCGGCATTCCATGCCCTGCTCGCGCAGCTGTTCGAAGGCAGCGTCACGGCCGCCAATCGCTGGCTCAAGGCCGAAGGGCGCGGGCTTTATCGCCTGTTTGGCTAGGGCGAACCGGCAAAACCGGCGACTCATTTGCCATCCGTCGTTCCGATCCCTATCTGAGGCGCAATGAAAGGCTTTTTCCGCAATGTCTCCCCGCTGCGCGCAGTGCGGGATTTCTGGCAAGTGCTTGGCGCGCCCAGCGAATACCGCACGCGCGCGCTGATTATGGCCGGGCTGGTGACAGGGGGCATCTTCTACCTGATGACCCAGCAGGAAGGCCGTGGCCTGCCGCGCCCACCGACGATCATCTATTTCGAATCCTGGCGCGCCGATCGCAGCGATGCCGATATCATCAAGGGCAACATCGCCGCGCAGAAAAAGGCTGACGCCGAGGAAGCCGCCGAAGAGCAGCGTCAGGAAGACATCCGCAAGATGTACAAGGCCGTCGGCGCCGCGACCGGCATCGATACGCAAAAGATGTATGACGACGGCACCAAGGAACGTGCCGCCGAAAAGAAGGCCGAGGCCGAAAAGAACGCCGCGCTCTATCGCCAGATCACCGGCAAGCCGGTGCCGACCGTACCCACGCCCGCGCCTGATGCCACCAAGCCCTGAAGACGATGCGTGCTGGCTGGCAACGGCCGCCGCGCTCTCTGCCCGTGGCCGCCCGCTGAGCGCGCCCAACCCCGCCGTGGGCTGCATCATCGTGCGCGCCGGCCGCGTGATCGCGCGTGGTTGGACCCAGACCGGCGGCCGCCCCCATGCCGAAGCGATAGCGCTGGCCTCGCTCGGTGGCGATGCACGGGGCGCCACCGTCTATGTCAGCCTTGAACCCTGCGCCCACACTTCTGCCCGCGGACCGGCCTGCGCCGATCTGCTGGTGGCCGCCCGCCCGGCGCGGGTGGTGGTGGGGCAAACCGATCCCGATCCGCGCACCGCTGGCGCCGGCATCGCGCGGCTGCGCGCAGCAGGCATTGCCACAGATCTCGTGCCATCCGCGCCCTGTGCGACGGCGCTGGCCGGCTTCCTGCTGCGCACCACGGCGGGCCGCCCGCACGTTACCCTCAAGCTCGCACTGACACTCGATGGCGCGATCGCGCTTGCCAACGGGCAAAGCCAGTGGATCACCGGGCCAGAGGCGCGTGCCCATTGCCATGCCGAGCGCGCGCGGGCCGACGCCATCCTGGTGGGCGGTGGCACGCTGCGCGCCGATGTTCCCCGGCTCGATGTGCGGCTGCCCGGGCTGGAAGCCCGCAGCCCGCAGCGCTGGGTCTTGACCCGTGGCTCCGCGCCCCAGGGCTGGCGCGCCGTGGCCGATATTACCGCGCCCGGCGCCTTTGGTGATGCGCAGTGGTTGTTCGTTGAAGGGGGCGCGGGCGCTGCCGCTACGTTCCTCAAGGCCGATATGGTCGATCGCCTGCTGCTCTATCGCGCGCCGATCCTGGTCGGCCCCGGCCTTGCCGCCGTGGGCGATCTCGGGCTGGAAACGCTGGGCAATGCCCATGGCCGATGGGACATGGGCCCCGCATGCCGGCTTGGCAGCGACACCCTCACCGTCTACCACCGCCGCCGCTAACGCATAAGGAAAGCCAAGCGCCATGTTTACCGGGATCGTCACCGAAGTGGGCAACGTGATTGCCATTGCCGACAAGGGCGACAAGCGCGTGACGATCTCCTGTGCGATGGACCCGGCGCGCATCGCCATCGGCGCCTCGATCGCCTGCTCGGGCGTGTGCCTCACCGTGGTGGAAAAGGGCGGCGTTGCCGGCGAGGCCTGGTTTGCCGTCGACGTTTCGGGCGAAACCATCAGCCGCACTGCCCCGGTACAATGGCAGGCCGGCGCGCCGACCAATCTAGAGCCGGCGCTGCGCCTGGGTGATGAACTGGGCGGGCACATCGTGACCGGCCATGTCGATGCGCTGGGCGAGATCGCCAGCATCACCCCCGAAGGCGGTAGCCTGCGCGTGATCATTGCCGCCCCGCCAGCCCTTGCACCCTATATCGCGCCCAAGGGCTCGATCACCGTCGATGGTGTGTCCCTGACGGTGAACGAGGTGGCCGACCAGAGCGACGGCACCTGCCATTTCGCACTCAACATCATTCCCCACACCGCGCAGATCACCACGCTGGGCCAGTTTGCGCCCGGGCGCCAGGTCAACCTCGAGATCGATGTCCTGGCCCGCTATCTGCAGCGCATGCAAAGCCTGTCGCGTCAGGCCTGAGCCATCTCGCGCACCAGTTGCGCCACCAGGTCTGCGGCGGGCATGGCCCGCGCCTGGGCCACGCCGCTGCCGGCCCATTGCGCGCCAAAGCCGTCTTCACCGTGCGCCTGGGCGGCGGCATCCAGCGCCTTGCCGGCGGCATAGGCACGGGGATAATCGGGCACCGGTGGCAAGTGTTCCAAGGCGGTGAAGCGGTTGGCCAGGCACCGTGCCGGGCGGCCGGAAATGGCGCTGGTCATCACCGTGTCGCGCGCGGCCAGCAGCGCCGCGCGATAGCCGGGCCGTGCCGCGCTTTCCGGGCAGGCGACAAAGGCCGTGCCCAGTTGCGCGGCCATCGCGCCATCGGCGCGCGCATGCCCTGCCCGGTCATGATACCACCGGCGGCCACAACCGGCAGCACAGTTTCGCGGCGCACGGCACGCACCAGGTCGCGCGTCGGCAGCCTGGCATCGGGCGCCGCAGGATCGAACATGCCGCGATGGCCGCCGGCCTCCCAACCCTGCGCAATGATCAGGTCAAGGCCCGCATCGGCGATCGCGCGGGCCTCGGCCACGTTGGTCGCGGTGGCCGCCAGCACGCACCCTGCACCACGCAGGGCCGTCAGTACATCGCCGGCAGGCAGCCCGAAATGAAAGCTGACCATCGGCGGCGCCAGTTCCACCAACAGCGCCTGCATGGCGGCATCGTCGGCAAAGCTGCGATAGATGGTGGCCAGTTCTTCGGGCGGCCGCGCCCCGAACGCGGCGAATTGCAGCGCCAGCGCCGCGCACCAGGCTGCCTCGCGCACGGTGTCGACGCGCGGCGTGGCATGGACGAAAACATTGACGTTGAATGCAGCGCCAGTGGCAGCCCGCAGGGCGGCGATCATGGCGCGTGCGCCGGGCGCATCGGTGGCGCCCACCGCGATCGAGCCCAGGCCGCCGGCATCTGACACCGCCGCCGCCAGGGCCGGCGTGGATACACCCGCCATCGGTGCCTGGATCAGGGGAATGCGCAGGCCGAGACGCTGCCACAGGTGTGTTGCAGCATCCCGGCCCGCCATCGGTTGCATCAGGCCGTGGCGACGTCGCGCAGGGCTTCGATGAACTGGGCGATGTTGCCCGTCGTAAGGCCGGCGATGTTGATACGGCCAGTGCCGGCCATATAGACACCATGGCGCTCGCGGATCGTCAAGATCTGCTCGGGCGACAGCGGCAGCATCGAGAACAGGCCGTTCTGCGTGCCCAGCACGTTCATGGCGATGGGGCCAACCTGGCCGGCGGCGGCCAGCTGGTCACGCACCCAGCGCATGCGGTCGCGCATTTCGTCCAGCTCTGCCAGCCACAGCTTGGTCAGTTCGGCATCCGACAGGACCAGGCGCACGGCAGCCGCACCATGATCGGGCGGCATCGACCACGAAGCGCGGGCAATGGTGGCACCGTTCGACATGGCCTTGGCAAGGGCGTCCTTGTCTGCCGTCACGGCATAGAAGGCGCCAACGCGATCGCGATAGAGGCCAAAGTTCTTGTCGCACGAATAGGCGACCAGCGCCTCGGGCACGGCGGCAAGCACCTTGCGCAGGCCATAGGCATCGGCTTCCATGCCCTCGCCCAGGCCCTGATAGGCCAGGTCGATCAGCGGCAGCACGCCCTTGGCCGCCAGCAGCGGAGCGATTTCGTCCCACTGCGCCGGGGTGTAATCCACGCCGGTGGGGTTGTGGCAGCAGCCGTGCAGCAGCACCAGGTCGCTCGCCTCGGCCTCTTCCAGCGCGGCCTTGAGCGCGGCGAGATCGGCCGTGCCATCGGCGGCGGTGTGCTTGAAGGTCTTGAGTTCGAGCCCGGCGGCCGCCACGATCTGGGCGTGGTTGGGCCACGAAGGGGTGCCCATCCACACGCGCTTCACGCCCGCGCGCTTGGCCACTTCGATCGCCAGCCGCACCGCGCCGGTGCCGCCCGGCGCCTGCATGCCATCTACCTTGGCGGCATCGAAATCGGCGCCAAACACATAGGGGACCAGCGCGTTGACAAAGCCCATGTCGCCTTCAGGGCCAAGATAGGCCTTGGAGTCCTGCTCGTTGAGCAGCTTGGCTTCGGCGGCCTTGATCGCCTTGAACACCGGGGTTGCGCCATCGGCGGTGCGATAGACGCCCACGCCAAGGTCGATCTTGGTATCGCGCGGATCGGCATTGTGCAGCTTGATTAGCGCCAGCAAGGCATCGGCCGGTTGCGGAGCCAGGTTTTCGAGCATGGGGATTTTCTTTCACGGCTGTCTGAAAGGAACGCCGCCCCCATGCCGCCGCCGGCGCCCCGGCGCAAGAGGGTTTGCACCCCGCTGCGCCAAGGCGCCAGGCAATCAGAACGGCAACGCGCTTAGAATGGCATCCCCCTTAGAACGGCATCCACGTCTGCTTGCGGCTGAACTTCATATAGCCCGCGTTGATGCCCAGGCGCAGGCCCGCGCCCATGCGCACCGGGATCAGCACCACATCACCGCGGCGGAGATAGCTGACATTGAAGCCGCCGATCAGATAGGCCTGCCCCTCGCCCGCGCCAAAGCGATGGTACATGTCGGCCGTGTCATAAAGATTATAGACCAGCACAAAGGTATTGCCGGCATTGGCCCCGGCATCGAATCCCACCGAAGGCCCGGTCCAATAGACCGGCATGTCGCCCTCCACCTTGTGGTGCAGCGTGCCCGAGCCATAACGCAGCCCGACCACCAGGGCGCCGCCGGCTTCGCGCCCGGTGATATAGCCCACCGGCTCACCCTGCTTTTTCAGGATGTCGCGGATCATCATGGCCAGGCCCTTGGCGCCCTTGCCGAACACGCCCTCGGCCGCGCCGATCAGATCGTCTTCATGCCAAGATTGCCCGGCCGCGCCCGGTTGCGCACCGGCAGTGCCGGCCGGCGGCGGGGCGGCGCCCATCGGCGCGGGGCTGGCATAGGGCGCGCCACTTGCCGGCGGTGTCGCTGGCGGCGGGGTGTAGGGCGCTGGCGTGGCGGGGGCTGGGGCCGGGTTGGGTTGCACCGGCGTGGCGCGCGGTGCGGCCGGCGTGGTGCCGGGCTGTGGCGCCAGATCGCTGTCGATCGCCGAATTGGGATCGATCGTCTGGACCTGCGCCTGGGCCAGCGGGGCGGCAAGCAGGGAAAGACCCGCCAGCCCCAGGGCCAGGCGATATTGGATGGCACGCTTCATCTTGTTTCCCGTCCCCTAACTGCGAGCGCCGATTGCGGCAGTGACCCGGCTCAATGGTGGTTCGACATGGCGCCAAGGTGGCGCCACGGCAATCCGATTGTTTCCATCCGCCACAGGTTTGCCCCACCACAATGAACGGGCGATGAGCCGAGTCGAAATTGCGCCCAACCGGCCACGCACCGCGCCAGCCAGCCGAAAGGGCGGCACCACACTGCCACACAAAGCTGTCCACAGCCCTCTGCGCCAGCCTGGGGAAAAATCACAAGACAGCGCTTGCCCCGCCCCACAACCCCCGTTATAGGCCGCCCTCGCCGCTGCGATCCGGAGACGTGGGTGAGTGGCTGAAACCAACGGTTTGCTAAACCGTCGTACTGGTAAATCCGGTACCGAGGGTTCGAATCCCTCCGTCTCCGCCAGCCCCCCGTTCCCAGGGGTCCCCAGAAGTCCACTGGGATTGACAAAACCCTTATAAAATCGAGGATTTCCCGCTTCGGCTCGTTCCTATCGGTTCGTGCCCCTCCGCTGGTCGTGAGGTATGAAAACGGGGTATCGGGTCTCAGAAATGGGGTATCCGAACGCCATGTTGAACGACGCCAAAATCCGCGCGGCAAAGCCCGGGCCAAAGGCCTATAAGCTTGCGGATGCGCACCAGCTTTATCTTTACGTTTCACCCCAGGGCGCGAAGCTCTGGCGGATGAAGTTCAAATTCGACGGGAAAGAGAAGACGCTGTCCCTGGGGCCCTACCCCCTCGTCAGCTTGATCGCGGCGCGGGAGAAGCGGGACGACGCGCGTCGGCTGCTCGCCGAAGGCCTGGACCCCACGGTCGAGAAGAAACTCAAGATCAAGGCCAATGTCGAGGCTTCGCGCAACACGTTCGAGAAGGTCGCGCGGGCCTGGCACGAGATCAATGCGCCGCAATGGGCCAAGGTTCATGCCGCCGACGTCATCCGGTCGCTGGAGCGGGACATCTTCCCGGCCATCGGTTCGTTGCCGATCACGGCGATAACGCCA
Organism: Novosphingobium sp. GV079; assembly: GCF_003058045.1. Lineage (NCBI taxonomy): Bacteria > Pseudomonadati > Pseudomonadota > Alphaproteobacteria > Sphingomonadales > Sphingomonadaceae > Novosphingobium > Novosphingobium sp. GV079. The sequence goes on along the minus strand of NZ_QBUE01000010.1, from coordinate 6,987 downwards.
CCCAAGATATTGGAAGTGCTGCGCGCCATCGAACAGCGCTCTGCCATCGAGACAGCCAAGCGCGTGCGGCAGCGGATTTCTGCGATCTACGCTTATGCGATCGCCAGTGGCATTGCCCAATCCGATCCTTCCGAGAAAGTTGGCGCCGCGCTAAAGCCGATGCCCAAGAAAGGGCGCCAACCCGCGATTACGGATATTGCCGAACTGCGCCGGATGCTGGCGAAGGTGGACGATGACTTCGCGCGGCCCATTACACGCCTCGCGCTTCGCCTGATCGCGCTGACGGCAGTGCGCCCGGGTGAACTGCGCGGTGCAATGTGGCCGGAGTTCGAAAATCTCGATGGCCCACTGCCCCTCTGGCGCATTCCGGCTGCGCGCATGAAGGGAGACCGGGACCGCAAAGACGAGGCCGGGGGCGATCATCTGGTGCCCCTCGCCCCCGAGAGCGTCGCCGTACTGCGCGCAGCGTGGAAGCTGAGCGGTCGCGGCGAACTGGTTTTCCCAGGCAATCGCCAGGCCCATCGCCCGATGAGCGAGAACGCCTTGTGGTATTTGCTCAATCGGGCGGGGTATCATGGCCGCCATGTGCCCCACGGCTTTCGCGCTGCCTTTTCGACGATCATGAACGAATGGGCCAAGACGCATGGGCGCCCCGATGATCGCGAGGTCATCGATCTGATGCTGGCGCATGTCCCGACCAACAAGGTTGAGGGCGCTTACAACCGAGCGGCCTATATGGAACGGCGGCGGGAACTGGCGACCATCTGGGCAGGACTGGTTACGCGGGGGCTGATCGAGCCAGACGCCCTGCTCCCGCTTCCCAGCAAACTCAGCCCGTTCAAACGATCGGCCCCACCATCAACGCCAGTCCGGCCCATGCTGCGGCTGGTAAAATGAACCACTCAGCCCTTACCTTCCTACCGCGAACTATCGCGACTGCACCGGAATTCTCATCAAGCACGATCTCGCCGGGCATTGCGCAAAAACCGCCTATGATTTTGAACATGAGCGCTTTTTCAGGGGCTTGCGTCGGCGCGAGCGAGCGGTAAGCTGTGCGTGCGCCATGGTTGCATGGCGCCGAGGCGTGAGAACCTCGTGCGAGACGAAATCGATCCGCCATCACCAGGCCGGGTGGCCGACGCGCATGTCCAAGCCGTTCGCGGCCAAAGGCGTTGGCGCATGTTCTCGTCTCAAATGGGTCGAGACCGCCTATGAGCGCGGCGCCCAGGCAGGAACCGCGCATTGGACCGCGATCCTGACAATCCTGATGGTGCCCGCCGACCAGCGCCGATACGCTGCGGAAGAACCCATTGGAAATCTATGTCGATGCCATCGACTGGAGCCGCGAGCTCGAACCGGTTGCTTCGTCCCCAGCACCACCAACGGCTATCACGCCGACGCGCGGTGCGCTGCCGCCGCCGGCCAGCATCCCCACCAGCTCGCCGCTCGATCCCAATCTCGGTGCCGCCGCCAATCAGGAGCCCCAGCCATGAAAACCGCTTTTCTCGCGGTGACGGCACTGGCCGTCGCTGCTCCCGCCGCCCCCCAGACCACATCGACCGCTCCGTCACTGCCTGCCAAGGCAGCCGCGCCATCGGCCGTTGTCGCAAAGCCGCCGAGCGGACCTGTCGTTCCGCCACCAAAGGCTGCCACGCCGGTCCCGCGTCGCCGTCCTGTCTCCCCTTCCCCCGCCGAACGGCGTGTCCGGGCCGCCAATCACGCCGCGACACTCGAACCGGCGACCGGCAGCTATCTCAATGCCGTGCAGGTCTTTCCCTACAGCGACGGCGTGATCTACCATGTGCTGACCGCGCCCGAGCAAGTGACCGACGTCGCGCTCCAGCCCGGCGAGGGACTGGTAGCGGTCGCGGCGGGCGACACCGTACGCTGGGTGATCGGCGACACCACGTCCGGAGGGAATAGCAGCGGTTCGGGTGAGCCCAAGCGTACCCATGTGCTGATCAAGCCATTTACGGCCGGGCTCGCCACCAATGTCATCATCACCACCGATCGGCGGACCTATCATCTGGCGCTGAGCAGCACCGCGCACACCGCCATGGCGGCACTATCGTGGACCTATCCGCAGGACGCGCTGATCGCGCTCAAGGCTGCCGCCGAAGCGGCGCGCGCGGCGCAACCGGTGGCAACCGGGCTTGCCGTCGACCAGTTGCACTTCGGCTACGCCATCTCCGGCGACACGCCGGCCTGGCGACCGCTGCGCGCGTTCGATGACGGGCGCCAGACGTTCATCGAGTTCCCGGCCAGTCTCACCCAAAGCGAGGCGCCGCCCTTGTTCCTGGTCGACGCCAAAGGCAAGGCCGAACTGGTCAACTACCGCGTGCAGGGGCGCTACTACGTCGTCGACCGGCTCTTCGATGCGGCGGAGCTGCGTCTTGGACTCAAGCATCAGGACGTGGTGCGGATCAGCCGGACCGGTGAAGCGACCAGCAAGCGGAGGCCGTCGTGACCGAAGCAGCCGCGACACCGCCTGCCAAGCTTGACCCCGAGAGCCTGGCGCTGCGTGCGCGACCGCCGCGCGCGATCCGGTTCAAGCGCAGCGTCATCATCGCTATCGCGGCCGTAGGATCGATCGGCCTCGTGACGGTGACCTGGCTGGCGCTGAAGCCGCGCCTGTTCCACGGTGCCGCGGGCCAGGAGGAACTCTCCCAGCCCGATCAGCGTCCCGCCAGCGACACGTTGAACGGATTGCCGGCAAGCTACGGCGATGTGCCACGGCTCGGGCCGCCCCTGCCCGGCGATCTTGGCAAGCCGATCCTCGATCGCCAGCAGCAGCTTGCGACCGCGATCGACCCGAGCGACCAGCAGCGCCAGCAGGCCGAAGCGGCTGAGCGTGAACGCCAGCTCGCCGAGGTGAAGGCAGCGCGCGAGTCCGGTCTGCTGGTGCAGAACCGGCAGGCAGCGGCTTCCGCCGAGACACCGGCGGTGAGCGTATCGGCCGCAGAGAGCGCCCAGCCCAGTCCACTCCAATTGACGCTCGATCCTGCAACCGATCCCAATGCGCAGGCGCGCAAAGAGGCATTCGTCGGCAACCTCGATCCACGCGGCGAAGTCAATCCTCATGTCCTGACGCCACCACCATCACCATATACCCTGTCGGCGGGCAGCGTGATTGCGGCAAGCCTGATTACGGGGCTGCGTTCCGACCTGCCGGGGCTGGTCACCGCCCAGGTCACCGAAAACACCTATGACAGCGCCACGGGGCAGATCCTGCTCATTCCGCAAGGCGCGCGGCTGATCGGCAGCTACGATTCGGTGGTGGCCTTCGGGCAGAGCCGTGCGCTGGTCGTCTGGCAGCGGATTGTCATGCCTGATGGCAGCTCGATCCGGATCGACAACGTGCCGGCTACCGATCCGTCGGGCTATGCCGGCCTGGCGGACAAGGTCGATCGGCACACCTGGGCACTGCTTAAGGGTGTGGCAATCTCGACCATGCTCGGCGTAGGGTCGAACCTGACATTCACCGGCGAGAGCGACCTCGTCCAGGCGATCCGGGAATCGACGCAACAGAACGTGTCCCGTGCCGGCGACCAGATCACATCCCGCAATCTGCAAATCCAACCCACGATCACGATACGGCCCGGCGCGCCCGTGTGGCTTGTCGTCCATCGCGATCTGATCCTGGCACCCTGGAAGCCATAGGAGGCCTTCGATGCCCGAACTCAAGCTGGCCCGCATACCGGATCGCACACCGGTGAAGCTGACGGTCATGGTGATGCCCGACCTGCACCTTGCCCTGACCGATTATGCCCGGATCTACGCCGACACCTATGGCCGCGAGGAACCCGTCGCCGAGCTGATCCCGGCAATCTTGTCCGCGTTTCTGGACAGCGATCGCGGCTTCGTCCGCGCCCGCGAGGCCCTTGCCCGCGAGAAGTCAAAATGACGCTGTCGCCGGAGGGATGCGATCGGCTGCTGCGGATCGACGAGGTGAAGCGCCGCGTGGGCCTCGGCAAGACGATGATCTACCGGCTGATCAAGCGGGCGGATTTTCCAGCACCCTACAAGCTGTCGCCCTTCACGGCCCGTTGGAGCGAGCGCGAGATTGTCGCATGGATTGATCGCGTCAAGGACGGCTTCGAGGGCAAGAAGCGCCGATGGTAGAGCCACAACCCACAACAATGTTTATTGTTTTCAATATCTTGATGCAATTTCAAAATCTGGGGTATGCGAAGGGGCGTAAGCGTACGGTCTCGCGCGTGGAGGGGCGACAGGTTTCGATAGCGTTCCGTTGTGTGTATTCCGGAATTGCGCTTATGTGTCGCTATGGACGATTTCGATAGGTTCGCTCGGGCTGCCACTGCATTGCTGGGTGGTGAGGCAGAAGTAACGGTTCGCCAAGGAAGGCGAGCCGAATACCCCGGTTCACCGCGTGAAGCAGCGGACTTATTTGTCAAAAAACTCGGCTTTACGCCAATTGGCGATGGTTGGGTCGATCTCGGTGAGAAGGGATCTGATCCAGCAGGCTATCTAACCAATATTCTTAAAAGAGACCTTGTCGGTCACAATATCGATTGGCTACCTGACGGCGAGGCTAGGAACTGTTCCGAGGGCTTCTATTCGCTATTCAAAGGCTCGGCGGTGACCAATCTGGCCAATGTTGTAGGAAACGAGTGGAATCCTATAACGACCTCAACTGTCGAAGCGGCTTACGTCAGCATGGACGATGATCGCATCGGTTTGTTTCTGTTGGAGGCTGAGGATTAATATGGACGCCAGTTCCAAGGCAACAGCTCATCGATCCGGCTGATCGGATGGCCCTTGCCGATACGGTCTGATGCGCCCCGGGATTGCCGGAGACCTGAACTCCTGAGAGGACAGGTCTATGAGCAAGACGACGAACAAATTTGCCCCTGAAGTGCGCGAGCGTGCTGTGCGCTTGGTTTTGGAGGGGGAGAAGGAGCATGTTTCCCGCTGGGCAGCGATGGTGTCGGTGGCGGAGAAGATTGGCTGCTCGACCCACACCCTCAATGAATGGATCAAGAAAGCGGAGGTCGAGAGCGGTCAGCGTGCGGGCGTGCCAAGCGAGATAGCGGCGAAGCTGAAGGCGCTGGAGCGGGAGAACCGTGAACTGCGGCAAGCCAACGAGATCTTGCGCAAGGCGTCAGCATATTTTGCCCAGGCGGAGCTCGACCGCCCGTTCCGCAAGTGACTGCATTTATTGACGATCATCGTGCTGAGTATGGGGTCGAGCCGATCTGCCGGACCCTGCAGGTCGCCCCATCTGGCTATCATGAACGCGTGGCGCAGCGCCGCAATCCGGCACGCCGTTCGGTGCGAGCGCGCAAGGATGATGCACTCAAGCCAGATATCCTGCGTATCTTTGCCGAGAACTTCAACGTCTACGGCGCACGCAAGGTATGGCGGCAAATGCAGCGCGAAGGCTTCAAGGTCGCACGTTGCACGGTCGAGCGACTGATGGCCGATCGTAAGCGGTGTTCTCAGCCCACGTCGGTCCATGGCATGAGTTGGCCGACGCTGTTTGCGGGATGGCCGTTGGCCAGCTTGGTGAGGGTTTTGGTCAGCCAGGTGTGAGGATTTATGCCGGAGAGCTTGCAGTTCTCGATGAGCGTGGCGATGACGGCCCAATTGTCGCCGCCCTCATCGGAGCCGGCGAACAGGGCGCTCTTGCGATTGAGGGCCAGGGGCCTGATGCTGCGTTCCACAGAGTTGCTGTCGAGGTCGATACGGCCGTCGTCGAGAAAGCGGGACAAGCCCTCCCAACGGGTGAGCGCATAGCGGATTGCCTCGCCGAGCTTGGCCTTAGCGCTGACCTGGCAGGCGCGGGCCTCGAGGTGTCGGTGTAGATCGTCGATGATGACGCGACTGCGCTCGTTGCGAACGTCTCGGCGCTGGTGGGCCGATTGGCCGCGCACTTCCTTCTCAACGAGATAGAGCAGGGTAATGCGGCGCAGCACTTCGGTCGCGACCGGGGACGTGTCGGCCAGTTCGAAGAATTTGCGTCTCACGTGTGCCCAGCAGAACGCCAGGCTCACCTGTTGGCGACGCTTGGCGAGTGCGGCATAACCGCCATAGCCATCGACCTGCAGGATGCCGGCGAAGTCGCCAAGATGGGCTTCGGCTCGCTCGCTTTTGCGGTCGGCGGCATAGACATAGGCGACCATTGGCGGATCGCCGCCGCCCCATGGCCGATCGTCGCGGGCATAGGTCCATAGCTGGCCGGTCTTGGTCCGACCGCGCCCGGGATCGAGCACCGGTGCCGTCGTTTCGTCGGCAAACAGCCGCTCGGATCGTCGCAGTCGTTCGAGGGTATGATCGCGTAAAGGTCGCAGATACCAGGCGGCCCTCCCGACCCAGTCGGCCAGGGTCGAGCGATCGAGATCTATGCCCTGCCGGGCGTAGATCTGCGCCTGGCGGTACAATGGCAGGTGATCGGCGTACTTGGCGACCAGCACTTGCGCGATCAGGGCTTCGGTGGGGATACCGCCTTCGACGATCCGGGCCGGCGCCAGAGCCTGCACGACCGCGCCCTCGCATGAGCGGCAACCATAACGCGGCCGGCGCGTAACCAGCACGCGGAACGTGGTCGGCACGACGTCCAGGCGTTCGGACACGTCCTCGCCGATCTGGTGGAGTGTGCCGCCGCAGCATGGGCATGGCCGGATGCCATCGACGCTCTCGACATCCACGATCTGCTCGATCCGTTCGAGATGCGCGGGCAGCGAACCCCGGTTGGTCTTGCGCGGCCGGTCGGACCCGGCATGTCCTGCCGCGGCCTCGCGCGCGGCACGGGCCTGGCCGAGCGCTGTCTCGACATCTTCGAGGCCCAGTTGCAATTGGTCGGGATCGAGCTGTTCGGAACGAGCGCCATAACGATGCCGCATGAAGGCATCGATGATCGACTGCAGGCGCTTGTCAACGGCGGAGCAAAAACCGGCCACTGTGGCGGAGTAAAAGTAGGCCACTGACGTTGCGGCAGATTCAAAGCACAGGGGCCCCGATCGGGGC